>CANIBN010000237.1 GCA_947465505.1 Acidimicrobiales bacterium | reverse complement strand
GATGCGGGTCCCCACGGGAACATCCTACGCAGGATGTGGCGTCGGGTCCCCGGTGGCGGCCGAACCGGCTCCGATCCCGGCGTCGATCTCGGCGATGAGGTCCCGGAGCGGCCCGAACACGTCGGGATTCGCCACGAGTACCGAGGCCGGCCGTACCGGGCCAGCATCGAGGGCGGAGACACGGCAACCGGCCTCGAGGGCGATGACCTCGCCCGCTGCCAGGTCCCAGGGGTTGAGGAATTCCTCGAAGTAGGCGTCTACACGGCCCGATGCGGCGTAGCACAGGTCAGGTGCTGCCGCTCCGAGTCGCCGAATGTCTCGTATCTGGTCGAGTAGCGCAGCGATACGGGCTCCCTGACGGCGGCGACGGGCGGGGTCGTAGGAAAACCCGGTCGCGACGAGTGCGCGGCCCAATCCATCGGTTTGGGAGCACCGGATCGCTGCGCCATTGCAGAAGGCGCCCCCGCCGCGACGTGCAGCAAAGAGTTCGGCTGTCGAGGGTACGGCGACGACTCCGACGAGTCCGCCTTCGGGGTCGCGTGCGGCAATCGATACGCCGTAACCCGGGAGGCCGTAGAGGAAGTTGGTCGTTCCGTCGATCGGGTCGACGAGCCAGTCGATACCACTGGTTCCATGACGGTCTGAGCCCTCCTCCCCGACGATGCCATCGTGAGGCCGGGCAGTCTGCAGGCGTTCGACGATCAGTTGCTCGCTGAGTCGGTCGTACTCGGTCACCATGTCGGTCGATGACGACTTCGTCGACACCTCGAGGAGACCGCGTCGTCGCCCCTCGGTAATGAGGGTGGCTGCGTCCCGTGCGATCTCGGTGGCGAGGCGCAGCAGGTCGTCGGGCCGATCGGAGACGCGTTCCGAGTTCGACGTCACGACTGACGGTCCTGAATCTCCCGCCATTCGCCCATTGCACGCAGGACCAGTACGGACACCACCGCGGTACCGATGGCGGCCACTATGGCCCCAATGGCAGCGCCGATCGCGCGTGAGGTTCCGCACGTACCGCTGCACTGGACGTCGATGAGGGCGAACCCGATCAGTCCGCCCGCAAATCCTCCGATGAGGATGGCGACGAAGGCGAGGGCCCGAGCGGCGCGGGAGGGCAAAGCGGAGAGGGGACCGGTCACAGCGCAACTGTACGTGCCGACGGTGTCTGGTCGGCACCTTCCGGACGGCACGGCGACGAACGGAAGTTCGGATGTGTCAGACTGCGACGGTGCGTGAATGGCTCGTCGGCGGTGCACTCATCCAGAGGCCGGGGTCGCTGCTCCTCGTCGCCAATCGGCGTGTCAACGGTTCGCTCGACTGGACACCGCCGGGCGGCGTCATCGATCCCGAGGATCCTTCGGTGCTCCACGGGCTTACGCGCGAGGTGCGCGAGGAGACCGGTCTGGCCGTGCACGCATGGGATGGTCCGCTCTACGAGGTACACGTCGATGCTCCCGGACTCGGATGGCGGATGCGGGTCGAGGCGTGGAGGGCGACCAAGGTGAGTGGTGATCTGCTGATCGACGATCCGGATGGGATTGTCGAGCAGGCGCGATACGTCGAGGAAACCGAGTGTCGTGATCTGCTCGGCACGGTGGCTCCCTGGGTCCGAGACCCGATCCACGAGTGGCTCGACGCCCCGTGGACGGAGCGACGGGTCTTCCGTTACTCGGTGCGTGGCTCCAACCGGGCGACGTCTGAGATTCTCCGCCTGCCCGGGTGAGCCTCGCCCGATGAGGTGCATCCTGCACGTCGACATGGACGCGTTCTACGTGTCGGTCGAATTGCTCCGCCGGCCGGAACTGCGCGGTCAGCCTGTGGTGGTCGGTGGCACCGGAAATCGAGGTGTGGTCGCTGCCGCCTCGTACGAGGCCCGTCGCTTCGGCGTGCACAGCGCGATGCCGTCCTCGGTTGCCCGCCGGAAGTGTCCGCATGCCGTCTTCCTTCCCGGGGACCACGAGCGCTACGCCGAGGTGTCTCACGAGGTCTTCGAGGTGTTTCACGAGTTCACGCCGCTCGTCGAGGGCATCTCCCTGGACGAGGCGTTCCTCGATGTCACCGGGGCGCGTCGGCTGCTCGGTACTGGCGTGGAGATCGGGCACCGCATTCGCGGGCGAGTGCTGGAGGCAACGGGACTTACCTGTTCGGTCGGTGTCGCGCCGAACAAGTTCCTCGCAAAGCTGGGGTCCGAGTCGGCCAAGCCGCAGGCGGGTCCGCAAGGAGTACGTCCCGGCGCCGGGGTGTTCGAGGTGCGCGAGGGAGCCGAACTCGACTTCCTCCACCCGCTCCCCGTCGAGGCGCTGTGGGGGGTGGGGCCCGCGACACTCGCCAAACTTCAGCGCCTGGGCGTGGCGACGGTCGGCGACCTCGCTGCTCTCGGTGAGGACGTCATCGTGGGCACCCTTGGTCGTGCCAGCGGTAGCCACCTTTCCCGCTTGTCCCGGGGTGAGGACTACCGCCCCGTCGAGCCGAACCGGGAGGTCAAGAGCATCGGCCACGAGGAGACCTTTGCCGAGGACCTCCACGACCCCAGCCAGATCCGGCGCGAAGTCGTCCGCCTGAGCGACGCAGTGGCCTCGCGGCTCCGGCGGCACGGGGTTGGTGCGCGAACGATCACCCTGAAGCTTCGGTATTCCACCTTCGAGACGATCTCCCGATCGGTGACGCTGGCCAGCGCGGTCACCTCGGCCCCGGCGCTGCTCGCAGCGCTCGAACCGATGCTTGCCTCGCTGGACCCCTCACCCGGCGTCCGCCTCGTCGGGGTGGCTGGCTCAAATCTCGCCATCCCGAGCGAGCAACTCACTCTCTTCGATGATGACGACGGCAACCCGACGCCCGAGGCATGGAACACGGCGAGTTCTGCGCTTGACGACATCCGCAACCGCTTCGGTTCGACGGCGATCGGTCCGGCCAGCACGATGCGCGGCGGGACGCTCAAACCGGTCAAGCGGGGGGAGCAACAGTGGGGCCCCGATCAGTCAGGACCCGAGCGCACCCCGGGCTGAACTGTCT
>CANIBN010000236.1 GCA_947465505.1 Acidimicrobiales bacterium | reverse complement strand
CCGCAGTATCCGCCGGCGTCCAAGCGCATCATGGTGGACAACGGCACCTGGGCAAAGACCCTGAAGCGTGACAACGTCTCCCTGAACACCGTCCCGATCGATCGCATCACGGAGAAGGGCGTGCTCACCTCTGACGGCGTGCTCCACGAGGCCGACGTCATCGTTTACGCCACGGGCTTCTACGCCCACCGATTCCTCAACCCGATGAAGATCGTCGGGAGGGGCGGAGTCGAGCTGCACGAGAAGTGGGACGGCAACGCCAGCGCCTATCTCGGAATCACGATGCCGGGCTTCCCGAACTTCTTCTTCATGTACGGGCCCAACACCAACATCGTGGTGAACGGCAGCATCATCTGGTTCTCTGAGCGGGAGGCGAACTACATCGTCGATGCCATCGGCACCATCCTGCGCAACAAGCTCGGCTCCATCGACTGCAAGCAGGAAGTCCACGATCGCTACAAGGACTGGGTGGATGCCGGCAACAAGCTGATGGTGTGGGGCATCTCCACGGTGAACTCCTGGTACAAGAGCCCCTCCGGGCGCGTCGCACAGAACTGGCCGTATTCGTTGCTCGAGTTCTGGCAGCAGACACGCGCAACAAACCTCGACGACTACGTCACCACCTGAGGCCGCTAGCGTCGCCTGCGTGGACGAACCGCTTGCCGACCGGCCGCTCGATCGGCCGCATGACAAGAGGTTGTCTCCACGGCGGTCCGACTACCAGCGCATACTGACGCTACATAGCGGGGCAATGGAGCGGGGCGAACCGGGATATCGAGACCCCACGTCGGGGTTGTTCGTCTTCACGGCGAAGTTCCACGCCGATCGCGGCTACTGCTGCTCGAGCGGATGTCGTCATTGCCCGTATCTGGTCTGAGGCCATGAACACTCGGGTGCTACTGGTTACCGCCGACGATCGCAGTGGTGCGATGGAGGCGGCGGCGCTCTGCGCTGACGCCGGGTGGCCCTGCGTCGTTACCTCCTGGGGCGGCGAGCGGTCAAGCGATCCCGACGGCGCTGTCGAGGTTGTCGACTTGCGTTCCCGTCATGTTGCTCCCCACGTTGCTGCCGAGCGAGCACTCGAGACGCTTCGTTGGCCGGCCACACGTCGGGCTCACAAGATGGACTCCACGTTGCGGGGAAACTGGGCCACAGAGCTGGCGGCGCTCGCATCGGGTCGCCGTGTGCTGCTCGTCCCTGCGTATCCGAGCGCCGGGCGCACCTGCGAACAGGGCGTGGTCCGGGTCAACGGTGTGCCGGTTGCCGACAGCGAGTTCGGTGCAGACCTGCGCTCATCCTCGGCCTCGAGTCGACCGGCAGAGATCCTCGGCGGCGACGAACTCGCGGACCTGAACGCATTGGCTGCCTGGCTCGGCGGCGGCAGTACGATCGCCGTGGCTGATGCGAGCACCGATGCCGAGGTGGAACAACTCGTGCGAATGGCAGCAGGTGTACCCGACGTGCTGCTCGCCGGCCCGGCGCTTGTTGCCGGATCGCTCGCCCACGCGATGCGAACGTCCGTCACACCGGTTCGGGCGCCGATCCTCCATCCCGGCGCCGTGGTCGTGGTGTGCGGGAGCCGACACCCGGCGAGCCGCGCACAGGCGCTCGCTGTCGAAGGCCTCCCCGGGGTCACGATCGTGTGGCCGACCATTGCGTCGGACAACGACGCGGAGGTGGTGGCGCTCGAACTCGCGGTGAGAGCACACGATCTCGTCGCCGCGACGGGTGCCACCACCGTGGTGCTCCTCGGCGGAGATACGGCGGATGCGTTCATCGGGGAACGTGGGGTGCGCTTGCGTGGCTCGCTCGACACCGGAGTGGCTTGCGGCGAGATGTCCGTGGACGGGCGATCGGTCACGATCGTCACCAAGCCCGGAGGTTTCGGCCATGATCTCACCGTGCGCAATCTGTTGCTCCCGGTACTGCCCAAATGACCGCTCCCATCGCCATCACGATGGGGGATGCCTCGGGCGTCGGTCCGGAGATCCTGCTGCGACGATTTGCCGCCGGATTACTGCCGGAGGACGTGGTCGTCTACGGCGACCTTGCGGTGCTCCAGCACGGTGCTGGCCTGCTCGGACTGTCCTCGGACCTCGCCGGACTCCGCGTTGTCGACCTCGGGATAGTTGCGGCGAGCGACCACCGCCCGGGTGTCATCGATGCGCGCAGCGGCGCTGCAGCCCGTGAGTACGTACTCCGTGCGACGGCCGATGCGCTCGCGGGCACAGTGTCGGCGATCGTCACGCTACCGATGAACAAGGAAGCCACGCAGCTGAGCGATCCTGCCTTTGTGGGCCATACCGAACTCATCGCGGCAGCGTGTGGCGTACAGCGCTATTCGATGATGCTCACGGCCGGTGACCTCGCTGTGACCCACGTGAGTACGCACGTGTCGCTCGCCGAGGCGATTGAGCGCGTTCGCGTGCAACGGGTGTGTGAGGTGATCGACCTCACACACGAGACGCTTGCTCGCTTCCTTGCCCGACCGAGGATCGCCGTGTGTGGTCTCAACCCGCACGCGGGCGAGCACGGTCTCTTCGGGCGCGAGGACATCGAGGAGATCATCCCTGCCATCGAGTCTGCCCGAGCAGCCGGGCTCGAGGTGAGCGGACCGCATCCTGCAGACACGGTGTTTCACCAAGCCGTTCATCAGCGTCGGTTCGATGCGATCGTGTGCATGTACCACGACCAAGGCCATACCCCGATGAAGCTGCTTGCCTTCGAGAGCGGCGTGAACGTCACGATCGGCTTGCCCATCGTTCGCACCTCGGTAGACCACGGCACGGCGTTCGATATTGCGTGGCAGGGCATCGCGTTCACCGAATCCCTGCAGCACGCGCTCGACTGGGCGAGAAGGCTGTCCGGGGGAGAGGGGTAAGGTTCCCCCATGCTCGTCACCGAAGTGCCCGCGTTCCGCCAGTTCTGGTACGCGGTGTGCTTTGCGGAGGATCTGGCGGCTGGACCGCTGGCCCGTCGGTTGCTGGGCGAGGACCTCGTGCTCTGGCAGCCAACGCCCGGCGAGGTTCGTGCCGCGT
>CANIBN010000235.1 GCA_947465505.1 Acidimicrobiales bacterium | reverse complement strand
GCCTCGATTGCGTCGAGCACGTGGATGGCAAGGTCTGCGACCTTGATGTTGTCGGCATCGATACCCATCGTGGGGGCCATTGCCTTCACACCGTCGTCCAGCATGATGTAGCAGAACGGGCAGGCCGTTGCGATGCGGGTGGCTCCAGTGGACAGCGCTTCTTGCGAACGCTCGTCGTTCACCTTCTTGCCGATGGACTCCTCCATCCACATGCGCGCGCCGCCGGCGCCACAGCACATCCCCTTGTTGCCGTTGCGCGGCATCTCGACCACCTGCACGCCCTTGAGCGAGCCGACCACCTTGCGCGGCGCCATGTAGACGTCGTTGTGGCGACCGAGGTAGCACGAGTCGTGGTACGCCACGCGCTCCTCGAGCGTGGCACCGCTCACGTCCAGCTTGCCGGTGTCGATGAGCTGCTCGAGCAGTTCGCTGTGGTGGATCACTTCGTACATGCCGCCCAGCTGCGGGTACTCGTTCTTCAGCGTGTTGAAGCAGTGCGGGCACTGGGTGATGATCTTCTTCACGCCCATGCCGTTCATCATCTCGATGTTGGGCATGGCGAGCATCTGGAACAGGTACTCGTTGCCCGAACGGCGGGCCGAGTCGCCCGTGCACATCTCGGACGGTCCGAGGATGGCCACGTCGATGCCAGCACGCTTCAGCAGCTTGGCCATGGCCTGGGTGACCTTCTTGTTCTTGTCGTCGAACGAGCCGGCGCAACCCACCCAGTAGAGGTACTCCTCGGTGAACGCCTCGCCCGGGTCCACAACCTTCACGTCGAGGCCCTTTGCCCAGTCGGCACGCTCGCCCTGGTTCATGCCCCACGGGTTGCCCTGGTTCTCCATGGCGCGGTAGGCGTTCCCCAACTCGGCCGGGAAGTTGCTCTCCATGAGCGACAGGTAGCGGCGCATGTCGAGGATCTTGTCGAGGATCTCGATGTTGACGGGGCAGACCTCGTCGCATGCACGACAGGTGGTGCAGCTCCACACCTCGTCGGCACTGATGCGCTCGAACAGCGAATTCGCGGAGATCGAGATCTCTTTGTCGGTGCCGATTGGCGGCGTGACGTGTGCGTGCGTGGCGGTTGCGGCCATTACTTCGCCGGTCTTCAGCACGATCTCGCGCGGGTCGAGCGGCTTGCCGGTTGCGTGGGCGGGGCACACGCTGGTGCAACGACCGCACATGGTGCACGAGTCGGTGTCGAGCAACTGCTTCCAGGTGAAGTCCTCCACCACCGATGCTCCGAAGGTCTCGAGCGAGGTCTCGGCGAGGTTCGGCATCGGCTTCATGGCGCCCTTCGGACGCTCACGGTTGCGCAGGTACATGTTCAGCGGGGAGGTGAACATGTGGCGCAGCATCGTCACCGGAAGGATGGTGAGGAACAGCAGGAACGACACCACGTGGGCCACCCAGAAGATCTGGTGCCAGCGCTCGAGCGTCTGCAGGCCGAGGCCGTCCCACCACGTAGCGATGGGATAACCGACGAACGACCACTTCTCGTGCGACTGCGTGCCCTCCGTTGCGATGCGAACACCTTCGGCGAGGAAGCCGGTGGCGCCGATGAGGAAAAACGTGCCGAGGATGATGGCGTGCTCGGGCTTGGTCTTGATGCGAATGCGGTACGGGCGCTGCACGTAGCGGCGAACAACGGCCCAGATGATGCCGATGAGGAACACCGCACCGGCGAGGTCGCCGATGAACGAGTACGCCATGTAGGTCTTGCCGTGGAGGAACTTTGCGCTCTCCGGCAACTGGTGATCGATCTCGAGCGTCGTGGTGACACCGAGGAGCACGAGGAACCCGAAGTAGATCATCGAGTGCATGAGTCCGGCGGCCGAGTCGCGTAGCAGTGTGCGCATGTACACGCCGGCGCGGAAGTCGGCGAGGCGGTGTGCGATGTTCTTGGTCGTCGTGCGACGACGGTCCGGGCCGCCGCGCTCCCAGTTGCGCACACGCTGGGCGAACGCCCACGCGCCCCACACGAGGAAGATCGGCACCACGGTGTAGAACGCGATCTGGAGCGGCCCGGGGATGCCCCCGAACGGCTCGCGCATGATGTCGTTCTCGTCGTGCCACTTCGTGAACTGCGGGACGATGCCCGACGCCACGGTGAACAGCGCCATGAAGACGCCGAGGCCGATGACCAGCTGGTAGGGGCGGATGCGCTTGGGTCCGCTCGGGGCCTGATCGGCTCCGTGCGAATCGTGCGAGGCGTGCGTACTCATGACGAGACGACGCTAGCGCGGCAGGACGTCGGTACAGAAGGAGCAGGCCCCTCGGGGGCCCGTGGGATCAGCCGAACGACTGGCGGTCGAACTCGCGGATCTTGCCTGCGAGGTACTCGAGCATCCGGCGTCCGAGGGCGGGCACCTGCTCGAGGACAGCGAGGAACTCCCGCTGGGGGATGACCAGCAGCTGGCAGTCCGAGTCACAGATGACGGTGGCGGTGCGGGGGCCGTGGTCGAACAGGGACAGCTCGCCAACGATGGCACCGGCCCCGAGCGTGGCGACCTTCTTGCCGTTCCGGCGCACGGTGGCCGAACCGCTCATGATGACGAAGGCCTCCCGGCCGGTCTGGCCCTGGTCGATGATGACCTGACCCGCCGTGGCCGCGAGTTCGTCGCCGGCCTTGAGCACCTTCTCGAGGTCTTTGGCGCTGCAGGCCGAGAACAGCGGCACGTTGCGAAGGTGTTCCAGGGTCTGTTTCTTCGTAGCCATGGGCGGATCATATGACGTATGCGACAGGCGTGCTGACGGACCCGTACGCTCGTCCTGAGCAGCCCAGAGAGGAGCGTCGGATGGCGGTGTTGGTGGTGGGTGGAGCCGGGTACATCGGGTCCATCACGGTTCGTGCCCTCCAGCGCGCCGGGCGCACCGTCGTTGTCTACGACGACTTGTCCACCGGGTTCCGGGCTGCCGTCCCGGCCGGGGTGGCCTTCGAGCAGGGCTCCACGCACGATGCCGCCCGGGTGGAGCGTTTGGTCGCCGACTACGGCATCGACGTGGTCATCCATTTCGCTGCCAAGAAGGCGGCCGGCGACTCCATGTTCCAGCCCGG
>CANIBN010000234.1 GCA_947465505.1 Acidimicrobiales bacterium | reverse complement strand
TTGGTCACGCTCCTCGCCGGCGTGTTGGGAACGCTCATGGCGCTAGCGCTCGTGAAGTACCGATTCCGGGGCAAGGGCTTCGTCGACACGCTCATCGTGCTGCCGCTCACCATGCCCGAGGTGGTGATGGGCTTCTCGCTCCTCACGCTCTTCGTGAACCTCAAGTGGACCACGGGGTTCTGGACGATTGTCATCGCCCACGTGATGTTCTGCGTGAGTTACGTGGCCACCACCGTGAAGGCGCGCATCCGGGGCTTCGACTGGAGACTGGAGGAGGCCGCCGCAGACCTCGGTGCTGGCCCCATACGCACGTTTGCGCGGGTGACGTTCCCCATCATCGCCCCCGGCGTGTTTGCCGCAGCCCTGCTCACGTTCGCCCTCTCGCTCGACGACTTCACCATCACCTACTTCAATTCCGGACGCGTCCGCACGTTCCCGGTGGAGGTGTTCACCCAGAAGCGCAGTCGAGTACCGGCCCAGATCAACGTGTTCGGCACGATGATTCTCCTCGCCGCCACCACCATCGCCGTCACCGGTGTGCTCATCGAGCGCCGCCGACAGCGAGAACGTGTCTGATCCGGGTCTCCAACCCGGGTCCCCAATTCCCCGCAACTTGGTACCCTTCCTCGTCCCTTCTCGTCCCCCCGAACCAGTAGGAGCAGTCTGAACATGGCCCGTCATCTTTCCCGCCGTGACCTCATCATCCGTGGTGGTGCCCTTGGCGCCACCGGTCTCTCGCTGCCCGCGCTGCTGGCTGCCTGCGGCGGGTCGAAGAGCGCCTCTACTACCACAGCGCCGACCGCCTCCACCGAGGCCGCAGCAGGTGATTCGATCACCGTGCTCAACTGGCCGCTCTACATCGAGAACGACGATGCCAGCACCTCGCCGACGCTGAAGAACTTCACCGCAGCGACGGGGATCAAGGTGGACTATCGGCCCGAGATCGACGGCAACGACACGTTCACCGCCAAGTACGAGCCGTTCCTCTCCAAGGGTGAGGGCATCGGTGCCGACATCATCGTGCTCACCTCCTACATGGCGGCTCGCTATGTGTCGAAGGGATACGTGCAGGCGTTCGACGACGCCAAGTTCCCGAACAAGGCGAACCTCATCGACTCTCGGGTGAACCCGAAGTGGGACGCCGGCAACAAGTTCGCCGTCCCCTACGCCATCGGTCAGGTGGGCATCGCCTACTTCCCCGACAAGGTGGGCGGCACCATCACGTCGCTCGCCGATTTGCTCGACCCGAAACTGAAGAACCGTGTGAGTATCCTCGATGCACTCGGCGACACCGTCGGTTCGTTCATGGTCGACCTCGGGTTCAACCCGGAGGACGGCAACATCGACGAGGCCAAGCAGGCAATCGCCGCTATCAAGAAGGCCCGGGATGCCGGCCAGTTCCGCAAGATTGTCGGCAACAGCTACACCGACGACCTCCAGACCGGTGAGGTGTGGGCAGCACTCGCCTGGTCGGGCGACATTGCGAGCCTGAAGAAGGACGTCCCCGGTATCGAGTTCGTGCTCCCGGCAAAGGGGGCGCTGTCGTTCACCGACAACCTCATGATCCCGGTTGGCGCGAAGAACAAGGCCGGCGCCGAGGAGTTCATCAACTTCCTCTACGACCCGAAGAACTCCGGCCCGCTGTTCGAGGCGATCAGCTACGTGTCCCCGGTGAAGGGTGCTGCGGACTACATGACCGATGCCGGCAAGGACAGCATCTTCATCAACCCGCCGGTTGGCGCCAAGCTCTACGAGTTCCCGCCCGTGGCCGATGCGGACTACGAAGAACTCTCGGCACTCTTCCTTGAGGCAACGCAGCTCTGACGATCGCCGCAAGCATGGACGGCAACGTGCCCACAGACGAGCAGATGCGCGTTCTGCAGCCGTTCCTCGACGGGGGTCGCATTGTCTCGATTCCCACGAAACTGTCCAAGCGCCGCCCGCTGCTCGAGTGGCTCGTCAACGACTTCGAGTTCGGTCGTCAGTACAGCGAGAAGATGGTGAACCTGATCATTGGGATTCGCCACGCCGACACAGCGGCCCTTCGTCGCTACCTCATCGAGGAGCGGCTCATGGAGCGGGCGAACGGCCTGTACTGGCGCATCGGGGCCAGCGAAGCCGTCGACGCCTGACGTGGGCACCTACTACGAACTGCTCGGGGTGCGGCCCGACGCATCTGCGGACGAGATCCGGTCGGCGTATCGGGCCCAGGCCCGACGTATTCACCCCGACGCTGCAGCAACCGGTTCTGCCGCTGGTGGTGGTAGGGGCCGCGGTGACGACATGGCGGCGCTCAACGAGGCCTGGCGAGTGCTCTCCGACCCCGGACGGCGTGCCATGTACGACGCGTCGCTTCGCGCTCCTGTCAGCGCACCGGCGGGTCGCAGCGCCAATGACGCTCGGGTACCCGCGTTGCCCGAGCGTGTCCCGTCGGGCAGGTTTCCCAAGTGGCCGTTCGTGATGATCTTCGTGCTGGCCGTGATCTTCATCGTGAGCGCCGGCGCGCTGTACCAGCCATCCAAGCCGGCACGCCCGGACAACCTGTTGTTCACGGGGTCGTGCGTGACGCTGCAGGACAACCGGGACGCCGTGGAGGTGGGCTGCGAGGCCCCGCACGATGCGGTGGTGGTAACGGTGGTGAACTTCGATGCGGCCTGCCCCATGGAGACCGAGACGTACCGGGATCGTCAGGGGCGGGGATACGCCTGTGTGACGAAGGTGCCCTGACGGGTTTCGCCCGTCGTTTGGTAGTCTTCGGTGTCCCAATTGGGGCGATTAGCTCAGTCGGCTAGAGCGCCACGTTCACACCGTGGAGGTCGTGGGTTCGAGCCCCGCATCGCCCACAACGACAGAGCCCCTGTCCTGCGTTCGTGCAGGACAGGGGCTCTTGACGTTTTGGGGTGCGAACCCGGTTACTTGACCGTGGCCGCCCGTCGGCGTGTGGTGACCAGCACCGTGCCGGCAGCGAGCATGATCACGGCGAGCACGACGAACGCCGTCGTGGCCGTACCGGTCGGCGGGAGATCCCCGCCGCCACCACCGCCGCCACCACCGCCACCACCGCCGCTTGCAGTGGGTCCGAGGCGCAGCAGGATGCCGCT
>CANIBN010000233.1 GCA_947465505.1 Acidimicrobiales bacterium | reverse complement strand
TGACCACGTACACGGTGCGAACGGATGAGGCTGGCAACGGCCATCTGCTTGCGCAGCATGGACTCTTCGCGGTTCACCGGGCTGGAGTCGGTGCCCCACCGCACGGGCTCGTAGGGAACGCCGAGGCTGCGGAACACGAGGTCGTAGAAGCCGTTCTCGCCGATGAGGTTCTCGTGCACACGCTTCAGGAACATGCCGCTCTCGGCGCCCTGGATAATGCGGTGGTCGTAGGTGCTCGTGACCGTAACGACCTTCGACACTCCCAGTTCGGCGAGTGCGCTGACGTCGGCGCCCTGGAACTCGGCCGGGTAGTCGATGGAACCGACGCCGACGATGACGCCCTGGCCCGGCATGAGGCGCGGTACCGACTGAACGGTGCCGATGGTGCCGGGGTTCGTGAGGCTGATGGTGGCTCCGGCAAAGTCGGAAACCGCGAGCTTGTTCGCCTTGGTCTTGCGGATGAGACCGTCGTAGGCGTCGAGGAACTCGGCAAAGCTCATGGCCTGCGCATCACGCAGCACCGGCACCATGAGGGTGCGGTTGCCGTCGCCCTTGTCGACGTCGACGGCGAGGCCCATGTTGACCGACGAACGCTTGACGAGCAGTGGCTTGCCGTCTGCGCCCTCGGCAAAGCCGTTGTTCATGTTCGGCACGGCATCGGCGATAGCGCGCACGATCGCGTAGGCGATGATGTGCGTGAAGCTGACCTTGCCCATGCCCACGCGTGAGCGGTACGAGTTGATGCCCTGGCGGTTCACCTCGAGCAGGCGCGCCGGGATGTTGCGGAAGCTCGTGGCGGTGGGCACCTCGAGGCTCTTCGTCATGTTCGCAGCGATGGCGGCGCCGGTGCCACGGATGGGCTCGCCCTCGATGGGAGCCGGCGCAGCAGCGGCTGCTGCGGGAGCGGCGGCCGCCGCAGCAACTGGTGCCGGAGCGACGGGCGCTGCCGGGGCAACCGGGGCCGTCGATGACGGCGCCACGGGCAGCACGTCGGTCTGGAAAAAGGCGCGCCAGGCGTCGCTTACCGAGTTGGGGTCTGCGAGGTACTGGGCTCGAAGCTCGTCGACGAGCCAAGCGTTCGCGCCGAACTGTTCTTGTTCAATGGCCACCCCGTGACCCTACCTATTCCGGCGGGTTTCGGTGAAGCACTGGAGCGGGGCAGACAGCCCGACCGGGCCCCGGGTGACCCTGCGGGCGTGGGTCCCCGTCGGGGCAACGGCGTAGCCCTCCAGAAGTCGGCCGGGAGCGATTAGCCGGGCGTCGCCTGCGGGTAATCGCTCTGAGGGTGAGAATGAGTCGGTGCAGGTCACCGAGTTGGTGTTGAGCGAGGCGGAGCGGCGCCTGCTCGTGTCCCTACGCGGTTCTGAGTGGGTTCACCTCTCCGGTGAAACACTCGTGCAGTCAGAATTTGCCTGGGAATCGATTTGCGTACAAACGAGCGATGCTGCGATCGAGATTGCTCTCGATCGCGAGGTTGTGGAGATCGCCTCTGACGTCGACGAATATCCTGCGCTCCATGTTCGTGCAGCCGGCGCCGCCGCGAAGGCCGCCGAGCGATCCGGGAGGATCTACTTCCAGAACCGCGGCGAGCGCGTCCTCAAGATCTGGGTAATCCGGGACACTGTCGTGGGCATCCGAACCGAATACCCCGAATTCACCTACGTCGCCGATGTCGCTGTCGTTTTCGAACTCGATACGCACTGGGTGGCAATCGAACGAGACAGTTACTTCTCCGATGCGCTTCTGGTCGTTCGTAGCGATTCACAGGCCGACCTTTCCCTCCCGGATACCGAGGACGAATGGGAGTCCGATCTCCTGGACCAGTACACGGTCTCCCGGGATTGGATCCCGATCGCCTAACCCCAGCCGGAACCGGCACGTTGGGTGCGCCAACCCGCCTAACTAGCCTCAGGCGTATGAAGCGACGCCTCCTCCTGCCCGCTGCGGCAGTCTCGGCCCTCGCCGGCCTCACGTTCACCGTTGCCGCCTGCGGCGGCGGTGGCACGTCTCAGCCGGCTCCCACCATCCCGGCAGGTGCCCTCGAGGTCGATGCCGTGGCGGGTCTCAAGTTCGACAAGAGCGAGTACACGGCCAAGGCCGGCTCGGTCACCATCGCCTACGTCAACAAGGACAGCCAGCGCCACACCCTCGTGGTGAAGGACTCGGCCGACGTCCTCGTCGGCACCAAGCTCGAAGTGGTCAAGAACAACTCGATCTCCACCGGCACCTTCGAACTCGCCGCTGGCACCTACACCATCTACTGCGACGTGCCGGGCCACGGCTCAATGAAGGCAACCCTCGTCGTCACCTGACCTGCTCGACCGGCTACCGGATCTTCCGGCCGAGCCCCGAGCGCAAACCAACCCGAACAAGCAAGGAGGCCGGCCCCACAGGGCCGGCCTCCTTCGCGTAGTCGTAGCGTGCGGCGATCAGCCGAAGGCTGACGTCTTCAGGAGGATCTCGCTGAGGATGTACAGCACGGCCCA
Source organism: Acidimicrobiales bacterium (assembly GCA_947465505.1). Classification (GTDB taxonomy): domain Bacteria; phylum Actinomycetota; class Acidimicrobiia; order Acidimicrobiales; family Ilumatobacteraceae; genus WLJO01. The sequence continues at coordinate 618 of CANIBN010000233.1, read as the reverse complement.
GAGGATCGCACCAGAGATGAGGGCGTTCTTGTGGCTCTCGAAGGGCCACAGCAGCTTGTTGGTTGCTGCCTTGCCGCCGATGAGACCGAGGGCGAGCAGCTCGATGACGCCACCGATGGCAACGGCGATGATGACGAACGTCCAGGCCTTGCCGGCCGAGTCCACGTCGAAGCCACCGTAGATGTGGGCTGCGCCGATCATGAACCAGAGCATCGAGAAGCTGAAGATGAAGTTCGCACGTGAGGCGAGCAGAGCAGCGCGGCCTGCGCCAGCAGCGGCCGGGTTGGCCTCAGCGCCTCCGAGCACGCCGGCGGCGTTTGCCAGCACGACTTTCTGGTTGCGCCAGATGATTCCCCACACGTTGAGCATCATCAGCGTGCCGGCGGCCATGCCGACGAGGATCGCCGCGCTGTGGCCGAGACCGATGGTGGACGTGTTCGTCATGAAGTCCTGCATGTAGTCCTTCGTGAGACCCATGATGAGGATGCCGAGCACGAACGTGGTGATGGCTGCCCAGCGGAACCACCAGAGCGCACGACGGGCGAGCTTGTCGATGGACACGTTGCGGGCCCGGCCCTCGTCGCCGTAGGCAGCGAACGACGGCACCTGCACCACGTT
>CANIBN010000232.1 GCA_947465505.1 Acidimicrobiales bacterium | reverse complement strand
GACGTCGTCACGCTGCAGCGCATCCGCGGCAAGCTCGGCGTGCTCGCGGCCACCACCCTGTCCGGCTGGGATCACTCGCTCGTGTGGGCTGCAGACGGTTCTCGCTCCGCAGCATCCCGTCTGGCGCGAGACACGCACACCTCGGTGCGGTCTGCGAAGCACGAGATGCGCCGCGCCCGCCAGCTGTGCCAGCTTCCGATTACGCAGGCCGCAATTACCGCCGGCGACTTGTCGCTCGATCACCTCGATCTCCTGGGTTCGGCCTGCACACCCGAGCGCGCCGAACTCTTCGCAGAGCACGAAGCAACGCTGGTCGACCAATGCACCGTGCTCGCCTACGCCGATGCCGTCCGCCTCGTGCAGTACTGGTGCCAGCGTGCTGACGACGTGTTGAACACGCCGGCAAAGGAGCGCCGTGCCGCAAAGGCTGCCTTCTACGCATCCTCCTCGCTCGATGGCATGGTCGTGCTGAACGGTCAGCTCGACCCCATCGGCGGCGCCATCGTCACCGAAGCACTCCAGCGCATCGAGCAAGAGCTGTATCTCGCAGACCTCGAGGCGGGCACGCGCCGCACACCGGCCCAGCGCCGCGCACAAGCACTTGTCGAGATGGCACATCGCTCACAGGCCACACCGCCCGACGGCCGCATGCCCAAGCCGCTGTTCACGGTCATCGTCGGCGACGACACGGCAAAGAACCTCTGCGAACTGTCGAACGGCACGGTGCTGCAGCCCGAAGAACTCGCGCAGTACTTCGACACCGCCATGCTCGAGACGATTCTGTTCGACGGACCGAGCACCGTGCTCTCGGTGTCCCGTCGCCGCTCCTTCACCGGGTCCATCCGCCGGGCCATCGAGGTGCGAGACCGTCGATGCCAGCACCCCTCAGGGTGCGATCAGCCGGCCTCCCGCTGTGATGTTGACCACATCAAGCCGTTCCATCAGGGCGGGGTCACCAGCCAGTTCAACGGTCGCTTGTTGTGCAGTGTCCACAACCGGAATGCCGCAAAACGTGACAAAGACCCGGTCATCCCTGCAGAACGCGTCATCACTCGGCTCGATGAATACCGAGCGCGCCTGAAATGGCGATTCCGTCACGAAACCGACATTCCGTCAGCCGGCGAAAGCCCAGGTGCGGACTCCGCACAATTCGGATAACTTGCGAACCGTGAAGAAGAAGCTGCTGCTCGTCGTCGCACTGGGTGCATTCGTGCTCGGCGCATTCCGCAAGATCAAGAAGTAGGCCCGCCGCCGCACCCTGCGGCACCCTTCGGCCCTCGGTAGCGCTCGCGCCACCCTCACTTCCCCCTGGCACCGCTCTTGGAGCGCGTCCTGAAGGGGGGATCCCCCATGGTCATTCTGTGTTGGTCGGTGAAGGGCGGTAGCGGCACCACGGTCGTCGCTACCTCGCTCGCACTGCTCCATGCCACTCGCGGCATTCACACCACACTCGTCGATCTCTCGGGTGACGCCCCGGCCTGTCTCGGTATGGCCGATCCGCTCGGTCCCGGCATCGGTCACTGGTTCGAGGGCTTCCCTGCCGGCAACACGGCGGTGCTCGATCACCTCACGGTCCCGTCCACTGCAGACCTTCGTGTGCTACCCGTCGGCCTCACCGGGTACCGAGCCTCCTCATCGCATTGGGAGTCGCTCGCGGCGTGGTGTGCTCACCAACCGGGAACGGTGGTGATCGATGCCGGTGTGGGTGAGCCACACGATGCGCTGTGGGACGTTGCGCAGCACAGCCTCCTTGTGGTGCGCGGTTGCTACCTCGCGCTTCGTCGCACGGCGCGCCTCCTGCGCAAACCCGATGGCGTCGTCCTCATCAGTGAGCCCGGACGAGCACTGCGCCGCCCGGACGTGGAGGCGGTGTCGGGAACAGCAGTGGTTGCGCAGTTGGAATGGGACCCGGTGGTCGCCCGTTCGGTCGACGCTGGCCTGCTGGCAGGACGAGTGCCTCGATCGATCCGCGAGGGCCTGGGGGAACTGTCATGGATCCCGTAACCCAGCGCCGACTCGTGGGCGAGGTGTGCATGCGACTGCGGCCACATGTCGGCGACCCGCGTCTTGATGAGTACGTACAGGTATGCCTCAATCAACTCTCGCCACTGCTCGACCACAGCACGCGAGCGCTGCTACACCGACACGTCCGCGCCGCACTCACCGGCATGGGCGTCCTCGAACTGCACCTCGCCGATCCCAGCGTTACCGAAGTGGCCATCAACGCGGGACGCGAGGTGTGGGTAGACCGCTCTGGGCGAATGGAACGTGTCGACAGTGTGGAGCCCCACGAGGTAGCGCTGCTCATCGAGCGGATGATCTCCCCGCTCGGCCTGCGCTTCGACCTCACCTCCCCTGTCGTCGATGCACGCCTACCGGGCGGACACCGTCTGTGTGCAGTACGGGAGCCGCTTGCAGTTGACGGCACCTGCCTCTCCATCCGGCGATTCGCCCTGCAGCACGTCAGCCTTGCGTCGTTTGCACCACCACCGGTTGCTGAACTCGTGCAGCAGCTTGTCGAGTGGCGGTGCAACCTCGTCGTGAGCGGTGCCACCTCCACCGGTAAGACCACACTGCTCAACGCCATTGCCGGCCTGTTCGACACCGATGAACGCATCATCACCATCGAGGACACCGCGGAGTTGAGCATCAGTGCGCCCCACGTCGTTCGCCTTGAGGCACGTCCCGCAACACCCGATGGTGTCGAAGCCGTCACGGTTCGCCAGTTGCTGCACGCTGCGCTGCGCCTGCGCCCTGATCGGCTCGTTGTTGGCGAGGTACGTGGGTCCGAGGCATTCGACATGGTGCAGGCACTGAATACTGGCCACGACGGCTCGCTATCGACGGTGCACGCAAACAGTGCGCCCGATGCACTGCGACGGATCGGCACACTGGCAGCGCTGGCGGCTCCCGGCCAGTCTCGTGAGTCGCTCGACGAGCAGGTGCACTCAAGCATCGACGCAGTAATTCACCTCACACGCCGCGCTGACGGTTCGAGATGCATTGCTGCGGTGGAGGAAGTACAACCCCCGGGCAACGATGGCCCGGCCACCATTCCGCTCGCTACAGCCACTCACGTGCTCGCCGAGCCATGCCGGGCAAGGCGAGCGGGATGATGAGACGGCGCGTCTCGTTCGCCGACGACGTAGCACCCACGCTCGATGCGCTTGCGCGGGCAACTGCTGGCGGAGACT
>CANIBN010000231.1 GCA_947465505.1 Acidimicrobiales bacterium | reverse complement strand
CCTTGCCGTCGATCGGGCGGTGAACCCGAACCGCGTGTTCGTCGACGAATCGGCCACGGTCGAACTGTCGGTCCGCAACGTCGGTTGGCGCACCTCACCAGTTGTCCGTCTCACCGATCCCGTAGCAGGCACCATCGGCGCCACGCTGAGCGTTGCACCACTCGGACGCCGCCGTGAGGCCAGGGCGAGCTACCGACTCCCGTCCGAACGCCGAGGTCACGTACAGATCGGTCCGATGACCGCCGAACGACGGGACCCGTTCGGTCTCGCCACACACCGGTTCACCATTGCCGGGGTCAGCGACATCCTCGTCTACCCGCGGTGGCACGTGCTCGACTTTCCCGACCGATGGAACGGACCTGGCCCACTCGCGCAACTCCTCCGACGCCGCATGCTTGCGCGCAGCACCGACGAGTTCCATTCCTTGCGCAACTACGCACCCGGCGACGACCTCCGTCGCGTTCACTGGAAGCAGTCCGCCCGCAGCGAGGATCTCAAGATCAAGGAGACCGACCCCACGGCCGTACAACGCATCGCCGTGCTGCTCGACATCGACGCGAGCAACTACGACGCTGTTTCGTTTGAGGGGGCAGTAAGCGCAGCAGCAAGTTTTGTCCTCAGCGCGGACCGCGCGGGATTCAAGGTTCACGCCTCCACGACCGCCGTATCAGCGCAGCCCTCCGAGGACCTCGAGGGCTACCTCGAGACGCTCGCGCTCGCAACGGCCGGCCAGAGCCGAAACACCAGTCAGGCGGTTGCCGACGTTGCACGGTGGCTTGAGGGCGGCATGGTCGTGGTGATTACCGGGCGCTCGAACGCCGACGCACTCGCAGCGATCCGCAACGCTGCGCCCGGGTCTGATGCCGGAATCCTCGTCCTCTGCGATCCCTCGAGCCGAAATCAGGTCGGCGAGGGCGTCACGCGCGGCGGCTTCGTGATGGATGGTTCGTCTGCAGATGCCCTCACTCGATCGTGGCAGCGCCTTGTGGGCGGCCAACGGGGCCAGGCGAGTCCCACCGCGGCGGGAGCCGCTGCGGGGTCGCCGTGGCAGTGAACCTTCGCCGGGGACGGCTGGCCCCGATTCCGACGCTGCTCCTCGTCGTCCTGACCACGGTCACCGCCATCAGCTTTCGACGGGTCTTCGACAGTTGGGAGTTCCTCCCCTTCTTCATCGCAATCGCTCTCATCGTGCACGGCATTGCGGCGATCTGTCGTGTTGCCCGGGCACCGTCGTACGTTGCGCTGCCCATCACGTTGTTGGCCGGACTCTCGGTCATCGCGCATCGCATGTACTCCTCGTCGGTTGCGCTCGGCTTCGTCCCGACGGCGAGCACCGTTCGACTCGCCACCGACGACGTGCGGCTCACCTGGCAGGAGTTCGCCTCCTCGATCGCACCCGTGCCGCCTAAAGGTGGCTTCCTTCTTGCGGCAGCGCTCGCCATTGCTCTGGTTTCGCTCGCATCCGATTCATTCGCCCTGCGGGCATTCGGTCGGGTCGAGGCGGTGGTCCCGAGCGCCGTGGTGTTCACCTTCGTCTCCGTGCTCGGCGAGACGGGCCACCGCACGTCCCGCATGTGGATCACCGCCATCTGGCTCTTTGTCGCCTGCGTCACGGTGGCTCTGCTCCGGGACGACCACGGTGAACTCACGAGCAATTGGCTGGGCGGCAGTCATCTGCTCCGCGCCTGCCGGGTCGGTGCAGCCGCTGCCGTGCTGTCGGTGGCTGCCGCAGGAATCGCATACGCGGTCGCGCCCCACCTGCCCGGTGCGACAGCCGTCGGCATCATTCACCCTCAGGACAACTCCAACGACGACAACGGAATCTCCGCCGTCAGCCCGCTTGTCGACATCCGCGGACGCTTGACCGGCCACACCAACCGTGTGATGTTCCGCGTGAAGGCCTCGCGCCCGTTCTACTGGCACCTCACGTCGCTTCCGGAATTCGACGGCAAGGCTTGGCAGTCCAACGAGACCTTCGCCTCGACGGGTGGCACGCTGCGCACCAAGCCCAAGGGCAAGTCGCTGCGCCAGACCGTGACCATCGAGCAGATGGGGGAAGCCTGGGTACCTGCGGCCCTCGAGGCAGTAGCGATCTCCGGGACCAACACATTCGTCTACAACCCCGAGACAGCGACCGTGCGGCTCGCCGGGGAGGCGTCACTTGCCCCCGGACTCACCTACACCGTCAACTCGGTTACCGCCGCCCATACCGTCAAACAGCTCAATGCAGCCTCGTCGAAGCGACCCCCCGACGCTCGTTACGTCTCCCTGCCCGACAACTATCCCGACTCGTTCCGCACGCTTGCGGCATCGATCACCGAGGGCAAACGCTCCTCGTATGCGAAGTCCGTGGCACTACAGAACTGGTTCCGTGACAACTTCGTCTATGACCTCGGTGTGTCGTACGGCAGCGGACTCAAGGGCATGAAGGACTTCCTCGAGGCCAAGCGCGGGTTCTGCGAACAGTTCGCGAGCACCTTTGCGGCCTTCGCTCGATCCCTCGGCATCCCGGCGCGTGTCGCGGTCGGCTTCACCCCCGGCGTGATCGATGGCGAGGAGTACGTCGTGCGTGCACGAAACGCGCATGCGTGGCCCGAGGTGTGGTTCGACAAGATCGGATGGGTGTCGTTCGAACCAACTCCCGGACGCGGTGCCCCCGGCGCCGAGGGATACACCGGCGTGCAGCCGGAACAGGACGAGACGGTCGAGCCCGATACGCAGGACACGGTTCCGGCCGAGACCGTCCCGGGCACGGTCACCCCCACCACCGGAGTGGACGGATCGGTCCCCGGCACCACCGATCCGTCGACCGCAAGTGGGCCCAACGGCGCAAGTGGGCCCGCCGGCGCAAGCGGGGCGGGCACATCGACCCCAGATCTCACGGTTCCCGACAGCGAGTCGACCTCCTCGTCGGGAGGCGGTTCACTCGTCGGATGGTTCGTCCTGGTCGCGGTGCTCGTCGGATTGGCCGGACTCGTCTATGTCTGGTTGAGGGTGCTCCCGGGCGTGCTGCGAGACCGCCGTCGCGCTCGTCTCGGCAACGAGCCGGCCGACCTCGTCTTGCAGGACTGGGCAGATGCCACGCTGCTCCTCGCTGTGCTGGGTGTGGCACGGCGCCCTGACGAAACCCCGCTGGAGCATGCGGAGCGCTGCCGCTCTGCGGTGAGCACCTTCGGACTCGATCATGACGCACTCGGG
>CANIBN010000230.1 GCA_947465505.1 Acidimicrobiales bacterium | reverse complement strand
ACTGGTGAGGCCTCCCAAACACTCATTTTTCGTCATCTACCTGCAATAATCTCGCCATGCGTGATGTTGTGGCCACTCTCAAGTAGAGGTTGAGGGTTACAAAACCCTAGACAAGCACTTGAGGTGTTGGTAGAACCACAGTGCGTGAGAACGCACGTCGTGAAGGGACGATCATGAACAAGATGTCGAAGACCGCACTCGCCGCTGCAGCACTTGCCGCCGGAGCCCTCGCCTGGGCTCCCGCGGCCCATGCATCTGAGGGATACGTCGTGACCGTTGGTTCGGTCACCGTCGAGGAGGGTTCCGCACCCACTGCCTCGATCCCGCTCAGCCTTAACGCGGTCGCACCCGCCGGAGGCCTCTGCTTCAAGGTGGTGCTCGGCCATGCCGACGACACCGCTCGCGAGGACAACGACTTCATTGCGCAGACCGGCCAGTCGGTCTCGTTCGCTGCCGGCTCCAGCTCGGCCATCGTGCAGGTGCCGATCGTTGACGACCTCGAGGCGGAAATCGACCAGTCGTTCACCGTGTCGGTCTCCCAGGTGGACTGCGAGGGTCCGTCAGCGGCCGTCGGCCAGGTGGACACCACCAGCACCGGTCGAGTGACCGTGCTCGACAACGACATGCTCCCGCAGACCGGCGCTTCGGCGGGTCTGGCGTGGGTTGGCGTTGCCGCACTTGGGCTCGGTGCACTGGGCCTCGTTGGCTCGCGCCGTCGCCAGCGCACCGCCTGAGCCACACGCGCCGTCGTCAGGTTGTCGCTTGTCACGCGACCCGACGTTTACGAAACGTCAAAATCGGCTCCCGGGCTGGCAACATGGTCGGTGATGACTGCACAGACGCTCGACCCCCAGGTGCTGGCTGGCCAGCTCGGACTCGCTGACACCGTTGTCGATGAGGCGAGCCGTGCTCGCTCTATCGCCCGGTTCCGCGAACAGGGAATCGTCCTGCCCACCTTCGGGCAGTTGGCCGACCCCTCCACCATCCCGTCGGGTGCAGTGGGCAACGCCGACAAGAACGCTCCCCACCCGGGGAACCTGTTCCGTGTCCACTGGTACAACAACATGGCCGGCGAGCGCGTCTCGGTTCCCGACTACGTGGTGTTGCCGTCGAGCCTGACCGGTGTCGAGAGCCCCATCATCGTTGCGTTCGGCGACCGCTTCCCGATGATCACCGCACACAAGGTGCTCGCTGCATATGCGTGCCTCGCTCCGCGCGTCATCACCGGCCAGTTCGACCCCACTCGTCATCGCGCTATCTGGCCGAGCACCGGCAACTACGCCCGTGGCGGTATCGCCATCAGCCGCATCATGGCGAGCCGCGGCGTGGCGATCCTGCCTGCGGGCATGAGTCAGGAGCGCTTCGACTGGCTCGACCAGTGGTGTGCGAACCCGGCAGAGGACGTCATCAAGACGGTCGGCACCGAGTCGAATGTCAAGGAGATCTACGACGCCTGCAACCTGCTCGCACAGGACCCGGGCAACTTCGTCCTCAACCAGTTCTGCGAGTTCGGCAACCACCTCGGTCACTACGAGGTGACGGGCCGCGCCTTCGGGCACGTGTTCGAGCACGCCCGTTCGTCCATGGGTCGCCCCGGTCTGCGTCTCGCTGCGTTCACCTCGGCCACCGGGTCGGCCGGCACCATCGCTGCCGGCGACCGACTCAAGGAGGAGTACGGCACGAAGATCGTGGCTGTCGAGGCACTCGAGTGCCCCACGATGCTCGAGAACGGCTACGGCGAGCACAACATCCAGGGCATCGGCGACAAGCACATCCCGCTCATCCACAACGTGATGAACACTGACGTCGTGTGCGCTGTCAGCGATCACGCCACCGACGAACTCGGCGCCATGTTCACCAGCGATGCAGGCCGACGCTTCCTCGCTGCCCGTGGTGTCCCCGCCGACGTCATCGCCACGCTCGACCACTTCGGCCTCTCTGCCATCTGCAACGTCATGGCTGCCATCAAGACGGCCAAGCTGCTCGGCCTTGGTCCGGACGACGCTGTGCTCACCGTTGCCACCGACGGCGCTGCGCTCTACCCGAGCGAGTACAACAAGACCCTTGCCGAGCGCTTCAACGGGCAGTTCACCGACGTCGACGCCGGTTCGGTGTACGGGCGCCACATCGGCGCTGCCGACACTGCAGACATGATCGAGTGCACCCATCGAGATCGTGGTCGCATTTTCAACCTCGGCTACTACACGTGGGTCGAGCAGCAGGGCACACAGTTCGAGGTGTTCGAGGCCCGTCGCTCGCAGGAGTTCTGGCGCGGTCTGCGCCGTTACCTCGGTGTGTGGGACGGCATGATCGCCGAGTTCAACGCCGAAGTCGCCAAGAAGTCGTGACCACTGCAGTGCGCGTCGTGGACCCGGTGGTCACCGGACTGCGGTGTGCAGTGTGCGGCACCACCGTCGGTATCGAGCAGGCGCTCACCTGGAAGTGTCCCCGGGCGACGGCGGCCGAGCCACACCTGCTCCGCTTCGAACGGACGATTGCCCCGTTGCGCGCCGTCGACGATCCGAATCCGTTCATCTCGTTCCGTCCGTATCTCGCGTGGGACGCGTTCGCTGCCGCAGCAGGACTCGGTGTTGGTGAACGGGAACAGGTAATCCGTTCGCTCGATTCCGCCATCGAGGCGGTTGACGGCACGGGGTTTCGCTGGACGCCGTTCGCCCGCTCCGACGCCCTGTCCGCTGCGCTCGGGTTCACCCCACGAGGTGGCGTGTGGGTGAAGGACGACACACACAACGTTGCTGGTAGCCACAAGGCTCGTCACCTCATGACCATCGCGCTGCACCTCGTGGTGGCCGAACAGCGAGGTCTCGTGCCGTGGCGCTCGCACAGCGAACGACCCCACCTGGCAATTGCGTCGTGTGGCAATGCGGCACTGGCCGCAAGCACGCTTGCTGCCGCCATGGAGTGGCCGATCTCGGTGTTCGTGCCCGAGTGGGCGAACGAGAACGTCGTGCATCGACTCGACGAGTTGCGGGCAAACGTGGTGCGCTGCCCCCGTCGTGATGACGACCCGCCCGGCGATCCGTGCGTGCTTCGATTCCGCGAGGCAGTGGCCACCGGAGCGATTCCGTTCGCTGTGCAGGGCCCCGAGAACGCGTGGTGCCACGACGGCGGACGCACCATCGGCTGGGAACTCGCGCTGCAGTACGAGGCCGCGCAGCAGCATCGTGAACAGCCAGCGATGATCGACCGACTCTTT
>CANIBN010000229.1 GCA_947465505.1 Acidimicrobiales bacterium | reverse complement strand
TGACGTGTCCCGGGACCTGATCGCCGGTGTCGTGCTCGCCGCAGTACTCGTCCCGACGGGGATGGGTTACGCAGTGGCCTCGGGACTGCCGCCCATCAATGGGCTGTACGCCACCATTATCCCGCTGCTTGTGTATGCGCTGGTCGGGCCGTCTCGGGTCTTGGTGTTCGGTCCGGACTCCTCACTGGCACCGTTGCTCGCAAGCGCTGTGATCCCGCTGGCTGCGGGTGACCCCAAGCGGGCCGTCGCCATCGGCATGCTGGTCTCGCTGATTGCGGGCGCGCTCTGTGTGCTCGGGGCCATCGGACGTTTCGGCTTCCTTGCGGACCTCCTGTCTAAGCCGGTGCAGTACGGCTACCTGAACGGCATCGCCCTCACCGTGCTGGCCACACAACTGCCCAAGACGCTCGGTATCTCGAGCCGCGCCGACGACGTAATCCAGGCGGTACGAGACCTCGTCGAAGGCCTGGACGTCGGCGCCGTGAACTGGCGGTCGGCCGTCATCGCCGCATCCACGATCATCGTCGTGATCGTTGGTCGGGCCATCGACCGCCGGGTACCTGGCGCGCTGATCGCAGTGGTTGGCGCCGCCATTGTCGTTCGCTTCGCTCACCTCGGCTCGCACGGAGTTTCGGTTGTCGGTGACCTGCCGCGTGGATTCCCGCTGCCTCGTTGGCCAGGCGTCGCATGGGGAGACCTCACCGAGATCGTGCCGGTAGCCGTCGGTGTTGCCTTTGTCTCCTTCGCTGACACGAGCGTGCTGTCGCGCACGTACGCGTCCAAGACCGGGCAGCGGGTGGATGCAAACCGCGAACTGTTTGCACTCGGCGCCGTCAATCTCGCAAGCGGTGTCCTACAGGGCTTCCCGGTCAGCAGCAGTCAGTCGCGCACTCCGGTTGCGGAGGATGCCGGTTCGAAGAGCCAACTCACCGGGCTTGTGGGGGCCGGCATCGTTGCCCTGCTGGTGCTGTCCGTACCGATGGCTTTCCGCTACCTGCCAAGCGCCGCGCTGTCGGGCATTGTGATCACTGCTGCCCTGCGACTCGTCCAGCTCGGTGGGGTGCTGCGGCTCAAGATGGCGCGACGAAGCGAGTTCCTGCTTTCCCTCGTTGCGTTCGCCGCAGTGGTGCTCCTTGGTCCGATCAAGGGCATTGGAGTAGCGATCGCGCTGTCGCTCCTCAATTTCATGCGAAAGGTGTGGCGGCCGTATGCCACTGAACTCGTGCGTGTCGACGGGTTGCAGGGTTTCCACGACATCATCCGTCACCCTGAAGGGGATCGCGTACCGGGCCTGCTGTTGTATCGCTTCGGGGCCCCACTGTTCTTCGCGAATGCGGGATTCCTCGAGCAGGATCTGCTCCGCCGGATCAACGAGCACGGGTCCGGACCGGGTCCGGACATTCGTTGGGTGGTGGTCCTCGGCGAGGCGATCACTGACGTGGACTCGACGGCAGCCGAAGGTCTCGGCGAACTGCTGGACCTCCTCGAGGCGCGAGGAGTTGTCCTCGTGTTTGCCCGGCTGAAGGGGACCGTGCGCGATCGCCTCGAGCCGTACGGTCTGGTGCAGCGAATCGGTCGCGAGCGCTTCTACCCGACCACGAGTGAGGCCATCTCGGCCTACGTTGCCGAGACCGGTGTCACTTGGCCGCAGTGAGCCGCAAGTGGCGGCGCACGCTTACTCTGCGAACCGGGCGGGTGGCCGGTACTTCACACCGGAGGTGTCGTGTGCGATGGCATCGAATTCCGCTCCGTCGAACAGGCGCACGATCGACGACTCGACAACGCCTGCGGCCTTCACCCGGGTGACCAGTGCAACCGCCCCGCTCGCGTCGGGGAGTTCGACGATGATCACACTGTCGTCTGGGGCAGTAGTCCAGTACATGCCGAGCAGTTTGCCCCCGAGTGACTCCACAGCACGCTTCAGCACCTTGGTGCGGGCCGTGAGCCCTTCTTCGAGAGCCGCCGCCATCCCCTCGGCGGTGTAACGACCTATCAACATGAACCGGGCCATCGGGTGCTCCTCGCGTGGGGACGACTGATCCCCCGTGACGATACCGAATTCAGGAATCGCCGCCGGGGGTCTGTCCCCTCCCGGGTACCGACAATCTCGGTCACACCCGAGTCGTAGCCTGCAGGTATGGAACCTCCCGCTCCCGGTCATGTGGCGCTGGAGTCGTTCTCGCCAGCGGTGCGGGCATGGTTCTCCACCTCGTTCCCCGAGCCAACGGCGGCTCAGGTGCAGGGATGGCCCCGCATCGTGGCGGGGGAGCACACACTGATCTGTGCACCCACCGGGTCGGGCAAGACCCTCACCGCATTCCTCGGGGCGATCGATCGCCTCGTCACCACGGCGCCGCCCGAGCCGAAGGCGCGTACCCGTGTGCTCTACATCTCGCCGCTGCGTGCACTGGCGTTCGACGTGGAGAAGAACCTGCGAGCGCCGCTCCAGGGCATCAAGCTGGCGGCCGAGCGATTGGGGGTGCCCTTCGTCGAGCCTGTCGTCGGGCTGCGCACCGGCGATACCGCAGCGAAGGACCGTCAGCGCATGCTGCGCACTCCGCCCGACCTGCTCATCACCACGCCGGAGAGCCTGTACCTCATGCTCACCTCATCGGCGCGCGAGACGCTCGTCAATGTCGAGTGGGTGATTGTCGACGAGATCCATGCGCTCTCGCCCACCAAGCGGGGTGCTCATCTCGCACTGAGCCTCGAGCGTCTGGAGGTCATCACGAAGAGAGCACCACAGCGCATCGGCCTCTCGGCCACACAGCGTCCGCTCGAGGAGACAGCGGCCTTCCTCGGTGGCTTGAGCGCGCCGGGCGCGCTGCGACCTGTCGCCATCGTCGATGCGGGGGTTCGCAAACCACTCGAAATTGAGGTTGTTGTCCCCGTAGAGGACATGGGCGATCTTGGCAAGGAGGTCACCGAACTGCGCTCTGGGCCGGCCACCAGCGCACTCAGCACCACCCGCACGTCCATCTGGCCGAGCATCTATCCACGCATTCTCGAACTCATCACGTCGCATCGCTCCACCATCATCTTCTGCAATGCACGGCGTCAGGCAGAACGCCTGGCCGCGCGTCTCAACGAACTCGCCGAGGAACAAGGGCTGTCTGCCGGTGAGGCGGGCGACTTGGTGAAGGCGCATCACGGTTCGCTTGCGCGTGAGCAGCGTGTGGTCATCGAGGACGATCTGAAGAGCGGTCGACTGCGCGCAC
>CANIBN010000228.1 GCA_947465505.1 Acidimicrobiales bacterium | reverse complement strand
TGCAACGGCCCGAAGTGCCCGAGGTGGGGATATTCCTTCAGGCGTCCGTAGGGAAGACTCGCCGCAGCCGGGCCGGCCATCTGCACGGTGTTCGACATGCCGTCAGCACCGCCAACGGCCACCACCACCGGGATCTTCACACCGGCACAGCCGTCGCTCATCAACAGACCCGCTGCCTCAAACGTACGTGCCTCGTGCTCGGCCCGACAGGCGAGTCGCACGGTGCCATCCGGCAGGTCGTCGAAGCCGTGCTCGATATAGGCAGCGAGACAGTCACTGCGCAGTTCGCTGAGCGGTCGACGACTGGAGTACCGCCACATCACCTCGGCGCGTGAGGTGAACACCTCGCGGCGCTTTCTTGCGGGACCGGACATCGAGTTGTTCTGCTCCACCGAGCGCTCCTGCCACACCGACGGGAACACGATGGGCTCGTAGAGATATGCCTGCTCGAAGGTGCCGGGTTGGGACAACTGCGCAAGCAGGATGGCCGCGCCACCCATCGAGTGCCCAACAGCAAGCAGCGGTGCCGAACCGGTACCCGATGCCTCCCTCACCGCTGCGGCGGCGGTGAGTACGTCGTGCGCCATCCCCGCCCAGGTGAAGTGTTCGTCTGCGGGAGGCGTGGATGCGCCGTGACCCCGGAAGTCGAATCCCCACACGTGATAGGCGTCGGTGAGGTGCGAGACGAACGGCTGGTACGCCCGGGCGTGGAAGCCGGTGGCATGGCAGAGCAGCAACGGGGGGCCGTCGCCCCCGAAGTCGTGGAGTGCCAGATCCACCCCATCGGTGGACGGAATGCGCTGCTCGGTGGAGGTCACGGGTGCGACTCTTGTCCGGCCGAACCCCGAGAATCCAGTTTTGCGGCTGGCGTTGTAAACTGGCAGTCGACCCTGTCGAGTGCTAACGGCACCCGATCGTGCGGTCGGGACGTCCACCACCCGGAGATCCGATGCCCACCTACGTGTACAAGTTCACCGAGACCGGCGAGACCATCGAGGTCCAGCAGGCGTTCACCGACCCCACGCTCACCGAACTGGCCCACCCTGCCGATGGCACCATACGTGCCGTAAAAAAGGTGTTCCAGCCAGTCGGCATCACGTTCAAGGGCAGCGGCTTCTACAAGACCGACAGTCGCGGCAAGTCCACCTCCACGGCATCGACGACCGCCAAGACCGACTCGACCGGAACCTCCGACGCGACGTCGAGTTCCTCGACCACTTCGAGCGACTCCACCTCGAGCAGCACGCCTGCTGCGCCCAGTGCTCCCGCTGCGTCCAGCACCCCGGCCTGACCCGGGAGCGCGTCCCCCGAGCCCGACGCAACCGCTACGCGGTGAGCGGGGCCACGACAAGCCGTGGACTACATTCGCTCGGGCATGAAGTACTCCGACGTCAGCACCCTGCGTCGGGTCCGCATTGGCATCGCCCGCGTCTGTTTCGTATTCGTCGTGGTGTTGCTCGCCGTCGGCGCAGTGTCGCACGTGAGGCGCGCCGCAGCAGTTGACGGTCGCTTCTCGCCCTCCGTGAAGTCCACCACCACGCGGTCGGTCGACACGCTCGGATGGGCCGACGGACTGGCTCTCGGCGTGGTCGAAGGCATCACCGAGTACCTACCTGTCAGTTCCACCGGTCACCTCATCGTCACGGAGCGCTTCCTCGACCTCGACCCGCCCAAGGGCGATGCGAAGGACGCGCTCGACTCGTACACCGTGGTCATCCAGGTGGGCGCGATCCTCGCCGTGCTCCTGCTCTACCGCCGCCGCATCGGCCAGATCGTCACGGGAGTCGGTGTGCGCAACTCCACCGGTCGCCGTCTGCTCGCAGGAATCGTCATCGCGTTCGTCCCCGTTGGCCTCGCTGCCAAGGCGCTCGAGGGCCCCATCAGCGATCACCTCCTCGACCCCGCTCCCGTTGCCGTGGCGTGGATCCTCGGCGGCATCGCACTGCTGGGCGGTTCGCAGTGGCTCCGTCGACGCGGGAGCACCGGCCGACCACTCGAGGAGATCACCATCCGTCAGGCGGTCATCATCGGGTCGGTGCAGGCATTCGCCCTGTGGCCGGGCGTGAGTCGCAGCCTGGTAACGATCGTTGGCGGCGTGGCTGCCGGTCTCACCATCGGGGCCGCTGTGGAGTTCAGTTTCCTGCTCGGACTCGCCACGTTGTCTGCTGCGACCGCCTACGAGATCGCGAAGAACGGTGGGGCCATCATCGACCGCTTCGGTGTCGGTGCACCCCTTGTCGGCATCGTCGCCGCGTTCGTTGCTGCCGCAGCCGCAGTGAACCTCTTCGTCGAGTTCCTGAACCGCCGCGACCTGCGGATCTTCGGCGCGTACCGGATTGCAGCTGGCCTGCTGGTGTTCATCCTCCTCGGCGCCAACGTCATCTAGCCCGTACAACCCGCCAACCCAAGGGTTTTTGGGCTTATTTCTGGTCGAATATCGACCAGAAATAAGCCCGGATTCCGGGGACGACGCTAGGTGGAGGGGACAATGCGGGGCTTCCAGGGACGTGCCTGATCCCAGTGATGCCCCACCGGGCGCGCTACTTGTAGTGCCTCGAGAAACGACGCAGGTCCGTCGAAGTCGGGCATCTCGACGTACGCGGCACCGAGTGCGTTCGGCACGTGGGCATCGCTGCCCGCACCCGCCAAGAGTCCGTGGTCCGCTGCATAACGCGCGGCGCGCTCGTTGAGGCTGCGCAACGAGGTCTTTGCGTTGATCACCTCGATGGCATCCACCTTGCCGGCGCCGACCAGATCGTCGAGCGCAGCCTCAGACAGGTTCTTGCGCATCGGATCGAAGGGATGCGGCACGTACACCACACCGCCCTGGGCGTGAATCGCATCGGCGGCCTCACGCGGTGCCAGGCCGAACGGCAGGTGCTCCGTGAGGAACAGGCCAATCAACTCGCCTGCGTGGGTCTTCAGTTCCTCGCCCACCACCACGCGGCAGGGCAGCGAATTGGCGAGTTGCACGGCACCCTTGATGGCGTTGTGATCAGTGATGCAGAGCACGTCGATGCCGCTCTCCACCACTGCCTCCACGATCTCGTCGGGCGTGGTGGTGGAGTCTCCGCTCCACATGGTGTGGCTGTGCAGGTCCACGCGCACCCAACCGGGCGGGCACTCACTCGCAAGGTGTGGGTGCCGCTCGATGGCGGCCGGGTGCGGACGTCCCATCGTCAGGAACCGCTCACCGTGACGTCACGGATGACCATCGAGAGACC
>CANIBN010000227.1 GCA_947465505.1 Acidimicrobiales bacterium | reverse complement strand
CAATGCCGAGGCCCGCAAATCGACCCACCCGAACATTGAGTACTGCGGGCTTGCTCACCACCGTCTTGGTGCCAGGGGCGAGCAACTGCGCCGTGACCGGGAAACGGCCCGAGCTGAGCGCCTTCACGGAGATGTTCACGAACTCGGTAACTCCGGGCTCTACGGTGACCACCTTGTTCTCGGCCGGCACGCGCAGCTTGCCGCTCACCAGACGCACCGTCACGGTGACTGCGACGTCGTTGGTGTTCTGGATCGTGAGGGGAATATTGGCGTTTCGATCCCCGAGGTTGACGGCCTTCGGTGCCTGGAGCAGCACCTTGTTCTGCACGTCGAGCACGGCTGCTCTCAACTGCGTCTCATAGGCGGCTCGGTCGTCGTCCGCCAGTCGGGTGTCGAGCAACACGTCGGCGCGAATCGCCCAGTCGACCCGTCGCTGATCGCTCGAGGGCAAGATTGCCGCCGTGGCGGTAACCGTCTTCAACAACTTGGCGCGGCGCGCGTGGGCTGCGCTGAAGTCCGTGACGAGCGGAAGTGAATCGTCGGGGGCAGGAATGGTGCCGACACCAACTTGCTCGATGTCAGACGCCTGAAGACTCTCGCTCCCTGCAAGCAGGTCGGTCAACGCACTGAGCACGGCCGGGTTCGCTGTACTGAGATTGGGCATCAGCACCACTGCCGGTCGGGACTCGCCCTGCTTGGAGCGCAGGAGTTCTACAGCGATGATCTGTGCAGAGCGAACAGGATCATTGCTGGCGGCTGCGAGTTGCCGCTCGATATCCGACGGTACGAGCACTGGTTGCCCCGCGCCGTTGTCCACCGTGGCGGCAATGGCGGCTTGGTCCGTTGCTGCACCTGCCGCTTGGATGACGACAGCAGCGCCGAGGTTGCGCACCAACCGCGCTCCGGCCGGAGTGAGCGGTTCGGTGGATACCCAGATGCGACGATCCGGAAGTCGACGCAGGGCGTTGCTCAACGTGTCCTCACCCAGACGCAACTGCGAGGTGAAGTCGCTTGAGGCGTCGCCGTTCGCTGCGGCGCTGGGGTCGATATGGAGATAGGGAGCCGACAGCAACCGCTGACGACCGAATGCTTTCGCCAACGCGTCGATGATTTCGCGATCGCTCGCCTCTGCAGAACGCAACAGGCTGTCCACCAACTCGGGCCGAATCGACACGGCAACCGGCACGACTGCACTCGCCAAAAAGGACGTGAGCGCGCGTACCGAGGCGCGAGTGCTATCCGAGATGCTCGCTGAACCGTCGGGCTGAATGCTGAGCGGGGCGTCGACGTTGAGGACCAGCGTGACGGGGACAGGACCCGTCTGCTGGTCGCGGCCGCGAACGATCGGCAGGGTGAGCGACCCAAGGGACGGCACGGTGATGCGCAGGGTGTACGTGCCCGCCTTTGCCAGAGTGAGCAGGCTGTCGTTGTTATTCGCCGTCTCGG
Organism: Acidimicrobiales bacterium; assembly: GCA_947465505.1. Taxonomy (GTDB): domain Bacteria; phylum Actinomycetota; class Acidimicrobiia; order Acidimicrobiales; family Ilumatobacteraceae; genus WLJO01. The sequence goes on along the minus strand of CANIBN010000227.1, from coordinate 1,816 downwards.
TGGGGACCGAGAGTCCGACCACGCCGTCGTTCTCGGTAATCGATGTACCTGTGAGCGTCACGGAGTCGACGGGATCGGTGTTGGTGTCATCGAGCGCCGTCAGGAGATCGGTAGCCGACTCGGCCACCGGTCGTGCAGACACGTCGACAGACTCGGGTAGTGCAGCGCCGTCGGGAAGCCGAACCTCTAGGTTGATCCGACCTGCCGGTGCCACTACCTGTGGGGCGCGCACCAGGGTGACTGCGGCAGCGTCAGCCGCGGCGGCCCGACCAATCGGCACCACTCCACCGACGAGTACGCACAACGCACCCCACGCTGCACACGCACGGACGGTACGACGGCGCACAGCGCTCATCGCAGCCCTCGCTCGAGCACCATGAGTCGATACGCCAGTTCCTCAAACCCGAGCGAGCGGTACAGGCCGAGCGCTGTCTCGTTCTCCACGTGCGTGTTCACGAGCATGCCCGTGCATCGATGACGGCGTGCCCACCGCAAAGCGTCCTGGGTGAGCGCCCGACCGATGCCCTTGCCCTGATGCGACGGGTCAACCGCGAGCCGTTGCAGATACGAATTGCGTCCGGCGCGACCGGACACTGCAAACCCGACGATCTCTGCGCCTTCGAACGCAACGCGGAGGCGATGGTGCGGCGTGGCGTTGCACGCATCGGCGATTCCAGCGACGTCCATGGCCCAGAGCGGCCCGAACGCCCGACGATCCACGATGGACAGCGCCACGAGGTCTGCACGCCGTCCGCGTTGGAGCAACAGCGACTCGCACGGCACCACGCTTGCTCGCACCCCAATGAGTTCGTGGGCGAGCAGCGCGAGTTCCTGACGCACCGTGAATCCGCACTCGAGATACGGCGGACGAACGGACGGTCCGAGGGCGCCGGTACGGATGCGCTGCACGCCGGCCTCGCGTAGTTCTTCGACCCACCGAGCAACGACCTCGGTGGGCGGAGCGGACTGCTCAACCGTTACGAGTTGCACAGTGCCTGGCTCGCCGGGCCAGGGTCGGGCCCGCGCCACGTACTCGTCGGCGCGCAGCATGAGGGTCGACTCCCGGTCCACGCCCAGGGCGCTCGACACCGTGTTCGTGACGGGACTCTTCACCGTGCACGACGGTAACGCGCCGGAACCGGGCCTCCGGTGCTGTAGTCGGACTAGCCTCCGCTCACCATGGCTGTTTACCGAGGCCGATTTCCCCAGAAGGTGTGCTGCTCATGACCATTCGAGTCGTTACCGACAGCGCCTGCGACCTTCCCGCTGCCACGCTGGCCGAATATGGGGTCACGGTGGTCCCGCTGAAGATCCGCTTTGGCGACCAAGAGTTCGTGGATCGCGAGGAGCTCACCACCGACGAGTTCTGGGCCCGTTGCTCGGCGTCGGCGGAGCTACCGGCCACTGCCGCCCCCTCGGTGGGCAACTTCCAGTCCGCCTACGAGGCCCTCGCCGCCGAGGGCGCCACGGGTGTCGTCGTGGTGTCGCTGTCCAGTGCTCTGTCGGCCACCATGCAGAGCGCCCAGTTGGCTGTGGAGGAGGTCGCCGGCCGAATTCCCGTCGTCGTGGTGGACTCCCTGTCAGTCTCACTCGGTCTCGGGATGATGGTGCTCGCCGCTGCGGACGCCGCCCGCCAGGGCAAGAGCATCGACGAAGTAGCCGAGGCGGCCCGGTCGCTCGTTGGCCGGACCCACGTCTGGGCAGCCTTTGACACCCTCGAGAACCTGAAGAAGGGCGGTCGCATCGGTGGCGCAAAGGCCTTCTTGGCCTCGGCACTCGCCATCAAGCCGATCATCGTCTGTCGGGACGGCGTGGT
>CANIBN010000226.1 GCA_947465505.1 Acidimicrobiales bacterium | reverse complement strand
TGGAAGCAGATCTCGGCCACCGTGACGGCCGGGCGCAGTTACACGCTCACGCTCATCAACAAGGACGACAACCGCTCCAACCAGGCGGGCTACACCGTCTGGGACGACGTCGCGTTCATCGGATGACCACGGCCCGTCTCGCTCCCGGCGAATGACTGATTTCCGCCGGTTCGCCGAGTACCAGATTCCCGATAATTCCTATCAGGATTACCGACAATCAGGTGTCCGGCCGTTACGCTCGGGGGCAACCTGCTGGTAGCCCTCGGACGTGCACGATGCAATTCCCGATCAACCTCAACCTGAACGGACGCCCGTGCCTCATCGTCGGTGCCGGTCGCATCGGCCTGCGCAAGACTGAGCAACTGCTGGCCTGCCACGCAGACGTGACCGTTCTCGCACCACAGGTTCATGAAGGCTTTGCCCAGCTTCCGGTCAGAGTGCTGCGGCGTCCGTACGAATCGGGTGATGTTGCCGGCTTTCGACTCGTGATCACCGCAACGGCCGATCCGGTGCTGGACCAGCAGATCTACGACGAAGCCGAGGCCCATGGCATTTGGGTCAACTCTGCCGACGATCCCGACCGTTGCTCGTTCACGCTGCCTGCCGTGGTGCGTCGGGGTTCGTTGATGCTCACTGCGTCCACCGGTGGAGCCAGCCCCGCATTGTCGTCATGGCTTCGCCAGCGCCTCGGGCGCGAGTTCGACGAGTCGTGGGCGGAGGTCGTGAGTGACCTCGCGCTCGAGCGTGCACGAATCCATGCGGCGGGCCAGAGCACCGAGGGGCTCGACTGGACGCCGCTCATCGAGCAGGCCATTGCTCGCCGCGTCACGGCACACGGGGTTGACGCCCAATGACTGTTCACCTCGTTGGGGCCGGCCCCGGTGACCCAGAGCTCCTCACTGTCCGAGCGGCGCGCCTCGTTGCGGCGGCCGACGTGATCGTGCACGACCGGCTCGCCGATGCTTCGATCTTGGAGCTCGCTCGACCTGGCGTCGAGTGCATCGATGTCGGCAAACGACCGGGAGCGCCGACGCCCCAAGAGATCATCAATGCCCTGCTCGTGCACCTTGGGAGCCAAGGTCTCGAGGTCGTACGCCTGAAGGGCGGCGACCCGTTCGTATTCGGACGCGGTGGCGAGGAGGCCGATGCCCTGCGCTCAGCCGGTATCGCCTACACCGTCGTGCCGGGAATCTCTTCCTCGGTCGCTGTCCCTGCTGCAGCGGGAATTCCCGTCACCCACCGGGGCGTCTCGGTGGGTTTCACGGTAGTTACCGGCCACCGGGAGTCCGGCGGGGCGGACGAAGTTGCGTGGGAGGCACTGGCCAAGGTGGGCACCACCATCGTCGTGCTCATGGGTGTTGCGCACCGCGCCTCCATTGCCCGCCGCCTGATGGCTGGTGGCCTGCCCGCAGACACACCGGTTGCAGCAATCCGCTGGGGAACACGGCCCGAGCAAGAGACCACACGAACCACGCTTGCCGGACTCCCCAGCGCGTCGCTCGAGGCACCGTGCACGATTGTCATCGGCGCCGTCGCCGCCTTCGATCTCACCAGCCCGCATCTCCACGACACCCCGGTGGAGGCCTGACCGTGCGCCGATCCATCGACGATCAACCCCTCGGGCCGTCCGAGTTGCCCGCAGGCCTCGAGGACGCCACTCCCCTCTCGTGGGCCGTCGCTATCTGCGACGACTACGACGATGCCGAGCCACGCGTTGTCCTCACCGTGGAGGACCTCGGACGTCCGGGCACCGGACTCGTCGCCCACCTCTCTCCCGACCAGACCCGCCGACTTCGCACAGCGCTGCACGACGCATTGCGCGAAATCGGCCAGAACCCCGGACTCTGACCGTCCGCCCGCCCGCAAGGAACCACCGTGACTATCGCACCCGCACCGCAACCCCGAGACCTTGACGCCGAGCAGTTGCGCGACATCGAACGATTCGAAGAAGCAATCGGCCAATACCTCGCCGGGGAGATCCCGGAAGATGTGTTCCGAGTGATGCGCCTGAACAACGGCATCTACGGTCAGCGCCAGGGCGGCACGAACCAAATGGTCCGCGTGAAGGTGCCCGCCGGCTCGATCACCGCCGAGCAACTGGAACTCTTCGGCGAGATCTCCACCGAGTTCTCCCGCGGCTGGGGGCACATCACCACCCGGCAGAACGTGCAGTTCCACTTCGTCGAACTGCGACGCATCCCCGACCTGCTCCGCAAACTCGCAGCGGTCGGCCTGACGAGCCGTGAGGCGTGCGGTGACACCGTGCGTAACGTCATGGCCTGCCACCTGGCAGGCGCATGTCCGTACGAGCACCTCGACGTCACGCCGTGGGCCGAGGCGACCTTCCGCCACTTCGTGCGCAACCCGCTCGGGCAGCGTCTCCCCCGCAAGTTCAAGGTGAACTTCTCTGGCTGCTCTACCGATTGCGGCCAGGCGATGTTCAACGATGTCGGTGTCGTGGCCGCTACGCGCACGCTCGAGGACGGCACCGTCGAGGCCGGGTTCCGGGTGTACATCGCTGGCGGTCTCGGCGCCACGCCGCATCCGGCGCTCGCACTCGAGGACTTCACCACACGCGAGCAGTTGCTGCCCACCATCGAGTCAGTGCTGCGCGTGTTCGAGCAGACCGGCAACCGCGACAACAAGCTGCGAGCACGCTTGAAGTGGGTGATCGACCAACTCGGTATCGACGAGGTCCGCAGGCGCGTCGTCAAGATCCGTCACACGCTCCCGGCCTCGTCGTCGTGGCCCGGCGGTATTCCGCCCGAGGTTGCCTCGGTAGGCGACGCCCCAGCCGGCCGAGCAACGACCGGCGAGGTCACTGCCGTCGGTCAGGGCGTGCGTGTCGAGCTGTTGTCATCCGACCCCTTCGAGCGCTGGGTTCGCGCCAGCGTCACCCGCGGCGCCGCAAAGGGCACGGTGTCCGCCGTTGCCTACGCTGCGCTCGGCGATATCACGGCCGCCCAGTTCAAGTCCCTGGCGAGCATCCAGCGCCTCATGCAGCTCGACGTCCGCCTGTCGAACCGTCAGAACGTCGTGTTCCGCGGACTCACCGAAGCCCAACTGCGCCCGCTGTACGACGCCCTCGCGGTCATCGACATGGCCCGGCCCGGCGCCGAGCTCGCCCGAGATGTTGTGGCGTGCCCGGGGGCCGATACTTGCAACATCGCTGTCACCCAGTCCCGCGGTCTCGCCAAGGCGATCGGAGAGCGACTCGAGGAGGAAGGTCTCGCCGAGGTTGGCGGCATCCGTGTGAACATCTCCGGCTGCACGAACTCGTGTGGACAAC
>CANIBN010000225.1 GCA_947465505.1 Acidimicrobiales bacterium | reverse complement strand
ACCTCGTCGTGGAGGTGGCGCTCATCCGTCCCGGCCCTATTCAGGGTGGTTCGGTGCACCCCTACATCCGTCGCCGCAACGGCCTCGAGCCGGTCACCTATCTGCACCCACTGCTCGAGAACTCGCTCGCGAAGACACTCGGTGTCCCGCTGTTCCAGGAGCAGCTCATGCAGATGGCCATCGATGTCGCCGGGTTCACCCCGTCCGAGGCCGATCAGTTGCGCCAGGCGATGGGGTCAAAGCGCTCGCGTGCACGTATGGAACGGCTGCGTGAGCGTCTCTACGAGGGGATGTACGCGCGCGGCGTCCCACCAGACACCGCCAACGAGATCTTCGCCAAGATGGCGGCCTTCGCGAACTACGGCTTTCCCGAGAGCCACTCGGTGTCGTTCGCCTATCTCGTCTACGCATCGTCGTGGATCAAGTACCACGAACCCGCTGCGTTCTGTGCAGCACTGCTCAACGCGCAGCCGATGGGTTTCTGGTCGCCGCACTCGTTGGTACAAGACGCGCGTCGCCACGGTGTGGTCACGCTGCAGCCGTGCGTCAACGCGTCGCGGGCACGTGCCACGCTTGAGCCGCACGACACCTCGCAGGGTGGCCCCGACCCGTCCAAGCCGGGGCTTGCGGTTCGTCTCGCCCTGTCGTCAGTTCGTGGTGTGAGCCATGCGGTGGCACAAGTCATCGAGGCAGCGCAGCCGTTCGTGTCCCCGGAAGATCTCGTGCGTCGCGTTCCCGCGCTCACCCTGTCGCAGCTCGAGTCGTTGGCCACTGCCGGCGCGTTCGGTTGCTTCGGCATGTCACGTCGTGAAGCACTGTGGGCAGCGGGTGCGGTCAACGAGTCCCGCCCCGGACGGCTGCCCGGCATCGTCTCCGGTGTGCAGGCGCCACCCTGTCTGCCGGGGATGGACGAACATGCGGTTGCAGTTGCAGACCTCTGGGCAACCGGGGTGTCACCCGATGGGCATCCCACACGGTTCGTGCGTGAGGCGCTCACCAAGCGCGGGGTGCTCACGGCCGAGCAGTTGCGCGATGCAGAGCCGGGGTCCCGGGTGCTCATCGCTGGTGTGGTCACGCATCGGCAACGGCCGATGACCGCGCAGGGAACCACCTTCGTGAACCTCGAGGACGAGACCGGACTCATGAACGTGGTGGTGTCCCAGGGGTGCTGGAAGCGGCACCGGGCGGTGGCACGCGATGCGGGTGCGCTGTTCGTGTCGGGCAGGCTCGAGCGCAGCGAGGGTGTGGTGAACGTGGTGGCCGAGCGACTCGAGGCCCTTTCCCTGGCCGCGTCCGCGTCCGTGCGCAGCCGCGACTTCCACTAACCCCCCTCTGTTCTCGGTCCCGAAAACGCTGAAAACGTGCAGTTTGGGTACCGAGAAGCGCAACGTCCGTTTGTTCTCGGTCCCGAAACACGCGAAAACGTGCAGTTTGGGTACCGAGAACGGGAGGGGTTATTCGTTGGGGCGGTCGGGCAGACCCTCGTTGAAGGACCGGTACATCTCGTAGACGTCCTTGCACTTCTGGCACAGCGGTAGTTGCTTGGGGTCCCGGGACGGCACCCACACGTGTCCGCAGAGCGCCTCGAGGGGCGTTCCGTAGATACGGGCCTCCAGAACGACCGCAGCGGCGCTCTCGCCGGGGTCGGTCTTCACGATGTGGGCCACGACGGGTTCACCGGTCTGAGGGACGTCCCGGGTATCGGGCTCGATCGTCTCGACGGGGCGGGTGGCTATCTGGGGCATCACCGACAGTAAAGCATCTTGACGTCAGGGCATACACTTCAGGACGTGCCGCTCTACGAGTACCGCTGCAAGGAATGCGACGACACCTTCGAGGTGCGTCGCTCGATGTCTGAGTCGTCGGCCCCCGCGCCGTGCCCCCAGGGCCATGCCAACACGGTGAAGCTGCTGTCGGCATTCGCCTCGGTTGGCGCATCGCCCGGTTCGCACGGCTCGGCACCTGCTCCCGCTCCGCGACCCATGGGTGGTTGTGGCGGCGGTTGCGCCTGCGCCCACTGACGCAACCCGGCGCGGTCACAGGCACGTGTAGAGCGTGTCGATGAGTGCGCGGTTGCGACTGCTCTGCCAGCGCGGGATCACGTGGTTCATCACGTAGCCGAGTGCAACACCGGCATCGGGGTCGGCAAGACCCACTGCACCGCCGGTGCCGAAGTGACCGAAGCTGTTCGGGCCGGGGCTGAACGGACGCCGCGCCGTGGTGGGCTGGAATCCGAGGCCGAACGACATCTCGTCGTTGAGGATCGGACACCAACCGATCGATTGCGGGTGCGATGCCTCGTGCAGAAGCGCGGGTGACAGCAACGGGTCGTCGTCGAGCAGCGACGCGTAGAACGCAGCAACACCACGCGCAGTGCCGTGACCGCTGGTGGAGGGGATGCCACTCGCTCGCCACTGCGGCGTGTTCACCAGACCGATCGACGAATAGCCCGGCGGGTTGAAGTGGGCGAGTGCACTCATCAGCAGGTCGCCCTCCAAACCGTCGAACACGGAGGGGGCAAGTGTTCCGCGCGGCGCCCAGATGACCTCGGCACAGCGGTGTTGTTCCTCCGGCGGCACACCGAACCACACATCGAAACGCCGCTCTGCGCGAAGGCGGTCGAAGCGGTCTCCGGGCATCTCTCCGGTGACACGGCGGACGATCTCGCCGACGAGGTGACCGTAGGAATTGGTGTGATAGGCGTGGCGCGTACCGACGGGCCACCACGCCGGTGTCGCAGCGAGCGCGGCGGCCATCGTGTCCCACTGCCAGAGGTCGTCGTCGGTGAGCAGTGTTCGGATCGCCGGTACGGCCGCCTGGTGCGATAAGGCGTGTCGCACCGTGACACCGTCCTTGCCGCCCTCGGCGAACTCGGGCCAGAACTCGGCGACCCGTGTGTCGAGCGACAGCACGCCTTGGTCCACGAGCCGTAGCACGAGCGTGGCGCCGAGGGCCTTGCCGACCGAGTAGAAGTTCACCAGCGTGTCGGCCTGCCACGGGGTGTTCTGGGACTCGTCCTGCCAGCCACCGACGAGGTTCACCACTACCTCGCCGTGCACCACGATGCAGACCGCAGCGCCAACCTCGCCGCGCTCTGCGAAGTTTGCGACGAACGCGTCTCGCACGGCCGCAAAGCGGGGCTCGCAGTATCCGGAGATCGGCGCGTTCACGGCCCCATCGTCGCACGGCCGGCGCACCGCATGACATCCTGTGAGCCGTGGCCATCCTCGTCGACGAACCGATCTGGTGGTTCAAGGGCCGGCGCTGGTGTCACATGGTGAGCGACACCAGCCTCGACGAACTCCACCGCTTCGCGGAGCAACTCGGCATCCCGCGCCGCGGCTT
>CANIBN010000224.1 GCA_947465505.1 Acidimicrobiales bacterium | reverse complement strand
GCGACGGAGCGCTGTTCCGACTGGTTGCGATCCTCACCGGTTCCAAGAACGCACTCAAGGGGGTCGGCTTCTTCCTCGGAGGGGCGCTCCTCTCCTGGCTCGGGTACGACAATGCGCTGTGGGCGATGTCGGGCGCGCTCGGGCTGACGGTCGTCGGTCTCGTGGTCTTCCTCAACGAGGACATCGGGAAATCGAAGAAGAAGCCGCCGCTGCGCTCGCTGCTCTCCAAGTCCAGCTCGATCAACCGTCTGTCTGCAGCCCGGTTCTTCCTGTTCGGTTCGCGTGACATCTGGTTCGTCGTCGCACTCCCGGTGTTCCTGGCCGAGGTGTTCGATTGGTCGCACCGTGGCGTGGGCGGGTTCCTGGCCGCATGGGTGATCGGCTACGGCATCGTGCAGTCGCTTGCACCGAAGATCCTCGGACGCCGCGGCCGAACGTTGGACGAGGTGCGCGCCACCCGCCAGTGGGGCGTGATCCTTGCGGTGGTGTCGGCGCTCATCGCCGCCGCTGTGGCCTTCGACATCGCCACGAGGGCGGCGATCATCGGGGGACTGATCGTGTTCGGCGTCGTGTTCGCCATGAACTCCTCGCTGCACTCCTACCTCGTGCTGGCCTACTCCGATGACGAGGATGTTGCGCTCGACGTCGGCTTTTACTACTCGGCCAATGCCGCCGGTCGATTCGTCGGGACGCTGCTCTCCGGCTTGCTGTACCTCTGGGGCGGGCTAGCAGCCGCACTCTGGGGGTCGACGGCCTTCGTAGTGCTCACCTGGCTGCTCACCCTCCGTCTCCCGCCGGTTCCCGAAACGGTGAACCTCAACATCGCCGAGGTAGGTTCCGGCGAGTGATCGCCGCCTACGAGGAACTTGATCGCTCTGCGCAGGTCGCCGTCATGCGTCACCATGCCCGCGCCGTGCTGGCCCGATACCCCATCGAGGTCCGATCGATTCGCCTGGTGCTCCACGGGTTCAACACCACGTTCCGGGTGGGTACGACTACCGGGGAGGAGTTCGCGCTGCGAATCAACGTGAACTCGCACCGATCGGCACAACAGATCGCAGCCGAACAGGAGTGGCTGGCGGCACTGGGGAACGACACTGGTCTGGCCGTTCCTGTTCCCCAGCCGAATCGCGCCGGCGAACTGGTCACCTCATTGCCGAATGCAGCGCTTCAACAGCCGCTTCCGTCGGTACTCAGCAATTGGCTGCCCGGCAGGGACCTCGGCGACCGTGCGACGCTTCGCCAAATGCGACAGGTGGGTTCGGCGATGGCGATGCTCCACCAGCACGGCTCGGGATTCACCTCGGACAATCAGGCACACCTCGTCCGTTCCGACACGGTGATGCTCGACCTCCCCGACAACATCTCGAGTCGTCCCGACCTCTTCGACAAGGACGCCTTCGAGGTGCTCCGCCAGACCGAGGCGACCGTGAACCGCCACCTGCACGACCTCTACTCCCTGTATTCCCCGTTCCTCATCCACCAGGATCTGCACAACTCGAACGTGCGGTCGTACGGCGACGGCATCGCGGTGATCGACTTCGACGACTGCGGCCTCGGTCTGCCCGTGCAGGACCTCGCGGTGTGTACCTACTACTTGCGTGACAGCAAGCGCCGGGAGGCGGCGCTCCTCGAGGGGTATGAGTCGGTTCGGGCACTCCCTCGCTACTCATCGGAGCAGTTCGAGGCGCTCGTGGCCGGGCGCAACCTCCTGCTGCTCAACGACGTGCTCACGATCGCCACCGCAGACCTGCGCGAGATGATCCCGCGCTATGCGCGCAACTCCGTCGTGAAACTTCGCCGCTGGCTCGACACCGGCGTGTACCGGCACGAGGTGTCAGGCCTCGCCGAGTAGCTCCAGAGAGCGCTTGCGCAGGCGTCGCATGCCGGTGAGCCAACGATCGGTGTCCTGTGCCTTGCGCTCGATGTAGGTCTGCACCTCGGGGTGAGGAAGGATGAGGAACTTGCCGTCCCGGATGGCAGCGGTAACCACCTCGGCGACGTATTCGGGCTCGACGATGCCGTCGGTGCCGCCGTCGCCCACCTGGCGTGGGGCCATCGCCGTATTGACGCCCTGGGGGCACAGCACGGACACGCCGATCCCCGCATCGCCGTGCTCGATGGCGATGGTCTCACCGAGCTTGATGCACGCCGCCTTGGTGACGCTGTAGGGCGCCGACCCAATGGCTGCCAGCAGTCCGGCTGCGCTGGCGGTCTGCACGATGTAGCCCTCGCCACGGGCGCGCATCGCCGGGATGACGGCGCGTGCTGCATAGATGTGCGACATCACATGCAGTTCCCACTGCGACTGCCAGTCCTCGTTCGATGCCTCGACATTGCCCGGCACTCCAGCGCCGGCGTTGGAGAAGAAGATGTCGATGGGGCCGTACTCGCGCTCCACTCGATCGACGAGGGCGATGATCGCCTGCTCGTCGGTGACGTCGAGTTCCACGCCGAGTGCTCCGCACTCTGCGGCGGCCTTGCGGGCGGTGTCGCCGTTGCGGTCTGCAAGTACCACCATGCGCGCCCCGAGGGCCATCCAGTGCTTGCCCGTTGCGGCACCGATGCCGCCACCGCCGCCGGTGATGATCGCAACCCTGTTCTTGATGTCCATGCTGTCTTTACCCCTGTGTTCCCGAGCTTGGGTGTGTGCGTGTGTGTGTGCGTGTTGACGTGTGCTGCTGGGGCCTCAGGCCCACATGTAGGAGCCGCCGCAGACATTGATTGCCTGACCGGTGACGTAGGCACTCGAGTCCGAGGCGAGGAACACGGCAAGGCCCATGAGGTCCTCCGCCTCGCCGAGGCGACGCATCGGAATCTCGCTCTTGGCGTTTGCCTCCGCCTCAGGGTTGTTCCAGAGCGCCTCCGCGAAGTCCGTGCGGATGAGCCCCGGGCAGATGGCGTTGCAGCGCACTCCGTTCGGTCCGAGCTCGGCAGCGATATTGCGCACGAGGCCGATGACGGCAAGCTTCGAGATGTTGTAGGTGCCGAGCACCAGCGACGGGGCGAACGCCCCCACGCTCGACGTGATCATGATCGAGCCGCCGCCGCGCTCCACCATGTCGGGTGCCACCATCTGGATGAGCCAGTGGTTTGCCTTCACGTTGGTGCTCATCGTCTTGTCGAAGGCCTCGTCGGAGATGCTCGACATCGGGCCGTAGGCGGGGTTCACGCCGGCGTTGCCGACCAGGATGTCGATCTTGCCGATCTGGGAGTGCGTGGCATCGACGAGCGCCTGTAGCTGTTCCTTGTAACCCGCATTGCAGGCGTGGGCGAAGGCCCGCTGCTCGCCGACACGCTGGTTGATGGCGTCTGCCGCCTGCTGACACGGCTCGAGCTTGCGGCTGGAGATCATCACCTTGGCCCCGTG
>CANIBN010000223.1 GCA_947465505.1 Acidimicrobiales bacterium | reverse complement strand
GCACCTCGGGACCCGTTGCTCTAGGTACTCTCGTTCACCATGGCCGAGTCCCTTGATGTCGATGCAATGATCGCCCGCTTCCAGGAGCGGGCGGCCGCAGTGAAGAAGCGCAATCTCCCACCCGTTGCGGGCGAGGAGCGCCAGCGTTTCCTCAAGCAGGCCCAAGAGGACTTCATGGACTTCGCGATCATCGCTGATGCGAAGGCCACGCTGGAGGACGGGGTCCTGACCCTCCGGGTCGACCTTCGGCCTGCCGACCAGCGCAGTTAACCACTGGTGACCACCACCTCAGAGGACGCCAAGCGGGCACTCGGTGCGGCCACGATCGCCATGGCGGTGTGGGGCATCGGTCCGCTCATGGTGCGCGGTGTCGATGCATCGGCGGCAACGATCGTGTTCTGGAGATTCGCGCTCGCCCAGCCGGTGATGATTGCGGCGAGTTACTACTTCGGAAACGGCCTCTCGTGGCGGTTGATCCGCCGCTGCGCGGTTCCCGGGGCCCTCTTCGCGATTTCCATGCTGGCGGCATTCACCTCGTTCCAGAAGACGTCGATCGTGAATGCCTCCCTCATCCAGTCGATGCAGCCTGCGCTGTTGCTCGTTGTGGCTCCGATCGTGTTCAAGACCAAAACGACGAGGCGGCAGTTCGCCTTCGGCGGGATCGCCCTGCTGGGCGTCGTTGCACTCGTGCTCGGAGGTGGCGGAACCAAGGGGTCGGCATTGTCAGGCGACCTCTGGGCGGCGTTCAACCTGCTGCTCTGGACCACCTACTTCGTGCTCGTGCAGCGAATCCGTCAGGACGGCGAGGACGCCACCTCGATCCTGGCCGGAGTGTTCCTCGTGTCGTTCGTCGTGGCCACCCCCATCACGCTCGTGATGGCCGGCAGTGCCGACGCCGTGCTGAACATCGGCTGGAAGGGCTACCTGCTCGAGGTGCTGATGGTGCTTGGCCCGGGTCTGCTCGGCCACGGGATGATGATGTGGGCCCAGCGACACCTCGACATCCGGGTGGCCTCGCTCATGGGGCTCGGCAGTCCGGTGCTGTCCACCCTCGGGGCCTGGATGATCTATTCCCAGGCCCTGCGCTGGCTGCAGATCGTGGGCGGGTTCATCGTGCTGGCCGGCCTCGCAGGTGTGATGCTCGAGCACCGCGGAAGCCGTGGCCGGTCCGTCGTTTCCCCTGCTCCTGCCGTGTCCGCTTCCGCCTTGTCGGAAGTGGAGAGTCCGCTGCTATCCTGAGGGTCCCATGCGGACGTGGCTCAGCTGGTAGAGCATCACCTTGCCAAGGTGAGGGTCGCGAGTTCGAATCTCGTCGTCCGCTCCATGTGAAGAAGGCCCAGGGTTGATCCCCTGGGCCTTTCTCATTTCTGACGCTTACGGGTGCCAGGAGCGCCGGTGACTGCTTCTTCGGGCGGCCGCAACCATCGTGAGCGCGAGGAACTGCTGCCGGGCCCTCGCCCCGGCCACGTTGTAGTGGTAGCCGTCTGGCAGGTGCCATCCCTCGTTGTCGGCTGCACGTGACGCCCAGTCCGAGACGAGCAGATTTGGGTTCTGGACAGCGAGATGGTCGAGTGCCGTGTTGAACACCGCAGCCCCGCGGGGAGTGCGTGAATGCAGATTGAGCATGATGACCGTCCGATCCGGTCCGATCTCGGACAGCAACGGCGCAATAAGGCGTTCGGCAGCGGGCACCGTGGTCACGGGGTGGGCATTGCCCTCCCAGACGTAGAGGTCGGGAAAGCCGAGTGCCACGACGAAGCTCGGGGGATCGAAGCCCGCCCGGCGCGCAGCACGGACGGCTTCCACGGCGTTGTATCCCCAACCCTCGGCGGTGGAGATCGACCGGCCCGGCTGGAGGTCGTAGCGGAAGGGGCCGAGCTGGCGGGCGACGAGATCTCGGCGCAAGGTTCGCCAGCGTCGACTGGAGGTGGAGTCACCGATGAGCAGGACCGGACCGAACGCCCGCCGGGTGTTGTCCTGGCCAACGATCGGCGAGGCCTCTGCTGAGGCGGTGGATCCCCACAGCGCAGCAGGCACGACTGCTGCCGAAAGCAAGAGGTGTCGCCTCGAAATCACTCTCTGTTGATACCGAATCTCCCGTCACTTCGCACGCGCGAGTTGCCATCAGCACGCAGGCCGTGTGCGCGGTATGGTCACGACGTTGCCCTTGGGGGAGGGCAACAGTGCGAGCGCCCTAGGGGGAACCATGCGCACCGACCTGGCCAAGCAGAACGCCATCACGCTGGAGACCAAACGGCACATGTGGCGTGAGCGGATCTCGCCGCTCATCACCGATGAACTGATCGAGGAGCATCGACAGAACCCGATCGGGCTCCACAGCGCAGCGCTCGACGCCGTGCTGTACTTCGTTCGGGCGGACCCGACGCCGCACCTCCCTCGCCTCATTGTGATCATTGTGACGCCTGCCAAGGAGTGGGCGATCGGGGAGCACAGCCGCCAGAAGGGTGTGCCGATCCTCGTCCGGCCAGAGATCTACACCTCGATCAACGAGATCGAGCACGCCATCTTCCTCGAACGACTCCGGATCATCCGAGTGGAATTCGGGTCGTCAGCAGCGCGGACAGGGGAGTAGGAGACAGTCATGGGTCGAATCGTCATCAACTCGTCGCAGTACGAGCCCAAGCCGATCGTGGGCTACGCGGACCAGGTGAGCGTTGCTCCCGGCGAGTCCGTGAACTTCATGGTGAGCCTCGACGGTGCCAGCACCTTCGACGCGCAGGTGGTACGCCTCATCCACGGTGACCTCCACGGCGCCGGTCCGGGGTTCAAGGAGGAGGAGATCGCTGCGCCGGGGACCAATGGCTCCCATGCGGGTTTCAAGCAGGACACCTACCCCGGTTCATGCGTCGAGATCGAGGCCTCGGCCAAGCTCGACGGACTGGCAAGCATGACGGCCCAGGTGATGGTGTGGCCGACGCTTCCCGACCTCGGCAGGGAGCAGGCGCTCATCTCCAAGTGGGACGACGATCTCGGATGTGGTTGGGCGCTGTTCCTGAACGGGGATGGCGAATTGGCCTTCCGCGTGCAGCACGCTGGCCGGGACGCCGAGGAGATCGTCCTTCCCGGCGGCCTCACCACCACGGTGTGGTATCTCGCATCGGTGACTGTCGATGCGCAGAGTGGCACGGTCAGTCTCGCGACGCGCGTCATTCGCGGTAGCTATAGCTCCCGGGTGCTGTACACCGAGCCGGGTGGTGCCGATGAGCATCACGCCTCCCGCCGCTTCGCGGGTGGCCTCCCCACGACGGCCGGCATCCCCACGTTCCTCGCGGCGCGCAACCGCATCACGCTCACCAGTGGCCGTCACGTGCCGACGGCGCACTTCAACGGCAAGCTCGACCGGCCGCGGCTCGCCAATCGCGTTCT
>CANIBN010000222.1 GCA_947465505.1 Acidimicrobiales bacterium | reverse complement strand
GGTGGCCCGCGTCCCGGTGCCGCACCCGGCCAGCGCTTCGGTGGCCCCGGCCAGCGTCCCGGCGGTGCCCCTGGTGGTCCGCGTCCCGGCGGCTTCGGTCAGCGTCCTGGCGGTGCGCCTGGTGGTCCGCGTCCCGGTGGCTTTGCACCCCGTCCCGGCGGTGGCCCCGGTGGCCCCGGTGGGTTCGGTCAGCGTCCTGGCGGCCCCGGCGGCGGTCCTGGTGGCCCCGGTGGTCCTGGTGGCGGTCCGGGCCGTCCCGGTGGCGGTGGTCGGCCCAGCGGTCAGCGTCGCGCTCCCAAGAAGCGTGGTGGCCGTCGCCGCCGCGACATGGACGAACTGCAGCCGCACCTTGGCACCAACTACACGCGTGACGACGCCCCCGTTCCCGAGGGCACCGTTGTCATCGAGCGCGGTGTCTCGGCACAGGAGTTCGCCCCGAAGGTCAACCGCACTGCAGCCGACGTCGTTCGCTTCCTGCTGAAGAACGGCGAGATGGTCACGGCAACGATGACCCTCTCGGACGAGCAGATGGAGCTCTTCGCTCTCGAGATCGGCGCAGAGATCCTTCTCGTCGAGCCCGGTCAGCAGGAAGAACTCGAGCTGCAGGCGATGTTCGACGACAGCGACGACGACATCGAGTCGTTGCAGGAGTTGCGTCCGCCGGTGGTCACCGTCATGGGTCACGTCGACCACGGCAAGACCACACTGCTCGACAAGATCCGCAACGCGAACGTCGTTGCTGGCGAGGCCGGTGGCATCACCCAGCACATCGGCGCCTACAAGGTGCCGCACGACAACGGTGAGATCACCTTCATCGACACCCCCGGCCACGCTGCGTTCACCAAGATGCGTGCCCGTGGTGCTCAGGTCACCGACATCGTGGTACTGGTTGTTGCCGCGGACGACGGCGTGATGCCCCAGACCATCGAGGCCATCAACCACGCAAAGTCGGCCGAGGTGCCGATCATCGTGGCGATCAACAAGGTCGACAAGGAGAACGCCGACGTCGACCGCGTGATGGCTCAGTTGTCCGAGCACGAACTCGTCCCCGAGTCGTGGGGTGGCGACACCATCACCGTGCAGATGGCCGCCCAGCAGAACCTCGGTGTCGACGACCTGCTCAGCCAGTTGCTCGTCGTTGCAGAGCTCGAAGAACTCACGGCGAACCCGACGGGTCGCGCCAAGGGCATCGTGCTCGAGGCCAACCTCGACACCGGTCGTGGCCCGGTTGCCACGATCCTTGTGGACAAGGGCACGCTCAAGGTCGGCGACCCCATCGTCGCCGGTGCCGCGTGGGGCCGTGTGCGCGCCATGATCGACGACCAGGGTCGTCAGATCAAGGAAGCCGGTCCGTCCACGCCGGTTCAGGTGCTCGGTCTCTCGGCCGTTCCCGGAGCCGGTGACGAGTTCCGTGTTGCTCCCGACGACAAGACCGCACGCACCGTCGCAGAGGCACGCGAACAGCGCAGCCGCCTCACCAACCAGCGCGGTGATGCACGTGTCCAGAAGGGCGTCAAGCTCGAGGACATCTTCAGCCAGATTCAGGCTGGCGAAGTGGCCACGCTCAACCTGCTCCTCAAGGCAGACGTGCACGGTTCGCTCGAAGCGGTCACCGAATCACTGCGCAAACTCGAACGAGACGAGGTCAAGCTCGCATTCGTACACCGAGCGGTAGGCGGGATCACCGAGAACGACATCTCGCTCGCCTCGGCGACCAACGCCACCATCATCGGTTTCAACGTACGACCGGACCGCAAGGCCCGTGAAATGGCGGCCGCCGAGGGCGTCGACATCCGCACCTACGAAATCATCTACAAACTGCTCGAGGACATCGAGCGGGCGATGGTTGGCATGCTCGCCCCCGAGTTCGAGGAAGTGGTTACGGGCGAGGCCGAGGTGCGGGAGGTCTTCCGCATCCCCAAGGTCGGTCCCATCGCCGGTTGTCTCGTGCGCTCGGGTGTCATCACACGTGGCTCCAAGGTTCGCTTCATCCGCGACGGCGTCATCATCTGGAAGGGCTCGATCAACTCGCTCAAGCGCTTCAAGGAAGACGCCCGCGAGGTGCGCGAAGGCTTCGAGTGTGGTGTGGGTCTCTCAGACTTCACCGACCTGAAGGGTGGAGACCTCATCGAGACCTTCGACGAGCGGGAAGTCGCTCGCGTCTGACGCAAGCGCCATGACCCGACCGCGTCGACCCGCCGCCAGCAGCACACACCGCTATCCGCGGTCTGCGAGGCTCAACGAGCTCCTCCGAGAAGTTCTCGCGGAGGAGCTCAATCTCATGGATGACGAGCGTCTGGAATGGGTGAGCATCACCCAGGTCGACGTGGACTCGGAGATGAATCACGGCACGGTGTACTTCGACTCGATGCGTGGGCCTGATGGCGACGCAGAGATCATCGAGGCGTTCACCGAACACCGCAAGCGCCTCCAAGGTGCAGTCGGTCGTCAGGTGCGAGCGCGCAAGACACCGATCCTCGACTTCCGGCCCGACGAGGTCATCCGGGCAGCGGAGCGCATCGACAAGATCCTGCGCGAGAACCCGTCGCCGGTTCGCCCTGACGAACCCGATTCGGAGTAATCGGTGGCGAGGCGTCGCCCTGCCGCCGTCCACGGGTTTCTCGTTGTCGACAAACCCGCAGGTATGACGAGCCATGACGTCGTGGGTCTGGTGCGCAAGCGCTTCAACGAACGCCGCGTCGGGCATGCCGGCACCCTTGACCCCGATGCAACGGGGGTCCTACTCGTGGGCGTCGGCAATGCAACGCGGTTGCTCACCTTCCTGGTGGGCCACGACAAGCGTTACACCGCCGAAGTGGTGCTCGGTGTCGAGACCTCCACGCTGGATGCGGCGGGGGAGGAGACTGCCCGTCACGACATGAGCAAGGTGACGGTTGCCGACGCGCAACGCGTCGCTGCCGAACGTCTCACGGGCCCCATCCTCCAGGTTCCTCCGATGGTGTCGGCGCTCAAGGTCGACGGTCGGCGTCTCCACGAACTCGCGCGCGAAGGTATCGAGGTGGAGAGGCAGCCTCGCCCGGTCACCATCCATCGGTTCGAGGTGTCGGCCGGCCCCGAGAGCGGTGTGCTGTCCGTCGACGTCACCTGTTCGTCGGGGACCTACGTGCGCACGCTCGCTGCGGACCTCGGTCACCTCCTGGGTGGAGGCGCCCATCTGCGCAACCTCCGTCGACTCTCGTCCGGAGGGTTCGATGACACCGAGGCGGGATCGCCCGCTGAGGCCGAACTGCGCCCAATGCTCGACGCGTTGCGAGGGATGCCGATCGTGCAGGTGGATGCCGAAACCGAGGCACTGGTGCACAACGGCAGGGTGCTGCCACGGTTCGACGGTGAGGGCCCGTGGGCCGTCACCGGACCCGGGGGAGACCTGCTCGCGGTGTACGAGGCGTTCCGGGCGAATGAGGCCAAGCCGGC
>CANIBN010000221.1 GCA_947465505.1 Acidimicrobiales bacterium | reverse complement strand
TTCGTGCTCGAGCCCACCGGCAAGGTGAACGCACTCGTGCTCGTGCTCCGCCTCAGCGACGAGCGCTTCGAGCTGCGTGTGGACCGCGGCCACGGCGAGGCGCTGCTCACCCGCATCAACCGGTTCCGCATCCGGGTGAGGGCGGACACGTCACTCGGTACCGGCGCGGAGGGTGACGCTGCCGCGTACCACGACGAGCGGATCCGTTCCGGTTGGCCGGCCATGGGGGCAGAGATCACCGAGGCCACCATCCCCGGCGAGATGCCGCATGTGGTGGCGGTTGCCGTGAGCTTCGCGAAGGGCTGCTACCCGGGTCAGGAACTCGTGGAACGCATGGACAGCCGTGCGTCGCAGGCGCCACGCCGTCTTGTGCTCGTCGGGTTCACCGATCCCGTCGCTGTTGGCGATCCGGTCGTGCTCGACGGGGAGAACGTGGGCACGATCACCTCGACCGTCGGCCACGGCAGTGGTGCGCTGGCGCTCGCGCTCGTTCGCCGCGGTGTCGAGGTACCGGGCGAGATCCTGCTGGGCATGTCCACCGGGGCCTGAGCCGTGGCCGGTACCAAGGCGCTGCTTGCGCTCGACGCTGCCGGCATCAGCTACCGCGTGCACGAGATTCCCGCTGATCCGGGTGAGGTTGGCTACGCGCGTGCGGCTGCGGCGCATCTCGGCGTGGACGAGTCGCAGGTGTTCAAGACCCTCATCGCGATGGTGGACGGCGATCCGGTCGTGGCGGTCATCCCGGCCAGCACACAGCTGTCGCTCAAGCACATCGCAACCGCTGCAGGTGGCAAGCGCGCCGAGATGGCCAAGCCCGTCGACGCCGAGCGGCTGACGGGTTATGTGGTGGGTGGCATCAGCCCCATCGGCCAGAAGAAGGCGCTGCCGACGTTCGTCGACGAGACAGCGATTCTTCACGAGACCGTGTTCGTGTCGGCCGGTCGCCGCGGCATGGATGTCGAACTCGCTCCCGACGACCTGCTCCGCGCAACGAACGCCACCTACGCAGAGCTTGGTGTGTGAGCCAGTTCGTGCCACACGCTGCGCCTCATCGCACGCCGACCGAACGGCTCACTCCGCTTGCGACCCTGCCGAGCCGTGGTCCATCGCCTCGGGCGCAGACGTGTGGAGACTGCAGAAACAGGAGCCCAAGGACTACATAAATGGTAGTGTCTAGACTGCGCAATCGGTAGCCTTGAGGCTGTGGTAGAGACGACCAGCTTTCTCCGTGGCTACCAGCGGCGCATCGTTGACGCTGAGCTGGACCAACTCCTGCCCCATCTGCCTGCGATCCTCCTGGACGGCCCGAAGGGTGTCGGGAAGACGTCGACAGCGACCCAACGATGCGCCTCGGAACGCAGGCTGGATCACGAGGCGACGCGGGTTGTCGTGGCGGCAGATCCGACGGTGATCGCCAACGACCCGAGGCCCCTGCTCCTCGACGAGTGGCACCTTGTCCGCCCGGTCTGGGACGTTGTCCGTCGCTTGGTGGACGCCGACCCCGCCGGAGGGCAATTCCTGCTCACCGGGTCCCTGCCGGACCGTCAGACTCATTCGGGCGCTGGCCGCATCACGTCTGTCCGCATGCGCCCACTCACGCTGCCCGAGCGCGGTGTCGACATCCCCACGGTGTCGCTCTCGTCGCTGCTGGCGGGAGATCGCCGCATCGGTGGCCGCACGGCAGTAGGTCTCGCTCGGTACACCGACGAGATGCTGGCCGGTGGGTTCCCGGGGTTGCGGCATCTTCCGGATCGAGCGCGCAACGCCGCCCTCGACAGTTACATCGGGCGTATCGCCGACCACGACCTTCCGGAGGCGGGCCTTGCCATCCGGCATCCAACGACGGTTCTCGCATGGCTACGCGCCTACGCCGCCGCTGTCGGCACATCGGCCTCCTGGGAGAAGATCCGCGGCGCAGCGGTCATCGCCACGGACGCCAGTCCGGCCAAGACGACCACGCTGCCGTACATCGAACTGCTGACGTCCTTGCGCATCCTCGACCCGGTACCGGGCTGGACGCCGACCTTGAACCACCTCCGAGATCTCACCGCGTCGCCGAAGCACTATCTCGCCGATCCAGCGCTCGCCGCACGCCTCGTCAAGCGCAACGCCACCCAGCTCCTCGCGGGCGACACGCTCGACACCGTTGTTCCCCGGGACGGCGGGTTCCTCGGCGGTCTGTTCGAGTCGCTCGTGGCGTTGAGCGTGCGCGTGTTTGCTCAGCACTGCGATGCAGAGGTGCACCATCTCCGCACTCAGGGTGGCAGACACGAAGTCGACTTCATCGTCGAGGGAGAGTCCGGCATTGTGGCCATCGAGGCAAAGCTGGACAGTGCCGTTGCGGACAACGATGTGAGGCAGCTGCTGTGGTTGCGCGACAAGCTCGGCGACCGTTGCGTGGACACGGTCGTCGTGCACACTGGCCCGGAGGCATACCGCCGTCCCGACGGCGTCGGTGTCGTACCGCTTGCGCTGCTGGGACCGTGACGATCCGGTCCGTGTCGGGCCAGTAGCGTCGTCGGGCGATGGCTACGTACCTCGACAAGATCCTCGCCCGTCACCGTGAGGTAGCCGCGACGGACAGCCGTGCACTCGATGCGCTCGTGGAACAGGCGAAGGCGTGCGCACCCACCCGGGGCTTCCGCTCCGCCCTCGTCGGCGGCGACGAGCTGCGGGTGATCAGCGAGATCAAGCGCCGGTCGCCCTCGAAGGGTGCGCTCAACGCGGATCTCGACCCGGCCGAGATGGCACGGCGCTACGAGCTCGGCGGTGCCAGCTGCCTCAGCGTGCTGACGGACGTGGAGCACTTCGGCGGCTCGGTTGCCGATCTGCAGGCTGCCCGTGCCGCCTGCTCGCTGCCGGTGCTGCGCAAGGACTTCACCGTGTCGGCGAACGACGTCTGTGATGCCCGCATCATGGGTGCCGACTGCGTGCTGCTCATCGCTGCGGCGCTCGAGCCGGCCGAGCTCGCAGACTTCCACGCGCTCGCCACCGAGATCGGTCTGGACGTGCTCGTGGAGATCCACGACGAGCGTGAGCTCGAGCACGCGCTCGCGGCACGCGCCACCCTCGTCGGGGTGAACCAGCGGGACCTCGTCACCTTCCAGGTGGACCACGAGCGTGCGGTACGCATGGCCGGTGTCATCCCGAACAGTGCAGTGAAGGTGGCCGAGAGCGGTGTCCGCGGGCCCGACGATGCCCGGTCGCTGCGTGCCGCCGGGTACGACGCGGTGCTGGTGGGCGAGACACTCGTCACGGCCGCTGACCCCACCGCCGCCCTGCAGGCGCTGAGGGTCCGCGCCTAGCCGAATAACCGCACCGTCCGGCAGCGGCAAGCCGGTACCGTGTCGATTGTCATGTTCGTGAAGATCTGCGGGATCACCACCGAGGACGACGCCCTGCTGGCCGTTGCGATGGGTGCCGACGCCGTCGGGTTCGTGTTCGCCCCGTCGCCACGACAGGTCAC
>CANIBN010000220.1 GCA_947465505.1 Acidimicrobiales bacterium | reverse complement strand
TCGGGCTTGCCGGTGGGGTTCACCACTCGGGCAACGAACTGAGCGTCGATCGGCGAGTACGCATTCGACAGCACGAGTCCGAGCACACGGGACACCTCGGCCGGATCAAGTTGGTACACGTCGGCGTTGTTCGGGTTTGCATCGCCCTGGGGAACCTTCGTCCCACGGATCGGGTACACCGACAGCGGCCCGTTGAGCAACGACCCGAAGAAGCGGGTGATGGCACCGTTCGTCTGTGACGGGTTCACCGACAATCCCTTGCCCACACGGCTTGCGAGTCCGGTCCAGTAGGCAATCGTGGACTCGAAGTGTGCTCCTTCAAGCCGGGCGGCCTGCGTGGCAAGCAGCGTCGCCGCCGCAGCCGGTCCGATCGGTTGGGTGCCGGCGGCCTGACGGACGTTGACCGTTCCCGCTGGAGCTAGTAATTGAGCCGCGGCTGACGCGTCGGCCTCGGCCACCACAGAGAACGTGAGAGACAACAGGCTCCCCGCCTGCTCGGCAAGTCCCGACAGACCACCTGCGAGATACAACTCGGCGAGTCGGTTGAGCGAAGGATTGCTACCGAACTGCACTCCGGAACCGACGGGGATCGGGATGATCGAGCCGCCACGCGACTTGCCGTCGCTACCCGGCGCCGCCTTTGCGAGTATCACCAGTGCGGAAAGGCCACCGGTGTCGGCCTTGATGGCGAGCAACGCCGCTTCCGTCTTCGGCAGCGACTGCGCCGGAGGCAACTTACTGGCGCTGCGACCGGCCTTTGAATGCGCGAGCGTGCGCACCCCCACTGCTGCGAGGATCACGATGACCACCGTGGCCGCGGCGCACACAATGAGACCAAGACGCGTCCACCGCTGACGCAGTTCCTCGTGTCGACTCACGACTCACCTCCACCGGGGGTGAGTCGACCGGAAGCGTTTCGGTACAGACCACGCTCCACGATGACTCGCCGCACGGCGTCGGGTACCAGAAAGTCGAGCGGACGGCCGTCGACAACGCGTGCCCTCAGGTCTGTGCTGGAGACATCGAGATGGGGTACTTGCACGTGGATCCAGTCGGTGAGGGGCGGAAGGTCGGACGGAGCACCCGGTCGGTCGACAACGACCACGCGGGTGCGTCGGAGCACTTCGTTGTATCGCTCCCAGGTGGGTAGCAGTGCCGCAGCGTCTGCCCCCATGACGGTATAGAACTCCGCCCCGGGGTACACGGCAGCCAACGCGTCGAGCGTGTCGACGGTGTAACTCGGTCCGGGCCGGTCGACCTCGATCGAGGACACCTCAAGACGGGCGACCCCTTCGACTGCCGCAGCGACCATCGCCAGTCGATCTGCGGCGGGCGTGATGGCCCGGGTGCCCTCCTTCTGCCACGGCGATCCGGCGACGACCAGCAGGACCAGGTCGAGTTCGAGCAGGTGGCCGACGTTTACCGCCGTAACAAGGTGCCCGACATGGGGAGGGTCGAAGGTTCCCCCAAAGACGCCGATTCTCCGGGGCCGAGCACTGTTTACCTCCGGTACTGCCACGACTCTGAGTGTAGAACCGCCCTGTCGGCCCACCCGGGAGGCCCACTCAGCACGCCTCGACGGGGCCGCGGATACCAGCGGATTGGGGCGGACACAACGTCTCGAACAAGTTCTGCTTTTCAGATCGCGCGAGATGTTGTACTCTCAAAGTCCCCCCAAGAAGTTACCCCTCAGTAATCCCTCGTCCAGACGGGCCACCTTTCGGACACCGGACCAACCCGGGGCAACCTCCCAAACCAAACCCCCACAACTTCCCTCTGGCCAATCTCGGGTCGAACCGCCCCGCTCTGCTGCCCTGCGCGTCACAGCTGCCGTTCAACCCTGCGTTGAGTCACCTGATCCCACGATCCGGCGACTCAACGTGTGGCGTACGCCACGCACCGGGCCGGAATGCCCACGACGACGAACTGGTTGAAAGAAACATCATGAACGACTCCATCGGTCTCTACCTCAACGACATCGGCAAAGTGCCGCTGCTCAACGCAGAAGAAGAGCGTGAACTGTCCCGTGCCATCGAGGCCGGCCGCGATGCGGCACTGCGCCTCGAGGCGGGCGAAAAGGGTGCCGAGCTGAAGCGTTCGGTGCGCAAGGCCGCCGAGGCCAAGGACCGGTTCATCCGGGCCAACCTGCGCCTCGTGGTCTCCATCGCCCGTCGGTACCCCCTGCCCCAGGGCATGGACCTCCTTGACCTCATCCAGGAAGGCAACTTGGGCCTCGAGCACGCCGTCGACAAGTTCGACTGGCGCCGTGGCTTCAAGTTCTCCACCTACGCCACGTTCTGGATCCGTCAGGCCATCGGCCGTGCGCTCGATCAGAAGGCCAGCCTCATCCGTATCCCCGGCGACCGCTCGGCCAGCCTGCGTGCGGCCCTGCGTCAGACCTCTGGCGATGGCGAGACGCTCGACCCGCTCTCGGCAGAACTGCACCGCCTCACCACCCCGGTCTCGCTCGACAAGACCATCGGTGACGACGGCGACGCAACGCTGGGCGACCTCATGGACAACGGTCAGGGAACTCCCGAGGATGCCGTGATGGCACTCGTGGACACCGAACTGCTCGACGAACTGCTCGGAACCCTCGACAGCCGTGCTCGTTATGCCGTGGAAGCCCGCTTCGGCCTGCTTGACGGCGAGCGCAAGAGCTTCCGCGAGGTTGGCGAGCATCTCGGCGTCACCGCCGAGGCCGCACGGCGCCTCGTCTCGCGTGCAGTGGCGTCCCTGAAGGACGACGCGGCCCGCGTGCTCGTCGCCTGATCCGGAAAACCTGCCGGTCCGGAGCACTCCGGACGTTGTGAAAGGGTGCCGCGTTGCGGCACCCTTTTCGCGTGGCAAAGACATGGAGTCCGACGTCGTGGCAGGGTTTCCCCGCCGCGCAGCAACCCGAGTGGCCCGATTCGGGCAATCTCGACCGGGCACTGAAGCAGATCGGCTCCTATCCCCCGCTCGTGTTCGCTGGTGAAGCACGCAGCCTGATGACCTCACTCGGCCACGTAGCGGCTGGCAACGCGTTCCTGCTCCAGGCGGGCGACTGTGCCGAGAGCTTCGAGGAGTTCTCCGCCGTCAACATCCGCGAGAAGTTGCGTGTCATCCTCCAGATGGCCGTGGTGCTCACCTATTCACTCGGCGTGCCGGTGGTGAAGGTTGGGCGCATCGCGGGACAGTTCGCGAAGCCACGATCGTCCCCGTTCGAGAAGATCGGCGACCTCACGCTTCCCTCGTTCCGCGGGCACATCGTGAACGACTCGACGGCTACTGAGGCCGCACGCATGCCCGACCCTGAGCGTCTCGTACAGGCGTACCACCAGTCGGCGTCCACGCTCAACCTGCTTCGCGCGTTCACCAAGGGCGGCTTCGCCGACCTGCACCGCGTGCACCAGTGGACCCAAGAGTTCGTCACGTCGAGCCCCGAGGGCGAGCGCTACGAACAACTCGCCGAGGAGATCGACCGTGCGCTGCG
>CANIBN010000219.1 GCA_947465505.1 Acidimicrobiales bacterium | reverse complement strand
GGGCCGACGACGCCAACCGTGCGCCTCGGATACTTCGCCAACATCACGCATGCCCCAGCACTCGTCGGGGTTGAGCGCGAGATCATCGCTCAGCACCTCGGCACAGGCGTTCGTTTGGAGACGAGCACGTTCAAGGCAGGCGGCGAAGTGACCTCGGCGCTCTTCTCGGACTCTATTGATGCCGCCTACGTCGGACCGATCCCGGCGGTGAATGGTTTCAGCAAGTCGGGCGGGCAGGCACTGCGCATCATCGCTGGTGCGACGTCTGGCGGCGCCTTCCTCGTTGTTCGCCCCGGGATCACGCTCGACACCTTGCAGGGCACCAAGATTGCCACCCCCCAGTTGGGGAACACCCAGGACGTTGCTCTGCGTGCTTGGCTGAAGGAACATCGCTACTCTGCCGATGAGTTCGGGGCGGGTGACGTGTCGGTGCTGCCGCAGGACAACTCGATGACGCTGAACGCCTTCAAGGCGGGGCAGATCGACGGCGCATGGGTGCCCGAGCCGTGGGCGACTCGCCTCGTGCAGGAGGGAGGCGCCGAGGTTCTGCTCGACGAGCGCGATCTCTGGCCGGACGGTCGTTTCGCCACCACGAACCTCGTGGTCTCCACGAAGTTCCTCAACGCCCATCCCGATCTCGTGAAGAAGTTGCTCGAGGGTCACGTTGCGGCGATCGACTACCTCGCTGCCCACCCGGAGGAGGCAAAGCAGTCCGCCAATGACCAGATCGAGGCGATTACGGGGAAGCGCATCAAGCCCGCTGTGCTCGATGCAGCGTGGGGCCACCTCGAATTCACCGCCGACCCTCTCGCCTCAACACTGCCGGTGATGGCGCGGAACCTTCTTGCGACGGGTTTGGTGAAGGGTGTGACCACCGAGGGCATCTATTGGCTTGGTTCCCTCAACGAGGTGCTGCGTTCGCTCGGGCGTGCGACCGTCAGCGATCGCTGATGTCGATGGTCGGGCGTTCCACGACTTCTGCCCGGTCAGGCGAAGGGACATCGAGCGTGGCTGCCGACGTCGCCGCAGCGATTGCGGATCAAGACGTAGCAATCCGACTGGAGAGCGTGCACCGCGCGTACCGCACCGGTCGCACGTCGGTCACAGCACTCGAGGGAATCAGCCTGGTCGTGCCGCGGGGAAGTTTCACGTGCATCGTTGGTGCCTCGGGGTGCGGTAAGTCGACAATGCTCAACCTCATCGCCGGGCTCGACCAACCGTCGGCCGGCAAGGTGACGGTGCATGGCCGCACGGGTTTGATGTTCCAGGAGTCCGCGTTGTTCCCGTGGCTCACGGTGGCCGCCAACGTCGAACTTCCACTGAAACTCCGCAAAGTGCCCCGGGTCCGTCGTCGCGAGCGCGTTGCCGAACTGCTCGACCTCGTCCACCTCGGGGACTTCGCGAAGAAGCGCCCGCACGAGTTGAGCGGTGGCATGCGACAGCGCGTGGCGCTCGCTCGATCGTTCGCCCAGGACGCTGACGTACTGCTCATGGACGAACCGTTCGCAGCGCTCGACGCGATGACGCGGGACACGATGCACGACGAACTGGAGTCGATCTGGCAACGGACGGGCTGCACCGTTCTGTTCGTCACGCACAACGTGCGCGAAGCCGCTCGCCTGGGTGACCGCATCATGCTGCTCAGCAGTCGGCCGGGTCGGGTGGTGGACACCTTTGACGTGGCGATCGAGCGCCCGCGTCGCATCGAGGATCGTGGTGTCGGCGAGCTCTCCACCATCGTCACTGCAAGGCTACGTGAGGAGGTCGCGCGCCATGGCCGTCGCTGAGATCGACGAACAACTCGCCGGGCTCGATGCGTTGGAGATCGAGGAGGACCGTGAGTCGCGCGCCCGCAAGTTGTGGGCCCAGACCTGGCCCAAGGTTGGTGCTGTCGGTCTGGCCATCCTGCTCTGGCAGGTCGTGGTGTGGACTCGTTGGCGACCCGAATTCGCCCTCCCCGGCCCGGGGACCGTGTTTCCCCGTTTCTTCGACGAACTGGGCAAGTACGTGACGTGGAGAGCTATCGGCATCACGCTCCGCCGGGCTCTCGTGGGCTTTGCGATGGCAATCGTCATCGGGGGCGTGCTGGGGATCACCGTGTCCCGCTTTCGCGTGGTGCGAACCGCCGTCGGGTCGCTGATCACCGGTCTGCAGACGATGCCATCGATCGCGTGGTTCCCGCTCTCGCTGCTCCTCTTCCAGAAGTCGGAGGCCGCGATCTATTTCGTCATCGTGCTCGGTGCGGCGCCGTCCATAGCGAACGGGCTGATCACCGGTATCGACCACATTCCGCCGATCCTGTTGCGCGCGGGTCGGGTGCTGGGCGCAAAGGGAATGCACGCGTACCGCCATGTCGTCCTGCCGGCCGCGCTCCCGACGTTTGTCGCCGGCCTGAAGCAGGGCTGGGCCTTTGTCTGGCGAAGCCTGATGGCCGGAGAGTTGTTGGTCATCATCGCGAACCGTCCGTCCATCGGTGCACGCCTTGCGTTCGAGGCCGAATGGTCGGACGCCCCGGGCCTGATCAGCTACATGATCATCATCTTGATCATCGGCATCCTCGTGGACGCTGTCGGCTTTGCGTCGATCGAGCGGATCATGCGCCGACGGCGCGGACTCTCTGCGAACTGATCGGAACACCGCCCGGGTCTCGCGCTCCGGATTTCCCGCGGGAAATCAGCCGACGAGACCCCGCAGCATCACGGCGCCAGCGGTGTTGTTGTCTGCCGGGTCGATGAGGATCATGCGGCCGGTCTCGGGGAGCACTTGGTAGGGATCGGCAACGATGGTCTCGCCGAGCTGGATCCGAATGCGGCCGAGCTCGTTGAGGTTGAGCTCGTCTGCGCCGTGCTGTTCGAGCGTGGTGGGATCGATTGCATAGAGCACTTCGGTAACCACGGCCTGGCTCGAACGTGTGCCGTGCTTGAACCACCAACGGCTGCCCTCGCTGAGGGGACGATCAATCATCCAACAGATATCGGCCTCGACCTCGTCTCCGACGAGCGGGGGAGTTGCGGTTGCCGCGACGAACACGTCGCCTCGCGCGACGTCCACGTCGGTGGTGAGTTCGACGACCACGGCATGGCCGGGACCCGCTTCGTTCACCGGGTTGCCCCAGCGGTACAGGCCGCCGACGGTGGCCTTCTTGCCCGACGGCTGAATGATGACGTCGTCGCCGGTGCGCAGCCATCCGCCGCTCACGACGCCAGCCTGACCACGGAAGTCGGCGTGCTCGCCGCCCTGGGGACGGATAACGCGCTGTACGTGGACCCGTGCGCCGTGGTCGGCATGTACGCGGGTTTCGAACTCCTCGAGGAAGGTGAGCAGCGGTGGGCCGTCGTACCAAGGCGTGAACTGCGATCCGTCCACCACGTTGTCGCCGTTCAGGGCCGACATGGGGATTGCTGTCACGGGAACCGGGTTGGCGAGGGCATCGATGAAACGCTGGACGTCGGTGACGATGGTGCGGAAGATCGATTCCTGCCAGTCGACGAGGTC
>CANIBN010000218.1 GCA_947465505.1 Acidimicrobiales bacterium | reverse complement strand
CCTCAACGTCGATCACCCCGATGTCGAAGAGTTCATCTGGTGCAAGGTCAAAGAAGAGCGCAAGGCTCGCGTGCTCCGTGATGCCGGCTTCGACATGGATCTCGACGGCACCGACTCGTTCTCGATCCAGTACCAGAACGCCAATAACTCGGTTCGTGTTACTGACGAGTTCATGCAGGCTGTT
The DNA here is from genome assembly GCA_947465505.1 of Acidimicrobiales bacterium. Taxonomy (GTDB): domain Bacteria; phylum Actinomycetota; class Acidimicrobiia; order Acidimicrobiales; family Ilumatobacteraceae; genus WLJO01. Next base: position 3,336 of record CANIBN010000218.1, on the reverse strand, counting down.
CGTGATGATGCGGACTGGCACCTGCGGGCCGTCACTGACGGATCCGTCGTGCGAACCATGCGTGCCCGAGACCTGTGGCGCGAGATTGCACAGGCATCCTGGGAGTGCGCAGACCCGGGTCTGCAGTTCGACAGCACGATCAACAAGTGGCACACCGCGCACAACACTGGCCGGATCAATGGTTCGAACCCGTGCTCGGAGTACATGCACCTCGACAATTCGGCGTGCAACCTTGCTTCGATCAACCTGCTGAAGTACCTCGACGAAGAGGGCAATTTCGATGTCACGGCGTTCCAGCACACCGTCGAGGTGATGTTCACCGCCCAGGAGATCCTCGTGGGCAATGCCGACTACCCGACCGAGTCGATCGGCAAGACCAGCCACGCCTTCCGTCAACTCGGTATTGGCTACGCCAACCTTGGCGCCATGCTCATGGCGCTCGGCTTTGCCTACGACTCAAAAGAGGGCCGTACCTGGGCAGCAGCAATTACGTCGCTCATGACCGGTCATTCCTATGCCACGTCGGCCCGTACAGCAGCACGCATGGGCCCGTTCTCCGGCTTCTCGGACAACCGCGAGCACATGCTCAACGTGCTGCGTATGCACCGCGATGCGTCGTATCAAATCGCCGGCACCGCTGCGATCCCGGCGGGTCTCCTCGCAGCAGGCCAGCAGGCTTGGGAGTCGGCAGTGTCCGACGGTGAGACGTTTGGTGTTCGTAACAGCCAGGCATCGGTGCTGGCTCCCACGGGAACCATCGGCCTCATGATGGACTGCGACACCACGGGTATCGAGCCTGACCTTGGTCTGGTGAAGATGAAGAAGCTCGTTGGCGGCGGCAACATGTTCATCGTCAACCAGACGATTCCGCGTGCGCTGCGTCGGCTGGGCTACACACCCGGCCAGATCGAGGCCATCACGGCCTACATCGACGAGAACAAGTCGATCCTCGGCGCACCGCACCTCACCGCTGAACACGTGGCCGTGTTTGCCTGTTCCATGGGTGACAACGTCATTCACTACGAGGGCCACGTGCGCATGATGGGCGCGGTGCAGCCCTTCATCTCCGGCGCAATCTCCAAGACCGTCAACATGCCCGAAGAGGCGAGCGTTGAGGACGTCGAGAGCCTGCACTTCCTCTCGTGGGAACTCGGTCTGAAGGCCGTTGCGATCTACCGCGACAACTGCAAGGTTGCCCAGCCGCTGTCAACCATGAAGAAGGGCGACAAGGCAGAGGGCGAGGACGCAGCAGTACCTGCTGCTGCCGCTCCCGGTATGCAGGTGATCGAGAAGATCATCGAGAAGGTTGTCAACGTTCCGGTTCGCCAGAAGCTGCCGCGTACCCGCACGTCGCGCACCTTCGAGTTCCGTGTGGCCGATTGCAAGGGCTTCGCCACCGTTGGCGAGTACGCCGATGGTCGTCCCGGCGAGATCTTCCTCACGGTGTCCAAGCAGGGCTCCACGCTCTCGGGAATCATGGATGCCTTCGCGAAGAGCATCTCCTACGGCCTGCAGTACGGCGTTCCCGTGCGTGCATTCGTGGAGGCGTTCGTCAACAGCCGCTTCGAGCCGGCAGGCATGACCGACGATCCGGACATCCGTTTCGCTTCGTCGATCATGGACTTCCTGTTCCGCAAGCTGGCGCTCATCTACCTGCAGCCCGCAGAGCGCGCCGAGCTCGGCATCTTCTCGATTGACGAGCGCACACAGCCGACGCTTCCCGGCGTTGAAGAGTCCATCACCTACACCTCGACGGGTTCGGACGTTGCCGCAGACCCGAAGTCGGTTCCCTCGGTGAGCGAACTCGCAGCGTCGATCGAGACCGGCCTTGCTCCGGCAGCACCGAAGTCGGATCACACGCCGGGCCTCGGCATGGCACGGCCGGTCTACAAGAGCGATGCACCGATGTGCATGCAGTGCGGCGTGCAGATGCAGCGGGCCGGTGCCTGCCATGCCTGCCCGTCGTGCGGGAGCACCAGCGGCTGTAGTTGAAGAATGTGGTTGTTCCGCCCGGACACCGCTCCGGGCGGAACAACGACGGTGTTGCAGTGACGCGTCTGGTGCTGAACTCCACGGTGTTGGAGGTCGATGGTCCGCTCCTTGTCGGGGTGTTGAACGCCACGCCAGACTCGTTCTCCGACGGCGGTCTGTTTCGGTCGTCGAAAGAGGCCGTGGAACGGGGTCTCCAACTCGTCAGCGACGGAGCGCATGTCGTGGATGTCGGTGGAGAGTCCACCCGTCCTGGGGCGCTGAGCGTCTCGCTGGGAGAAGAATTGCGCAGGGTGCTCCCGGTGGTGTCGGCACTCGCTGCCGAAGGAGTGGCTGTCAGCATCGACACCCGTCATGCCGAGGTCGCCGAAGCCGCTATCGAACACGGCGCAGCAATCGTCAACGACGTGTCCGGACTGCGGCATCATGCGATGCGCGAGGTAATCGCTCGCCACCACGTACCCGTGGTGATCGTGCACTCGCCGGTCGATGATCCTTCCGTCATGCAACAACACAGCCAGTACGACGATGTCGTTGCTGCCGTTGTTGACTTTCTCCGCGTGCGGATCGATGAGGCACTGCGTGCGGGAATCTCTCAGGTGATTGTTGATCCAGGCATCGGATTCGGCAAGACCACTGCGCAGAACCTCGAGATACTGCGCCGACTGGAAGAGTTGTCGACGTTCGGTGTGCCGGTGCTCGTTGGGGCGTCTCGCAAGCGGTTCATCGGGGAGATTACGGGTGTCGACGTTCCCGCAGATCGAATCATCGGCTCTGTCGTGGCGCACCTGTCAGCACTGGACCGCGGTGCAAGCATGCTCCGCGTGCACGACGTACGCGCCCACGTCGAGGCAGTACGGATGTGGCAGGCATTGCGTACCGGTAGCACCCATTCTCTCGACTGAGCCTGCCGGCACGATCAGGTTGCGCACTCCGATTCGGCCACCTCGGCAACATAGGGCGCGGTCTCGTCGTAGTCCACGTAGAACGACGGGTCGTCGTCATAGGCCGGCACCTGGTCGAGTTCCTTGAGGCCCACGCCAACCTGCGCGGCGCCGCCGGAGCGGGAGAGCCACTGTGCGAAGGTCTCGCCGGCCGAGCGCTCCTCAGCAAAGCGGCGCACGACGCGTGCTACAGCCTCGGGTGCGGTCTTGGCAGGGAGGCGCAGTGCCTTCTGGCCGAAGTGAATCTGCTCCTCACCCACGTAGCCGCCGAGCAGCAACTGATATCCGGGCAGCGAGTGACCGTTAGCACGGCGCTCGGCGCCGAACAGTCCGATGTCCGAGGCGTGGTGTTGTCCACACGAGTTCGTGCAGCCGGAGATGTTCACACGGATGCCGCCAACCT
>CANIBN010000217.1 GCA_947465505.1 Acidimicrobiales bacterium | reverse complement strand
GCCACGAGCTTCCGCAACATCCCGGCGCGCCTGCTCGAGGTGAACCGCCAGGGCATCAACTCGTACCGCTCACGCGTGGGCATGGGCAAGGTCAGCTTCACGCACATCATCGCCTACGCCATTGTGCGCGCTATCGCCGATGCCGTGCCGAACATGAACAACGGCTTTGCCGAGGGCGCCGACGGCAAGCCACTGCTCGTCAAGCGTTCGTCGGTCAACATGGGCCTCGCCGTCGACGTCGACAAGGGCGACGGCAACCGCACCCTCATGGTGCCCGTCCTGCGTGACGCGCAGGCGATGAGCTTCGCCGAGTTCCTCGACGCCTACGACGGTCTCATCCGCAAGACCAAGGCAAACAAGCTCGCGGTATCCGACTTCGCGGGCGCCACCATCAGCCTCACGAACCCCGGCACCATCGGCACCGTCCAGTCGGTACCGCGTCTCATGCCGGGCCAGGGTGTCATCGTCGGCGTCGGTTCTATCGACTACCCGGCCGAGTTCCAGGGCGCAGACGTCAGCGCACTCGCCGAACTAGGCGTGTCGAAGGTCGTCACCGTCACGAGCACCTACGACCACCGCATCATCCAGGGTGCCGAGAGCGGCATGTTCCTGAAGCGTGTGCACGAGAACCTCATCGGCGAGAACGGCTTCTACGACCTCGTCTTCCGCAGCCTCGGCGTTCCCTACGAGCCCGTGCGGTGGGGCACCGACTCCAGCCCGGTGAACCGCGAAGAGTCCATGCTGCGCAAGCAGATGGCCGTTGCCAGCCTCATCCGTTCGCACCGTGTACGTGGTCACCTCATGGCCGACCTCGACCCGCTGCGCTGGAAGGAGCCGCGCCTGCTCGACGAGATGGATCCGGCCCACTACGGCCTGAGCATCTGGGATCTCGAGCGAGAGTTCCTCGTGGGCGGTGTTGGCGGCAAGGACCGCATGAAGCTCGGCGAACTGCTCGAGGTGCTGCGCGACACGTACTGCCGCACCATCGGTATCGAGTACATGCACATCCAAGACCTCAACGAGCAGGCGTGGATCCAGTCCCGCCTCGAAGGTGTGCCCACCCAGTTCACGCGTGACGAGAAGCGCTGGCTCGCCGAGCGCCTCACCACTGCAGACACCTACGAGCGCTTCCTCGCCACCAAGTACGTCGGCACCAAGCGTTTCGGTCTCGAGGGCGGCGAGTCCACCATTGCCGTGCTCGACGGCATCCTGTCGTCGGCCGCCGAGGAACACCTCGAGGGCGCCGTTATCGGCATGGCCCACCGCGGCCGTCTCAACGTGCTCGCCAACATCGTCGGCAAGAGCTACGACCAGATCTTCCGCGAGTTCGAGGGGCACCTCGGCCCGAACCTGTTCCAGGGTTCCGGCGACGTGAAGTACCACCTCGGCGCCACGGGCAAGTACGTCACGCCGCAGGGCGCCGACATCGCGGTGGAACTTGCGGCGAACCCGAGCCACCTCGAGACGGTCAACCCCATTGTGATGGGCATGGTGCGCGCCCGTCAGGACCAGATCGACCCGCCGCTCTCGTACCCCGTGCTCCCCATCCTCATTCACGGAGACGCAGCGTTCGCAGGTCAGGGAATCGTTGCCGAGTGCCTCGCCATGTGCGACATCGCTGGCTACCGCATCGGCGGCACGATGCACATCATCATCAACAACCAGATCGGCTTCACCACGTCGCCCGAATACTCCCGCTCGTCGCCGTACTGCTCCGATGTTGCAAAGACCGTGCAGGCGCCGATCTTCCACGTGAACGCCGACGATCCCGAGGCGTGTCTGCGTGTTGCACGGCTGGCCTTCGAGTACCGACAGACGTTCCACAAGGACGTCGTCATCGACCTCGTCTGCTACCGCCGTCACGGCCACAACGAGGGCGACGACCCGTCGTACACGCAGCCGCAGATGTACAAGGCCATTGCGCAGCACCGCCCGGTCGCGAAGCTGTACGTGGAAGAGCTCATCAGCCGTGGTGTGCTCACCCTCGACGAGGCCGAGCAGATGCTCAACCAGTACCAGGGCCGCCTGCAGTCGGTGCTCGACGACACCCGTGCGCACCTCCCTGCGCACACGAAGGCCCCGAAGCCGCCCACCCCGGTTGGCGTGCTCCCGTGGCTCCAGACCGGCGTGCAGCGACAGGTGCTCGACACCGTGTTCGACTCGCTCACGGCCTACCCCGCAGACTTCCGTGTGCACCCGAAGCTCGCCAAGCAGTTCGAGCTGCGCGCTGCTGGCTTCAAGAACAACGGCACCGTGGACTGGGCAACCGGTGAGGCACTCGCCTTCGGCACACTGCTCATGGAGGGTGTGCCGGTCCGTCTTGCCGGCGAGGACTCCCGCCGTGGCACCTTCAGCCACCGCCACGCAACGCTCACCGACTACGAGGACGGCAAGCGCTGGACGCCGCTCGCACACCTGCCCGGTGCGCCGAACCGGCTCTGGGTGTACGACTCGCTCCTCTCGGAATACGCCGCTCTCGGTTACGAGTACGGCTATGCGCAGGCGAACCACGATGCGCTCGTGCTCTGGGAGGCGCAGTTCGGCGACTTCGTCAACGGCGCCCAGATCATCATCGACCAGTACCTCGTTGCGGCAGAGGACAAGTGGGGCCAGCACAACGGCCTCGTCATGTTGCTCCCGCACGGTTTCGAGGGTCAGGGGCCCGAGCACTCCAGCGCCCGTATTGAGCGCTTCCTGCAACTGTGCGCCGAGGACAACCTGCAGGTGGCAAACCCCACGACGGCCGCCCAGTACTTCCACCTGCTGCGTCGCCAGAGTCAGCTCGAAGTGCTGCGCCCGCTCGTCATCTTCTCGCCGAAGGCTCCGCTGCGCATGAAGGAGAGCATGTCGCACGTCGACGATCTCACCACGGGCCACTTCTGGGAAGTCCTCGACGACCCGAACCTCGCCGTGCCCAAGGAGCAGGTGCGCCGTGTGGTGCTCTGCAGCGGCAAGGTGGTCTGGGACGCAATGGCCGAGCGTGCCAAGCGCGGCGCGGCTGCAGCCATCGTTCGTGTCGAGCAGCTGTACCCGTTCCCGCAGGAGCAGATTGACCAGGTGCTCGCCTCGTACCCGAACGCCAAGGAAGTCGTCTGGCTGCAGGAAGAGCCGGAGAACATGGGCGCTTGGACCTTCTTCGAGCACCGCTCGTGGAGGCTCAAGCAGCGTGGCTACGACCTTTGGCACGTGGCTCGTGTGGCTACCGGCAGCCCGGCAACCGGTTCGAAGGTCGTCCACGACCAGGAGCTCGCCGAGCTCATGGACGAGACCTTCGCCGGCCTCTAAACCACCCCGCTACGCCTCAAACACCCACTTGTTCTCGGTCCCGAAAATGCTCGTTTTGAGCACTTTCGGGACCGAGAACCGTTTTGGTCGAGCGTTCTCGGTCGCCAAAACGCTCGTTTTGAGCACTTTCGGGACCGAGAACGGAGGGGTTTGGGTGGCGGCCCGGAGGGGGTTGGTGGCGGCCCGGAGGGGGTTAGAGCAGTTCGAGGCCGATAGCGGCTTCGAGTTGGCGCAAAGCCTCGACGTGATCGACCACCTTGATGGTGTGCT
>CANIBN010000216.1 GCA_947465505.1 Acidimicrobiales bacterium | reverse complement strand
GTGGGCACGGTGGGCGAGGAAGGCAGAGTCGGCTCCGCCGGAAAAAGCGATGACGACGCTGCCGAGGTCCTGCAGGATCGCGTCGAGCCGAGCCAACTTCTCGTCCAGATCGGCCCCGCTGCTCACACCCCAGACCCTATCCAGTGCCCAATCGGGCGGTGCTCTCCTTGTTCGGGGTTGAGGAGAGCACCGCCCGCGCGGTCACACTGAGACGTCAGGCCGTTCGTCGCGAACGCCGCGAGATGCTGGTCATGGTTGCACCCGCTACGAGCAAACCGATGATCGCTGCGACGAGTGGACCGCTGTCGACCCCGGTCGCTGGCAACTCGCCCGGCTTCAGCAGCACGCCCATGTTCGCGGTGCGCTCGGCGTCCTCCGGCGTCCAGCCGTTCACCTGCAGCGTGTGCGAGCCAACAGTGATCCCAGCGGGCAGGTTCAGCCAACCGGTGAACGTGCCATCGGAAGCGACGTTCAGCTTGCCGACGTACTTGGGTGTCGAGAAGATCCACACGTGCACCACCGAGTTCGGCTTGAAGCCGAAGCCGGACACCTGCACCTCGCCGCCGGTGCGCAGTTGCATGTAGGCATTGCCGTCGACGTCCTCCAGCAGTTCGCACGCACCGCCTGTGCAACCACCTGCGAGCCGCAGTTCGAACCCGTCGCTCTTCAGCACCAGGTCCGTCGTGTTCTGCACCTCGAGTGTCACCGTCACCGGCACGCCGTCCACCGTCACCTGGCGGGAACCGGGCGTCAGCTCGGGAAGGCTCTCACCGTCCTTCACGGGAGCGGCAACCGGGGTCACCAGCACCGGATCCGAGGCCGGGCTCGTACCCACCCCGTTCACGGCGCGCAGCTTGATGCTGTACTCCGTGCCGTTCGTGAGCCCGAAGATCGTCACGGGGCTCGTTGTGTCGGCCGGGCTGAACGCAACCCACGAGCCGCCGTCCAGTTGGTATTCGTAGTTGGTGAGAGCCGAACCGTTGTCTGCACCCGGTGTGAAGGTGATCTTCACGCCGGTGTCCAGCGCAGTGGCCGACAGAGACGTCGGCGCGTCTGGCGCTGTCGGGACTGCCGGCGTCACCTTCACCGCGTCGGACTCCGGGCTCTTGCCGAGCGTGCTCACCGCGCGCAGTTTGATGCTGTACTCGGTGCCGTTGTTGAGGCCCGTGAGGGTCACCGGGCTCGAGTCGTCGGTGGGGCTGAGAGCCACCCACGAACCACCATCCAACTGGTACTCGTAGTTGGTGATCGGCGTGCCGAAGTCGTCCCCCGGTGTGAACGTGATCTGTGCGCCACCATCCCGGGGCGATGCCACGAGCCCAGTCGGCGCCGTCATGCACACGGCCGTGGACGAGCCTTCCCAGGCCAGATACGGGTAGCCGTCGTTGGCCTTGCAGATACCCCACGTCTTGGCGCCCGACCAGCCCTCGGCGATACTCCACGATGCATCGTTGAACGTGGCGTACAACTGCATGTCCGCCGTCGTCTTGCCGGTGCCCTCGGCACTCGCTGCCTGTTTCGTGGTGTCCGTGTCCCAGAACAACGCAGTGGGCGTAATCGCCGAACCGGCTTCTACCGAGCCGACGAGACCGCCTGCCGTTCCGCTCGAGTTGGTCACCTCACCCTGTGCGTACGAGTTCGTCAGCGTGAGCCCACCAGCAATCGGGCCGGCCGCTGCCGCCACCTGTCCGACGAGGCCACCGACCGGTCCGCCGCCGCTCACCTCGCTCCGCGAGTACGAGTTCTCGATCACATTCGAGCCGGCGATCACTTGGCCAACGAGGCCACCGCCCACCGCACCAACCGTGACGGAGCCCGTGGACTTCGAGCGACGGACACGGACACCCGAGACATTTCCGGTGTAGCCACCGACATCCCACGTGGTGCCGTCGATCGTGCCGACGAGGCCACCCCCGTTTGTTGTGGCGGTCACGTTCCCGCTTGCCTGCGAGTTCAGCAGGTCGCAGCAGGACGACTCCATGTACCCAATGAGCCCTCCCACGTGCGTTGCCCCGGTGACATCGCCGCTTGCAGAGGCGGCAGTGAAATCGATGTTCCCGCTTCCGCCAGCGAACCCGCCAACGCGGGAAGCGCTTGGGGCCGACACCTCTCCGGTTGCGGAACCGCCGTACGGCAGCCAACCGTTCTTCAAGAACCCGGCATATCCGCCGATGTAGCTGCCTCCGCCCGTAACGGTGACGTCACCGCTCGCCGTATTGGCACCCCACGAACTGTCGATGGACTCGGAGTAGCCGAGCAGACCCCCAACGTAGCTACCGGCCGCCACGATGTCGCCCTCGCTCACGTTCGAATAGGCCTTCAGGCCGGTTGACGCCGAGCCGAGGACATAGCCAGCGAGGCCGCCGACGTAATCATCGCCGCCGTCAACGTCGGCCTCGACCGTGTTGCCGCCGAGTTCCCACCCGGGCGAGAGCGAACCAGCGGCGCCGCCAACCATGGTCCCGGTACCAGTTACGGACCCCTTGACGGTCGCCGTCTTGATCTTGCCGCCGTAGGTGAGATTCCAAGTACCGTCGCCGATCACGCCGCCTACCTTGTCCCTGCCGGAGACCGTGACGCTGATCGTCGCCTTGTCAGCCCCGCCCCGGTATGACCACCCGGCCAACCCGCCAACGCTGTCGCGGCCCGTCACGGTGCCCGACACCTCTGACGAGTTAGCGGCACCACGATCGAGCTTCCCCGCAACTGCGCCGACGTAGTCCTGGCCCACGATGCTCACGTTCGTGAGCTTGAGGTCGTAGAGGCAGCCGCACGATCCGTTCCAACCGTCGAAGACTCCGAAGAATCCCTGGTAGTCAACGGTCGGCCGGTTGATGACCAGGCCGGAGATGGTGAAGCCGTTGCCCTCAAAATCGCCGGTGAAGGGCGTCGCAAGGGATCCGATCGGTGTGTGGTTGCTACCGCCAGGCGCCGGAGCGGTCAGCGTGATGTTCGCTGTGAGGTAATACGTCGCGTCGAGCGAGCACTCGGTACCCACTTTCTGAAGGTCGGCTTCCGACGCAACGGCGAAGGAGTACGCGTCATACGCACCGAGCGAACAGGTCGCCGCGTTCGCGGGCAACGTTGCGGCGGGCACGCCGACGGTGGCCGCCACGATCCCGGCTGCGAGACCCGCTCGGCCGAACAATCCGGCCCGACCCAGGGGGCGGAGGCGGCGGGGGTGGGACCGCCTACCTCGAACACCCCCCTGAGGGTCGGTGTGCTGCTGCTTCCACAGGAGCGAATTCATTTGAGTGGCCTCCCTCTCGACACCGTCCCGACTCAGAGGGACCGCCAGCGCCGTACTGACTCTCAAGGTACGGACGGACGTCGCAGCCGGACGTGAGCACCGGTGCGTGGTGACCGGACTCCCCTCCGCATTGACCGCGATGACCATTCGGTCATTTCACAGAGATGTCCACTTGTCCAACGGGCCGCCTGGACCGGTGGAGTGCCTACCCTGCAGAGCATGAGCAGTCGAGGGAACCGTGTCGACTGATCGTCTCCCTGATGGTTGGAAGGCGCGTCTCGCCGTCGGACTGGTCGCGGGCGACCTCACGGCGTCCGGTATTGCCCGGTACGCCGGG
>CANIBN010000215.1 GCA_947465505.1 Acidimicrobiales bacterium | reverse complement strand
GCGGTCGACTTGCGGAAACCTACGTGTGCGGCAACGTCAAAGAGATCTCGCCGCCGTTGCGCAAGCCCGGTACGTATTTCCACGAACCGCGCAAGCGATAACTACAGCTTGTCGTACTGCTGCCGGAACAGTGCGGTGGCCTTTGCAATTTGCTCGTCGGCCGGCACGTCGTTCGTGCCGCCCCACAACACCTCCACACACCAACGCCCCTTGGTGGCAAAGACCGCGCTTGCCGAGCCATCACGGTCCGATGCACGCACGCCCACTGCGCCACTCACGGCGTCGACGGTGAAGGCTGTTGGCGCAGAGGTCTTGTCCCGCAGCAGTTCGGCGAGCTTCGTGCAGTACGTCGCGGCGCCTGCATCGGCACCGAACTGTGCGAGTCGAACGTAGATCGTCGAGCGGAAATCTCCGGTGGTCCAGAGGCGCTGATGCTCGGCAACAAAGCCTGCCTGCTCCAGAAATGCAGCAGAGCCGTTGAACCCGGCATCTGCTGCCGCCTTGGCGAGATCGGTGGGCCCGGTGCCCGCAAGGTCGTCGTCCTGCTGGCTGAACTCCGCCGGCACATCGGCCACGAGGTACTTCTCGATCTTGCTGTTCGACGACGATCCCGACGAACTGCAAGCCACCAGGCCTGCGACCAGCGCAAGGCCGAGCGTGAACAACACACCGGTGCTAGCAGTGGTGCCGGAGTTGTGCAGTTGGCGCATTCGGGATTCCTTCGGGCCGTGGCGGCGCTTGAACGGTCCCGACTGTAGGGCGGGTGGCAGCGGGAACGGCCCGGCCCGAAACTCACAGCAACGTCCCAGCCAACTGTGAGCCACCCCCAAACTCACCGTGTGAGCATCTGCGATCACTATGGGTAGCGAACACTCCTCCTCCAGTCCCCGTCCCAGCCGCCGGCAGTTCCTCGTCGGTCTTGGCTCTGCCACCGCAGCCCTCGGAGCACCCGCCGTGCTCGCCGGTGCAGCACCTGCCGGGGCGGCCACCACCCCGCCACCCCCGCCGGCGCCCCCCACTCCGCCGCCACTGAACCTCAGCGACATTCAGGGCAACGTGCTCGGTGGGTTCAACAAGGACAACCAGACGTTGTTGGCACTCACGTTCCCCACCACATCTGCCGGCCGCTCTTGGGTGCAATCCGTGCGCGCGCAGATCGCGTCTGCGTCCGAGGTGACGTCGTTCAACAGCGCACGTCGTGCGGTTGCCCAGCGCGCCGGCGCTCAGACCTCCTTGCTCACCTCCACGTGGATGAACGTTGCATTCACCTACGCCGGGCTTACGGCGCTCGGGGTGAACAGCACCGACCTCTCGCTGTTCCCGCAGGAGTTCCGCAGCGGAATGGCGGCTCGTGCGCCACAGCTCGGCGATGTTGGAGCAAGTGCGCCGTCGAACTGGCCGTTGCCCTTCCAGCGACGTGCGCACGCACTGTTGATTCTCGCTGCAGACACCGCCACAGATCTCTCGACGCTCACGAATCGACAGCTCGCGCTCGCGAAGAAGTTGGGTGTGAAGGTGCTGTGGACCCAACAGGGCTCGGTGCGCGTCGATCAGCCTGGACACGAGCACTTCGGGTTCAAGGACGGCATTTCGCAACCGGGAGTACGCGGTGTCACGACACCATCGGATCCGGCCAATCCCGATCAAGGCATTCCCGGGCAGGACCTGCTCTGGCCTGGCGAGTTTGTCATCGGTCAACCAACACAGGTTGGTGGCACGCAGCCCCTCACTGCGATGGGTCCGCCCTCGGTGGGTGGACCTGCGTGGGCGAGCAACGGTTCGTACCTCGTGTTCCGACGCCTCAGGCAGGACGTCGCCGGGTTCCGCGACTTCGTTGCGCAGACTGCGGCGGCGCAGGGCATCAGCACCGACCTCATGGGCGCCAAGATGATGGGACGCTACAAGAGCGGCGCCGCGCTCGAGACCACGGGCGCACAGGCTGCCGATCCCGGCCTCTCCGATCCCACGTTGCTCAGTGATGAACGGGTGAACGACTTCGAGTTCGGCGGCGATGCCAACGGTGCAGTGGTTCCTCTAGCCGCACACATCCGCAAGACGTACCCGCGCGACGCGCAGACGCGCGATGGCGGCGAGGCAGACACACAGACCCACCGCATCATGCGACGCGGTATCCCGTTCGGGGCTTCTCTGCCCGCCGGCACTCCGAGCACCGACCCAGCGGCGCGGCCCGCCTACCCCGCGGATCGTGGGCTGCTGTTCCTCTGCTACCAAAGCTCGATCCGTCGTCAGTTCGAGTTCGTGCAGAGTCGTTGGGTGATCGACCCCAACTTCCCGCGCACCGATGCCGGACAGGATCCGGTCATCGCGCAGAATGCGACGCCTGGGAGTTTCACGTTGCCCGGCGGACAGCCGAACCACATCGCACTGATGCAGCGCTTCGTCACGACGACCGGTGGCGACTACTTCTTCCAGCCCTCACTCGCTGCACTGCAACGTCTAGCGGGTGGCGCGCCTGCAGTTGCAGCCGGAGTCGCGCTGCCGCTCGCCACTGCGCCGTCGTCGGGATCCCCCAGGCCGCCCGCCAGCCCGCGACGCCGTCGCAGCAAGGTGCGCCGACCGAAGCGTTCCTGAATCTGATACAACTTGGGTATGACCCAATCAGCCGCCGACACGGCTGTCCTTGACCTCTTCGCCGCACTCGACCGACTCGACCTCCCCGCGTTGGGCGAACTGCTCGCCGACGATGTCTCGATGGTCGACGAGATCAGCAGGAAATGGCTGCGCGGCAAGGACGCAGTGTTGGCGTCATTGGCGCCGACGTTTGCCGCTGTGCAATCGATTCGGTCCACACTGTCGGACCTCTACAGCAGCGCGATTGATGGCTGTACCACCGTCACCTGCGTGCTCGACCAGACCTACGTAATCGACGGCGCGGCGACCACGATCACCGCTCCGACGACCTGCGTGCTCCGGCGTACAGACATCGCCTGGCAGATCGTCGTGATGCACTCGGTACCACTCGCCGAAGGCTGACTGGCACAGGCCTCTGACCTAGGGCATGTGGCGGAGGTGGACGGGAATCGAACCCGCCGGACGAGGATCGCTCGTCCCAACCGCTTTGAAGGCGGCGGAGCCCACCAGGTACCCGGACACCTCCACTGTTGAGGGTAGCCGCAAGCACCACAGGCCGGTTGGCCTACCGATCGCCCGGTAGCGATACCGTCGCCATCGTGGACCCCCTTGGTCGATGGAGCAAGCCGACGATCGTGGGTCGCCTCGTCACCCTTCGCCCAATCAGCTCCGGCGACACCGACGCGCTGTGGGAGGCAGTCCACGACCCCGAGTCGCTCGACCTCACCGCCACAACAGCCTCATTCACCTACGAACAGATCGCCGAGTGGTGCGCCACCCGCGCGGCCGCTCCGAATCGCATCGACCTCGCCATCGTGGAGCAGGCAACCGGGCTGTGTGCGGGGGAGGTAGTCCTCAACGAGTTCGAGCCGTCTACCAATTCGGCGAACTTCCGCATCGCGCTACGGGGCCCGGCGTGGTTCGGCCGCGGACTTGGCGGCGAGGCAACGCAGTTGATCGTTCAGCACGGTCTGCAGCACGTTGGGCTTCACCGCATCACACTCGAGGTGCTCGCACGGAACCCACGGGCCATCCGCACCTACGAGCGCGCCGGCTTCGTGGCTACCGAGACCTACGTCGATGCGAACGAGCAGTGGATCGG
>CANIBN010000214.1 GCA_947465505.1 Acidimicrobiales bacterium | reverse complement strand
CCGCGTCGGGCTCTTCTCGCTGGCATCGGCTACCGCATCACTCAGCATGTTGGTGGTGTGGCTGCTGTTCACCACCGGGGCGAATCACGTACTGGGCGGGATCGATGACGCATTGAGTCGTCGTGTGGCGCGTCTGGCGACGGACCAGTTCCTCGAACGCGTCACCCGTATCTCGCTCGGCGTGATGATCTTCGGAGGAGTTGCCTTTGTGGCTGGACTCATCGCCATGTGGGTACGTGCAGCGGTGTTTCCGCCGAGGCCGAAGATGGTGCGCGTGAAAGACGCCCCACCGATTCGATGAGTACCGAACGATTCGGTCCTGGCTACTACCGGCGCTTCTACGAACAGGATCCGGTGCACACAGCAACGTCGATCGGCCATCTCGCCCAGGGAGTCGTGAGCCTCAGCGCATGGTGGGGAGTGCGAATTCGCTCGGTACTCGACGTTGGTGCCGGCCCGGGATTCTGGCGCGACTGGTTCCGTGAGCATCAGCCCAGGGTGCGTTACGTGTCCACCGATGTGAGCGCATACGCGTGCGAGCGTTATGGCCATCAACGTCGGGACATTGCTCGGTGGGCACCGTCCACACCCTTCGACCTAGTGGTCTGTCACGGTGTGCTTCAGTACCTGAACAACAGTGATGTCGATGCTGCAATCATCAACCTCGCTGCGGCGACTCGGCACCTGCTCTATCTCGAGGTGCCAACCAAGTACGACCATGAGCACGTGATCGATGCGGGCTCTACCGATCTCGATTGCCACTGGCGAGCAGGCACGTGGTACCGAAAGCGCCTCGTGCCGCACTTCGTGCAGATCGGCGCCGGGCTCTGGGCCAAACGCACAGGCGCCGTGCCGTTCTACGAGCTCGAGAAGAGTTGATGCTCGCCGCGGCTACTCGCCGGAGCCGAGCATGCCGAGCTCGGTGCCCGGACCGAGCGTGCCCGCGTTGCGGTACTGCTCGATCTTGGAGCGCGTGTCCTGAATGTCGAGGTTGCGCATGGTGAGCTGACCGATGCGGTCGAGCGGACCGAACACGCTCTCGCTGCGCTCCATGCTCAGACGCTCGGGTTCGTACGTGAGGTTCGGGCTCTGCGTGTCGAGGATGCTGTAGTCGTCGCCGCGGCGCAGACGGATGGTGACCTCACCAGTAACCACCGCACCGACCCAGCGCTGCAGCGGCTCGCGCAGCATGATGGACTGCGGGTCGAACCAGCGACCTTCGTACAGCAGACGGCCGAGGCGACGACCCATCACCCGCAGGTTCTCGATGGTGCCCTCGTTGTGGATGCCGGTGACCAACCGCTCGTACGCGATGTAGAGCAGGGCCATGCCCGGTGCCTCGTAGATGCCGCGACTCTTCGCCTCGATGATGCGGTTCTCGATCTGATCGCTCATGCCGAGACCGTGACGGCCGCCAATGGTGTTGGCCTCGTTCACGAGAGCAACATGATCGGCAAACGTCTTGCCGTTGATGCTCACCGGGAAGCCGGCCTCGAAGCCGATGGTGACGGTCTCGGGCTCGATGGCCACCGACTGATCCCAGTGGCGCAGTCCCATGATGGGCTCGACGAGCTCCATCGACTCGTTGAGGAACTCGAGCTTCTTGGCCTCGTGTGTGGCACCCCAGATGTTGGCGTCGGTGCTGTAGGCCTTCTCCTTGCTGTCACGGTACGGATAGCCGTGATCGATGAGCCATTGGCTCATCTCGGCGCGACCACCAAGTTCTTCCACAAAGGTGGGGTCGAGCCATGGCTTGTAGATGCGTAGGTTTGGGTTGACGAGCAGTCCGTAGCGATAGAAGCGCTCGATGTCATTGCCCTTGTAGGTGGAGCCGTCGCCCCACACGTCCACGCCGTCCTCGTGCATGGCACGCACCAGCATCGTGCCGGTGACGGCGCGGCCGAGTGGCGTGGTGTTGAAGTAGGTCTTGCCCGCCGTGACGATGTGGAAAGCACTGCACTGCAGTGCAACGAGGCCTTCGTGCACGAGGTCGGTGCGGCAGTCGACGAGTCGTGCCTGCTCGGCACCGTACTCGCGGGCCCGTCCGGGGACACCCGGCAGGTCGGGTTCGTCGGGCTGACCGAGGTCTGCGGTGTAGGCGTAGGGGACGGCACCCTTGGATCGCATCCATGCCACGGCACACGAGGTGTCGAGGCCACCGGAGAAGGCGATGCCTACTCGGTCGCCGATCGGGAGTTCGGTCAGGACTTTGCCCATAGACGCAAAACGCTAGCGGTCTTGGGCCCGTGGGCCGCTTACGCCCACAGGCACTAAGGTCTCAGCCCATGGGGAAGCACATCACGCTCACGTCCGAAGACGGTTTCGAACTCGCTGCCTACACCGCCGAGCCCGAGGGCCCGGCCCGCGGTGGCGTGGTCGTCATCCAGGAGATCTTCGGCGTCAACAGCCACATCCGTGAGATGGTCGATCGCTATGCAGCGAATGGATACCTCGCCGTAGCGCCCGCGGTGTTCGACCGCGTCGAGCGCAACGTGGAACTGGGCTACACGCCCGACGACATGCAGAAGGGCATCGCCTTCGTGTCCGGTGGGCAGCTTGACTTCACCAAGGTGCTCGCCGATGCGCGTGCTGCTGGTCGGTTCGCATCGTCCGCCGGCAAAGTCGGCATCGTTGGGTACTGCTTCGGTGGTCTCGTTACTGCAGCGTCGTCCATCCAGTCCGCAGAGGTGTTTGCTGCCGGTTCGTCGTACTACGGCGGCAACACCGTCACCCTCATCGGCCAGAAGCCGGGCATCCCGCTGCAGGCGCACTACGGCGAGCTCGATGCCTACATCCCGATGTCGGACGTCGCCAAGATCCAGCAGGCCTGGCCGGACGCCGAGGTGTACGCCTACGGAGCAGACCACGGCTTCAACTGCGATCAGCGCGCCACGTTCCACGCGCAGTCGGCAGCCGTTGCGCAGGCACGTACCTTCCGGTTCTTCGCCAAGCACCTCGCCTGAGGCTCCTCAAACAACAGGGCTGTCCACACCTGCTCGAGAGCGGCGGCGCTCTCGTCTAACGCCTTGGCGGCGTCGATAAGGATCGACGCTGCGCCACCGTTGACGAGCTCATCAATCTCAGGGTCGACCTCTCTACGCAGGTAGTTCGTGGCACGTCGCCCTGTTGCTGGTCCACGAACACTCCCATTTCGGGCAGCTTTACGCTGCCATTTCGGGAGACGGAGACGGACTCAGTACCCGAGGGCCTTCCAGGTACGCATACCGGCCAGCCCGCTCACGGGTAGCTGCTGCGAGCGCTGGAAAGCCTTCACGTAACGCTGGGTGATGAGGCCGAAGTAGCCGGTCTCCCGCACGGGGTACCCGCGCGCCGCAAGTTCCCTCTGGAGGATGCGCACCAGCGTTCCCCGGGTGCCGAGCCGAAGCGGACGCACGACGGGCCGCGCGATGGTGGACGTGGTGCTCACCAGGGTGGTCGGCGCGCTCACACTCGTCGGGCTGGTAGACGCCGGTGTCGACGATGCCGGAACGCTGCTGGACACCACGGTGGTCTCACCCTCGCTGCCGGGGATCGCGCTGGTGGGAACCGTGGTGATCGGGGTGCTGGACACCTCGACCGGCAGGAGCTCGCGAGAGCGCTGGTCGTCGAGTTGTGTGCGGATGAACAGCGCGAACCTGCTTCGACCGGCAGCGGTGAGATTGATGAAGTCCGGCCGTTCCGCCGTGCCCTTCACGAACCACCGGGTTGCATCGTCACTGCTCGACGCCGTAT
>CANIBN010000213.1 GCA_947465505.1 Acidimicrobiales bacterium | reverse complement strand
TCGTCGCCGTCCTGCGCAAACTCAAGGCCGACGGGCTCACCGTTTCCCAGCGCAACGCCATCGACGGCATCTGCGCCATGCTCCTCGAAGGCACCTGGCCCGGTGGTGGCGCGCCATCATGAGTGGCATGCATCCGTCCGCTGCATCGAAGGCAAACCTGCGGCTCTACGGCAGTCGGGTGATGCTTCGGCCACTCATGCCGGCGGACTTCCACTCGTACCGAGAGGTTCGTCTGCGCAACGAGCAGTGGCTCATCCCGTGGGAACCCAGTCGGCTGTCACTGGCCGCCGATCCCATTCGCGATCAGGGTGCCTTCATCGCCCGGTGCAATCTGCGCGACCGCGAACGCCAACTCGGTGGCGCCTACGGGCTTGGCCTGTTCGTCAACGACACGCTCTGCGGTGAGGTGAACCTGAACAACGTGCAACGCGGCGCGCTGCAGTCGGCCACGGTGGGCTACTGGGTCGATCAGGCTCAGGCCGGCCACGCCTACGTCGCCGAGGCAGTGGTGGTGCTCGCACGGTTCGCGTTTGAGGAACTCATGCTGCACCGCCTCGAGATCTGCATCATCCCCCGCAACCATCGGAGCCGACGGGTGATGGAGAAACTGCAGGTCCGCGACGAGGGCGTGGCCGCCCGCTTTCTCGAGATCAACGG
This sequence comes from Acidimicrobiales bacterium, assembly GCA_947465505.1. GTDB lineage: Bacteria > Actinomycetota > Acidimicrobiia > Acidimicrobiales > Ilumatobacteraceae > WLJO01. The sequence goes on along the minus strand of CANIBN010000213.1, from coordinate 3,088 downwards.
CGTGTGGGAGGACCACATTCGCTACGGGTTCACTGCCGAGGAATGGGCCGACCGCCGCGCCGAGCTCTTCTCGGCCTGGCTTGCCTAGGAGCCGGCGAGCCTACGAACCGGCAAGCCGGAAGGCCATCGCCTTGGCCCTGCGTTGCAGGGTGCGGCGCTTCCAGTCCTTTCGCTTCCAGTGGCGCACCTTGGCGGTGCCACCGGACTTGGCCCGAGCACGCTCCGCATCGTGGTGATGCAACGGCTTCCATGCGACACCCGGTTCGTCTGCATCGTCAATCTCGACGACAGAACCGACTGCGTTGGACAGCAGGTGCAACTCCGCATTGATGCGATGCCGCTCGGCGTGGGCATGGGCTCGTAGTTCCTGTCTCGGCAGGAGCGCTGCCGATTCGGACCGATGCCTTTGACTCATCCTGACCTACCTCCCTGTGGGATTGGGGTTTTGGTATGACTCACGCTGCACTTCTGACAGTACTCCCGCCCGGGCGTACATGCGAGACTTTCCTGCATGACACTCGTACTCGTCGACGTGGCCGACCGGGTTGCCACGATCACCCTCAACAACCCCAGTGAGCGCAACACGCTGACCAAGCCCATGGTCACCGAGATGATCGCCGCTATGGAATCCATCGAAGCCGACCCCGGCATCGGAGCGGTGGTCGTCACGGGCGCTGCACCGGCCTTTTGTGCGGGCGCCAACCTCGGCAACCTCATGGAGTCGTCCCCCGAGAGCCTCGGCACCATCTACGAGGGATTCCTGCGTATCGCCCGCAGCCCACTGCCCACGCTTGCTGCCGTGAACGGTGCCGCAGTCGGCGCCGGGATGAACCTTGCACTCGGTTGCGACGTGCGTATCGCCGGTCGCCGCGCGAAGTTCGACACGCGCTTCCTGCAGATCGGCATTCACCCCGGTGGCGGGCACACCTGGATGTTCCGCAACATTGCAGGCCCGCAGGCGACCATGGCAGCAGTGATCTTTGGCGAGGTCATGGACGGCACCGAGGCCGAGCGAGTCGGGCTCGTCCACAAGTGTGTCGAGGACGATCAGCTGCTCGCGGTCGCGCACGCAATGGCAGCGCGCGCCGCTGACGCCCCACGCGATCTCGTCATGCTCACCAAGCAGACCATCAAGGACATGGCACACATCGACCAACACCCCGCAGCGGTAAAGCGCGAACTCGACCCGCAGTTGTGGTCCACGCGTCAGCCGTGGTTTGCCGAGCGCATCGCCAAGCTGCAGTCACAGATCTCGTCGAAGAAGTAGTCCATGAGTGCCGTTCGATCGCTCGCCGATCGCTATCTGGAACAACTCGCACAGCTCGAGCCCACGATGGCGACGGCGCTCGGTCGGCCGTACGGGCAGGATCGCCTCCCCGATCTGTCGCCCGATGGCGTCGCCGAACAGGTTGCTCTGTCGCGCGCCGCACTCGCGGAGCTGGCAGGCCTCGTTGACGCTGACCTGCCCGACCAGCGTTGCCGTGGACTCATGGAGGATCGCCTCGGTCTCTCGGTCAGTCGCTTCGAGGCCGGCGAGCACCTGCGACCACTGTCGGTCATCGCAGGCGCGGCTGCCGAGATACAGGGCGCCTTCGAGCTCATGGCGAAGGACAACGGCGACGATTGGGCAAACGTCGGCTCTCGCATCGCGGCACTCCCCGCATCGCTCGGGTCGCTGCGCGCCTCGCTGCAGGAGGGGATGGGTCGAGGTGTCCTGGCAGCACCGCGTCAGGCGCTCGGAACCGCACACCAATTGGCAACGTGGGCGGGTACCCCAAGCGAGCCCGGCTATTTCGCAGCACTGGCGTCACAGGCGCCGGAACACTGGCGCGACGCCGTATCTGCAGGGGTTCCCGCGGCAAACGACGCGCTCGTTGACCTCGCCGACTGGTTGCGCACCACCTACGCCACTGCGGCTGCGAACGTGCCCGACGCCGTGGGCCGTGACCGTTACGTCGTGAGCGCACGCGACTTCCTCGGAGCCGAACTCGATCCCGACGAGGCGTACGCCTGGGGTTGGGCCGAACTCGAACGCATCGAGACCGAGATGCGTCGTGTTGCCAACGAAATCAAACCCGGTGCGTCGATCGACGAGGCGATGGCATGGCTGGACGTGCACGGCGAGGCCGCCGAGGGCGAGGTAGCACTCCAGCACTTCCTGCAAACACTGATGGACGAGACCATCGACGCGCTGCATGGCACCCACTTCGATCTTGCTGAACCCATACGCACGGTGGAAGCGATGATCGCGCCACCCGGCGGAGCAGCCGCCCAGTACTACACGTCACCCTCGGCGGACTTCAGCCGTCCTGGACGCACGTGGTACCCCACGATGGGCAAGACACGCTTTCCGATCTGGAACGAAGTGAGCACCTGCTACCACGAGGGCGTCCCCGGACATCACCTGCAGTTGGCGCAGTGGATCTACCTCGCGCCGCAGATGTCGCTGTTCCAGGGCACGTACTTCGTGAGCGGAAACGGTGAGGGCTGGGCGCTCTACGCCGAGCGACTCATGGACGAACTCGGCTACCTGTCGGATCCCGGGCGCAGGCTCGGCTACCTCGTGGCCCAGCAACTCCGCGCAACACGTGTGGTGGTCGACATCGGCATGCATCTGTCGATGCCGATCCCCACCGGGCAACCCTTCCACCCCGGCGATCGCTTCACCCCTGCTCTCGGCAGGGAGTTCATGGGTAGTCACGCAGGCAAGGACATCGGCTTTCTCGACAGCGAGTGGGAGCGCTACCTCGGGTGGCCCGGGCAGGCGATCTGCTACAAGCTCGGCGAGCGGGTCTGGTTGGCCGGCCGCGACGCCGCCCGGCAACGGGCGACGAACGAAGGGCGGGTGTTCGACCAGAAGGCCTGGCACATGGCGGCGCTCTCGATGGGATCGACGGGGCTCGATCAACTCGCTGCCGAACTCCCGTACCTGTAGCAGATCTCGGCCCAGAGGTGCCCGGCGCACCCCAGACGTAGTACACAAGAGTCTGTGAGCGAGGAACTTCCCCCGGCCGTACCGGCCGCCACCGTCATCGTCGTGCGAGACACCAGCCCCGGACTCGAGGTGCTGATGCTCAAGCGCAGCGAC
>CANIBN010000212.1 GCA_947465505.1 Acidimicrobiales bacterium | reverse complement strand
TCTGGGGTGTGAGCAGCAGGGCCGGTCTGGACGACAAGTTGGCTCGGCTCGACGCGATCCTGCAGGACCTCGGCAGCGTCGTCATCGCTTTTTCCGGCGGAGCCGACTCTGCCTTCCTCGCCCACCGTGCCCACACCGTGCTCGGCCCGGCCAGCGCCCACGCCGTGACCGCCGTGTCGCCCTCGCTCGCCACGGACGAGGACGCAGACTGCCGACTGCTCGCGTCAGAGTGGGGCCTGCGCTGGACGCCGGTCGACACCGATGAGATGGCCCGAGCGGCGTACCGGGCCAACGACACCGACCGTTGTTATCACTGCAAGGCCGAACTGATGGACGTCGTCGGCCCCATCTCCGACGCCGAGGGTGCCACGATCGTGCTCGGGGTGAACGTCGACGACCTTGGCGACCACCGCCCCGGCCAGAAGGCTGCCGAGGAGCGCGGTGCGCGCTTCCCGCTCGTCGAGGCAGGGCTTTCGAAGGCGGACATCCGTGCCGCCTCCCAGGCGCTCGGATTGCGCACGTGGGACAAGCCCGCCGCCGCCTGTCTGGCGTCCCGCATCCCCTACGGCACGCCGGTCACGCTCACCACGCTCAGCCAGGTGGACCGGGCCGAGGCCGCCCTGCACCGTCTGGGGTTCCGTCAACTCCGAGTGCGTCATTACGACGACACCGCCCGCATCGAACTGGACCTTGCCGACCTTCCGGCTGCCCTTGAGCAGCGGGAACAGCTGGTCGAGGCGGTCCGCCGGGCCGGTTACCGGTATGTCACGCTGGACCTCGAGGGTTTCCGCAGCGGCAATCTCAACGGCTAGCCACGAGAGCCGGCTGCGGAAACTCACTCCGCAAGCGCGTTTCCGCAGCGGCAATCTCAACGGTTAGCGTCAACTCAAACTTCGATCAGGGGGAATCTCAACGTGAAACTCGCCATGGCGCTCAGCTATTCGGGCGGATTCAAGGAGTCGGTCCAGAAGGTCGCAGACCTCGAGAAGGCCGGCCTCGACATCGTGTGGGTCGCCGAGGCCTACAGCTTCGACGCAATCAGCCAGGTCGGCTACCTCGCTGCCAAGACCGAGCGCATCCAGATCGGCACCGGCATCGTCAACGTCTACTCCCGCACCGCTGCGCTCATGGCAATGACTGCCGCAGGCTGCGACTACGTGAGCGACGGTCGTTTCATCCTCGGCCTCGGCGCCTCTGGCCCGCAGGTGGTCGAGGGCTTCCACGGCGTGCCGTACGAGAAGCCCGCAAAGCGCATTCAGGAATACATCGAGGCGTGCCGCATGGTGTGGAAGCGCGAGCCGCTCGTGTACAACGGCGACACGGTGAAGGTCCCGCTGCCCGCCGGTCAGGGAACCGGCCTCGGCAAGGCGCTCAAGCTCATCAACCACCCGGTCCGCAAGGACATCCCGATCTGGTGGGCATCGCTCAAGGAGAAGGCCGTCGAGGCCACCGCAGCATCGGCCGATGGCTGGCTGCCCATCATGTTTATCCCGGAGAAGTTCCAGCAGGTGTGGGGCAACCCGCTCAAGGCTGGTCTCGCCAAGCGTGACCCTTCGCTCCCGCGTCTCGAGATCTCTGGCGGCGGCATGCTCTGCATCGACGACTCGCTCGACCAAGCCGGCGCCGACAAGATCCTTGACATGACCCGTCCGAACACGGCGCTCTACGTCGGTGGCATGGGTGCCCGCGGCAAGAACTTCTACAACGACATCGCCCGTGGCTACGGCTATGAGGCAGAGGCCATCGAGATCCAGGACCTCTACCTCGACGGCAAGAAGGACGAAGCCGCTGCGGCAGTGCCGGCCGAGATGCTGCGCCTGCAGAACCTCGTGGGCCCGAAGAGCCTCATCAAGGAACGCCTCGGCGCCTTCAAGGAGGCCGGTGTCACCGTGCTGCAGGTCAACCCTGTCGGCAAGGACCCGGTCAAGCAGGTGGAGATGCTCAAGGAACTGATCGGCTGATCATGACGGGCCACACTTCACCCGAGGGTTTCGTTGCCAGCGGGTGGGAGCCCGTGCGCGACGCGTTCGCGCAGAACTTTGCAGAAGGTCGCGACGTCGGTGCCGGCGTTGCGATCTATCACCGTGGCGAGCTGAAGGTCGACCTGCGCGGCGGGTGGTTCGACGCCGCGCAGTCCCGCCCCTACGACCACAACACGCTGCAGTTGGTGTTCTCCACCACCAAGGGTGTCACCGCTATTGCCGTAGGCATGTGCGTAGACCGCGGGTTGCTGTCGTACGACGAGAAGGTGTCCACCTATTGGCCCGAGTTCGCTGCAGCCGGCAAGGGCGACATCACCGTTGCACAGCTGCTCTCGCACCAGGCGGGTCTGTACAGCGTGGACGGCCCCATCACGGTTGACGACGCGCTCGACTGGGGCACCATCACGGCGCGTCTCGCTGCGCAGGCGCCGCTGTTCACGCCCGGCAGCACCCACGGCTACCACGCGCTCACCTACGGCTGGCTCGCCGGCGAACTGGTGCGACGTGTCGACCTGCAGCACCGCAGTCTCGGCACGTTTGTTGCGCAGGAGATCACTGGTCCACTCGGTGCGGAGTTCTGGGTGGGTTTGCCCGAGCAGCACGAGGCGCGTGTGTCGCCGATGATTGCTGCGGCGCCGCCGGAGGACCCTGTGATCCTCAAGATGATGATGGACCTGATGGGCCCGGGTACCAACGCGTTCCGTGCGCTGTACCTCGAGGGCGCCTTCTTCCCGCAGCCGCATCAGCAGTCGCCATTCAACACGCGGGCCGTTCACGCCGCCGAGATTCCTGCGGCCAACGGCATCGGAACAGCCGCAGCGCTCGCCAAGATCTACGCGGCGACGCTTCAGCCCATCGACGGTGTGCAGTTGCTGTCGGGAGCAACTCGTGAGCGCGCTCGTCGGACGGTGACACCTGCAGGCGAGGCCGATGCGTGTCTCGTGCTTCCGTCCACCTTCGGTATGGGCTTTATGACCACGGGGTTCATGTCGCCCTATCTCGGCGATGGTTGCTATGGCCATCCCGGTGCGGGCGGAAGTGTTGCGTTCGCCGCTCCGGAGGACGAGATCGCGTTCGCCTACGTCATGAACCAGATGGACAACAATCTCGCCAATGACCCGCGCACCGTGAACTTGTGTGCCGCCGTTCGAAGCATCATCGGCTGAGGCGGCTCGCGCCGTCGAACCAGCGGTCCGGCAACGGGCCTACGTAGACGGAGTTGCGATCGTGACGCCCTCGGCAGCCAGCATTCTCCTGAGCCGCTGTGTCATGGCGAGGTAGATGACAGCAGCAACCGTGGACGCCAGGGCGAACACGAACAGCGAGAGTCGCACGCTGGCGAACTCGGCCAGTGCGCCTGCGCCAAGACCGGCGAGTGCGAGCACGAGGGTGGCCACTGCGTAGTCCGCCGCCATGATCCGGCCTCGCACCTCGTCGGGACAGCGCAACTGCAGGCCCAGCGTGGACACGGCCCACTCGCCGCCGGCTCCCATGTGCGCCACCAGGACACCCAGTGCGGCGAACACCATCAGATGGGTAGTAGTGACGAAGATGTATCCGAGTCCGAACACGATCCCCGACAGGGCACACACGAGGATCAGCCTGCTCATGCTCGACTTGATGAGGCGCACCATGATCACCGGGCCGAGTGCCGCACCGATGCCGCGCGCAGTAAGCAGCAGTCCGCTTCCCGCGTCGCCGCCGTTCAGTTCCTCGCGGGCGAACACCACGATGATGCCGAGCACGCCCATGCCGATCGCTGCGGTGGTCTTCGACGCC
>CANIBN010000211.1 GCA_947465505.1 Acidimicrobiales bacterium | reverse complement strand
TGCGGGGAGAGTCCTGTCTCGTGACATCCTCATCGACCGTGTCTGGGGCACCGACTACGTGGGTGACACCAAGACGCTCGACGTGCACATCAAGCGACTGCGGTCGCGTGTCGAGTCCGATCCGGCAAACCCCACCCGGGTCGTCACCATCCGCGGTCTCGGCTACAAGTACGAAAAGTCTCGCTGAGGAAGCGGTAATCGCGCTTGCCCACCGCCCCTTACAGTGAGCGGATGGCGCGAGACCGAGCACAGCAGGTGCGTGGCTGGTCATCGCCTGAACCCGGCTCGCTGGAGAGTCGAGCCCGCTTCGAGTCGCTCGCCGTCACTCACGCATTCATGATTGCCGCGGACGCCGTGATGCTGGTGGCGCTCGCGAGCACGGTCATCGCACTCGACGCGAACGCGGCCCGCACCAAGGTGCTCCTCTATCAACTCACCACGCTTGCACCGTTCACAGTCGTGGCTCCCTTCATCGGGCCGATGATCGATCGAATGCGAGGTGGACGTCGATTCATGGTCGAACTGGCGGCTTTCGGTCGGATCATCGTGTCGATCGGCCTCGTTCTCACCATCGACAGCCTGTGGCTCTACCCCGTTGCGCTCACTGCATTGGTGCTCAAGCAGACGTACTCCGTCTCGAAGTCTGCGTTGGTGCCGCTCGTCGCCGCCACCGAGGCCGACCTCATGGAGGCCAATGCGAAGCTTGGGGTGGTGTCGGGTATTGCGGCCGTGGTTGCAGCGGGGATTGCGGCGGTGCTGCAGTCGTTCAGCCCGAAAGCAACGCTGGTGCTCTCTGCTATCGGCTTTCTCGTGGCATTCGTTTCAGCAACCCGCTTGCCGCGAGAGGCGGTGGCCCGAGGACGAGCAGGAACGCTCGAGATCCAGGAACTTCGCAGCCCCACGGTACTCGTGGGGGCAAGTGCTATCGGACTGCTTCGAGCAGCGGTTGGATTCATGCAGTTCCTCCTCTTCTTCTGGCTTCGTAGCCAGGGTGCCGGCAAGTGGTTCGGTGCGGCGATTGCGGTTGGGGCCGTGTGCACCATGCTCGGCAACATCACTGGCCCCCGACTGCGCCGTGTGATGCGCGAAGAGGTGATGCTCATCAGCGGACTCGCGGTGGTGTCCCTCAGCGGCGTGTTCTGCGCGCTTGCCGGTGGAAAGGGTGCGGCCGTAGCGCTCATGGGAACCGTGAACTTCGGTGCAGCAATCGGCAAGCTTGCCTTCGACTCGATCGTGCAGCGCGATGCGCACGATGCAAACCAGGGTCGGGCCTTTGCCCGCTTTGAGAGCCGATTCCAGCTTGCGTGGGTGCTCGCGGCAATCCCGCCGGTCATCTGGACCCCGCCCGGCGAGGTGGGCTTCGTCATCGTGTCGCTCATCGCAGGCTTCGCCGCCGCTACGTACCTCATCGGAATGCGCGCGGTTCGTCTCGGCCAACCAGTGCCTGCATCGATCTCCAAGCGTGCGGGACGGTCCATCGCGAAGAAAATTGACGAACTGCGCACACCGTCCGGCGGCATCAGCCGACCCGATCAGTCGGGCACGCCGTCCACCGGATTGCAACGACGGGAGAAGTATCTGCCTGCTGCCGAGCGCAGCGTCAGTCGCCGAGCTCGAGTCGGGCGAGCCAGAGGCCGGGCGCGTCGACCTCGGCGGGGGTAGGCAGACACTCTGCGTTGCGGAACAACGGCTCGAGGCCCTCGGTCCCGGCACGTTCCACCACGCCGGCGACGAATGCGCGACCGCGCTGAACCGCCTGACGGCTCAGGTGCAGGCCGAGCAGTTGCTCCACGAAACGGTCCTCGGCGGACGCCTCGACGCGACGGCGTCGTACTGCCTCGGCAAGCTGTGACGAGTTCGGGATGAGCCGCGCTGCGGCCAGGTCGACCACATGGTCGACGTAGCCGATCACCACCGAGACCAGAGCGTCGAGGCGTGGCGCAAGCGCCTCTTGTTCAGGGCTGCGAACGGCACCGAGCATGATGGTGGGATCGCTGAATGCGGACTGCAGCGCCTCCATGGGATTGCCGGAGCCGGTGTCGAGGTCGGTCATGCGCTCGAGGACGGCCGACGGGTTCGGCTTGAACCCCCCTGCGTGTCGCGTGACGAGGTCGGTGAGCGTTGCGCGGATGTGGGCAACGTTCATCACCGCGTGGCCCGCAACCTCTTGGAGCACTACCCAGAGACGGAGTTCGTCGACGGGCAGGCTCCAGTCGTGTGCAAACGCATCGATGGTGGCGGGAACCACGAGCACCTCGGCGCTTGCCGGACGGGGGATCGGCAGGTCGTACTGGCCGAACGCTCGCACAGCGAGATGGCCCACCATGGAGCCAACGGCCATGCCGAGCATCATCGGCTGCATGAGCGAGCCGAACTGGGCGATCATCGCCATCGCCGGGTCGACGGACTCGTCGGACGATGGATGAGCCCCTTGCCCGAGCGAGGTGGCAAGTTGGGTGAACAGCGGTCGGTATGCCTCGAGAGCACGGTCTGCCCATGCCCCTGGCGTTACCGGCACGATCTCGAGCGAACGACCACCGACTGCAGTATCGAGTCCGGTGAGCACACCGATCTGCATCTCGGCGATGCGTACGAGTTCGTTGAGCGCGAAGCGTACGGAAGGGTCAACGTTGCGCTCGGCAGTGCCGCCCGTTGCGGTGAGCGCAGCGAACTGGCGAGCGGCGTCCCAACTGAGTGGTCCCTGACCGGAGAGTGCTTTGGCGATGTCGCCGAGGAACGGGATCCCCGAGAAGGGATTGCCGCTCAGTCCATCGCCGGGATCGTCCATCAGTCGAAAGGCTAGGCGGAGTAGGGGCCGCGCGGGGGTGCGGCCTCACCGGAAACGCCGGGTGCGCCGGTAACGGCTTCACGTGCCTTGGCGGCGTCAATACGGGTACCTGCGACGAGCGTCGTGTGATCGGCCGTGACGGTGATCATGCGGAATCCCTGCTGGTGGCGCTTGGCCGCAAGCGGGACAGCGCAGTGGATGCCGGGCACGATGTTGTGACGACGGCAGCCGTCGATGATGGTGTCGATGGCGTTGGTGAACTTCTCGTCGGTTTGGTCCATACCGGGTGGAAGACCAAGTGAAATGGAGAGGTCGGCCGGGCCGACATAGATCGCGTCGATACCGGGCACGGAGAGGATCTCGTCGAGACGCGAGACCGCGGTGCCGGTCTCGATCATGGGGATACAGATGACGTTGTCGTTCGCACCCGCGAAGTACGAGTTGCCATAGCGCTGCATCGGCACGGTCGGCCCCATGCTGCGCCCGCCGGTCGGCGCATAGCGGCAGGCAGACACAGCCGCCTCGGCCTCAGCCTTGCTGTTCACCATGGGGATGATGACTCCCATGGCACCCATGTCGAGGACGCGCCCGATGATCCCGGGTTCGTTCCACGGGACGCGAACGATCGGCGTGGGCTTCTTTCCGTTCATCGACTGCAGGAGTGCAAACACCTCGCTGAGGTCCGCAAGACCATGCTGCATGTCGATGCACACGTAGTCGAAGTCCATCGAGGCGATGGCCTCGCTGATCCACGGGTCACGGAGGGACAGCCACGCCCCGGTGGCGGTGCCGCCGACGCTCCAGACATTCCGCATGTGGACGGGGTTCGTGTCGTTCTGCACAGGTGAGAACGTAGTGTGTTCTGCGATGAAGGTCCTACTGACCGGCGCTGGAACGGGGCTCGGCCGCCGGGTTGCCGCACGTCTCACCAATCGTGGCGCGGTGGTAGTCGGCTCAGTCGGGGTGCTTCCCGCGCTCGAGGAACTCCGGGACGTCGATGTGGTCGTACATCTCAGTGCTGGCGACCACGATGCACTGGCCGCCCGCGGAGCAAATGCCCTGACGGGTCTGTC
>CANIBN010000210.1 GCA_947465505.1 Acidimicrobiales bacterium | reverse complement strand
CGCGAAATTCTTCGCGTTTCTTCACTCCCTGCGGGCGACTTTCTCTTTGGTGTGGCACCTGCCGGCGCCGGGATCGCCTTCGACCAACTGCGTAACCACGTGGTGACGGTGCTCGCACGATGCCGAACCGCCGAGACTCGCTGATGCAGCGGTTCCTCACCCGAGGGGTGCAGTGGTACCAGGCCGGCCGAGAGGGCTACCCGTCGCCGTGCCGCTTCGAGCCGTCCTGTTCGAACTACGCCCTCGACGCCTTGGACACCTACGGTGCAGGCAAGGGCACCTTGCTCACTATCCGCCGGTTGCTCCGCTGCCGCCCGTTCGGGCCGTCCGGCTACGACCCCATTCCTGAGAAGAGGTAGCGCTCCGGTGCTCGCGTCCATCTTTGACCCGTTGGCGAACATCTTCGCCTGGCCGTTTACGCAGTTCTATGCGTTGACCCACAGTTACGCGGCCGCCATCATCCTCATCACGCTGGTGGTGATGCTCATCACCACGCCGCTCACGCTGAAGAGCACCAAGAGCATGCTCGAGATGCAGCGCATCCAGCCGGAACTGAAGCGTCTGCAGGCCCAACACCGTGGTGACCGCCAGAAGCTCAACGAAGAGATGATGAAGCTCTACCAAGAGCACAAGGTGAACCCGCTGGCCAGCTGTTTCCCGCTCTTGCTACAGATGCCGGTGTTCATCGGCATGTTCCAGTTGTTGCGTGGATTGACCGACAAGACCGACCCGACCACCGGGTTGTTCTTGCCTCGACACATCAGCAAGTCCTCAACGTTGTATCAAGATCTCAGCAAGTCAGACGAGATGGTCTCTTGGGGTCTCAACCTCGCGAAGTCGCCGTCGAACATGTTCAAGGAGAGCCCGGGTCAGGGCGTCTTGTACATCCTGCTGGTTGTGGGCCTCGCCTTTCTCTACTGGGTCCAGCAGCGCATGGTGGCCAACCGCGCGGTGTCACCCACCATGTCGGCCAGCCAGCAGAAACTCATGCAGTACCTCCCGGTGGGATTCGCGGTCTTCCAGATCTTCTTCCCCGTCGGTCTGGTGATCTACTACATGTTCCAGACGGTGCTCCGCATCGTGCAGCAGCAATACGTAACGCGGCGCTTCTACCACGGAGAGGGCTCGCTCGGACATCAGGCGCAGGCGGCAGGGGCCGCTGCTCGAGAGATGTCGAAGAACGACAAGGTCGCGAAAACGGAGGACCGTTCCAAGGGCGCCGGCGGGCAGAAGGCCAGCCCCGGAAAGAACGCCCCTAAGGGTCGCCCCACCCCCGGTGGACGCCCGACGCCAGGTAACGCTCGGTCCAAACCCGCAGGTCAGCGCCCCTCTGCGCCCCAGCGTCCGTCCAAGCCGGTGAAACCAACCAAGCCAACGAAGCCGAACAAGCCGCAATCCTGACGCGGCCCTTTCCCAGAGACGGACACACTATGGAGTGGGTTGAGACCACCGCCAAGACGGTTGAAGAAGCCAAGGAACTCGCCCTGGATCAGCTCGGCGTTGACGCCGACGATGCAGAGTTTGAGGTGCTCGAGGAGCCCCGGCCCGGCCTGTTTGGCCGGACCCGAGGCGAAGCTCGGGTGCGAGCCCGCGTACGCCCCACGAAGCCTCGTGCCAAGGTGGAGCGCCGCGATCGCCGTCGCAAGGGCGGCGACAAGCCGGAAAAGACCGACAAGGTCGACAAGTCGACAATTGCCGACCAGGTGTCGGATACCGAAGCCGACGCTCCGTCGCCGGCCCCGAAGACTCGAGCAAACAAGCCGGCCGCTACGAAGGCCGCCAAGAAAACGGAGGCACCCGTGAACGACGCCAACAACACCCCCACGGTTGCTGATGTAACGGCAGAAGCCGAGAAGTTCCTGCAGGGGCTGCTCGACGCGCTGGGTCTCGAAGGCACCACGGCGGTTCACCACGACGGCGAAGACATCGAGGTGTCCGTCGACGGCGACAACCTCGGCGTCCTGATCGGACCCCGCGGCAACACCCTGCTTGCTGTGCAGGACATCGTGCGGGTTGCCAGCCAGCGTCGCATCGGCGACCACACCACCCGGTTGCGCCTCGACATCATGGGATACCGGGAGAAGCGCCGCGCCGCTCTCGCCCGGTTCGCCGATGAGCAGGCTGATGCCGTCGTGGCCTCAGGCGAGGAGCGAGTGCTCGAGCCGATGCCGTCGGCTGACCGCAAGGTCATTCACGACGCGCTCTCGGGCCGTACCGACGTGGTGACTCGCTCGGAGGGCGAAGATCCCAAGCGTCGCGTGGTGATTGCACCCGGTTCTTCAACGAACTAAGTCGGTTTCGGTCCGTAGCGGGCAGCGCCTCCACAATGGCAACGCTCGATTCGTTACTCGCTGAATCCCAGCGTATTGGCCTGATCGGGCCGGGAGATCTTGAACTCGCTACTGCTCAGGCGCGCCTATTCGCCGAGGCACTACCCATTGGCCCGCTCCGAGTCGTTGATGTCGGCTCGGGCGGCGGGCTTCCGGGCCTCGTGGTGCTCGTCGACCGACCGGATGTCCAGTTGACCCTCGTCGATCGTCGGGAACGGTCCTGTGACGTGCTGAGGCGTGCCGTGCGGGCACTAGGGGCCACGGACCGGGCGCGGGTGGTCCACGCCGATCTGGAGACACTGGGGCACGATCCTGCGTGGCGAGGCCAGTTTGACGCGGCAACCGCCCGAGGAGTTGCGCCACCACCCGAAGTTGCCGAGTTGGTGCTTCCCCTGGTTGCGCCGGGCGGGGTCCTCGTGGTGAGCGTCGCGGGCACCGGGGAAGCGTGGCCGGCCGCTGGACTTGCTCGACTCGACGCACGGCTTCGCCATCGCACAGAAGGCCTCATCGTCATCGAGGCCGGACAGTGCCCGGATACCTACCCTCGCCGTCGGAGAACCCCCCACCTCTTCGTCGACTGAGGAGTTCGTCGACTGAGGGGTTCGTCGACCGAAGGGCCAGGACGGCACTGTTTCACGTGGAACATCGTGAGCGCTGATCGAGGAGACTGTTTCACGTGAAACATCTCTGGCCGCGAAGCGTGATGGACTGAGTCCGATGACCCACTTGGCCCGGACCAGACCGGCCGATATTCTCCGAGACACGCCGGTATGAGCCGGCAGGGTGTCTGGCGAGGACCCACCCTCAACGGACCAGAAAGCAGTGAGCGATGAGCGATCAAGCCCCAGAGAGCAGTGGCCCGAGGGCACTGCCGCGCGTGATTGCTGTAGCGAATCAGAAAGGCGGCGTGGGCAAGACCACCACGGCCGTCAATCTCAGCGCTTGCCTTGCTGAGGCGGGTTACCGCACGTTGATCATTGACCTCGATCCGCAGGGCAATGCGTCAACCGGTCTGGGTATCCAGGTTCAGACACTGGAGACCTCGATGTACGACGTGGTGATGCACGAGACGGCACTTGCCGACTGCGTGAAGTCCACCGAAGTCGCCAACTTGTTCATTGCCCCCGCCAGCCTCGATCTCGCTGGTGCAGAAATCGAACTCGTGCCTGCATTCAGCCGGGAAATGCGTCTGCGCCGTGCGATTGAGACCGTCGTTGATCAGTACGACTTCGTGCTCATCGACTGTCCGCCTTCGCTGGGACTGTTGACTGTGAACGGTCTCGCAGCGGCTCAGGAGGTGCTGGTGCCCATTCAGTGCGAGTACTACGCACTCGAGGGCCTCGGACAGCTGCTGAGGAACGTCGAACTCGTGCGACGCAGCCTGAATCCCACGCTCGAACTGTCCACGATCGTCTGCGTGATGTACGACGCTCGTACCAAGCTTGCTGATGGGGTGGTGCAGAACGTCCGGGAGTACTTCGGCGACAAGGTCTGCAAGACGGTGGTGCCGCGAACCGTGCGTCTTTCGGAGGCCCCGTCGTT
>CANIBN010000209.1 GCA_947465505.1 Acidimicrobiales bacterium | reverse complement strand
GTGGGAGGTCGAGGTGCGTGTGTACGTCGATACCACCGGGGATGACGTACTTGCCGGTGGCGTCGATGACACGGTGACCGTCACGCGGACCGGTCCCGGGGACATAGAGCGCCACGACGCGCTCGCCGTCCACCAGGACGTCCTGTGCGATCCGCCCCGTGGGGCTGATGACCGTGCCGTGCGCAATGAGGGTTCCCATACGGGAACTCACACTACGTACTTGTCAGCCTCCGCAAGGGCCTCGTCGAGGATGGCGATACCCATCTTCACCTCGTCGTCGGGCGTGGTGAGCGGCGGGCAGACGTGGATGCGGTTGAAGTGGTTGAACGGCCAGAGACCGCGCGCCTTGCAGGCGGCAACGACTTCGTTCATGGGGCCGGCGGCGGGGCCGGAGGCATTGAACGGCACGAGCGGCTCGCGGGTCTCACGGTTGCGGACGAGCTCGATGGCCCAGAAGCAGCCGAGGCCGCGTACGTCGCCCACGGAAGGGTGCTTCTTCGCGAGTTCACGCAGTGCGGGTCCGATGATGTCGTCGCCGAGACGCTTGGCGTTCTCGACGATGCCCTCTTCCTTGAAGATCTTGATGCTTGCAACGGCTGAGGCACACGCAAGCGGGTGACCCGAGTACGTGAGACCACCGGGGAACTGGCGCTCCTTGAACGTGTCGGCGATCTTCTGCGAGATCACCACGCCACCGAGCGGCAGGTAGCCGGAGTTCACGCCCTTGGCGAAGCAGATGAGGTCGGGGGTGACGCCCCAGCGGTTCACGGCGAACCACTCGCCGCAGCGACCGAAGCCGCACATGACCTCGTCGCAGATCATGACGATGCCGTAGCGATCGCAGATCTCGCGGACGCCCTGCAGGTAGCCATCCGGCGGTACGAGGATGCCGTTGGTGCCCACGACGGTCTCGAGGATGATGGCTGCCACGTTCGCGGCGCCCTCCACCATCAGGGTGTCCTCGATGTGCTGGAGCGCACGGCGGCACTCCTCGGCCTCGGAGGTGGAGTGGAACGCGGAGCGGTAGGGGTACGGACCCCAGATGCGAACGATGCCGGGCAGGCCGGGTTCGCTCGCCCAGCGACGCGGGTCGCCGGTCATGGTTATGGCCCCGCCCGTCGCGCCGTGGTAGCTGCGGTACGTGGTGAGGATCTTGTGCCGGCCGGTGTGAATACGGGCCATGCGGATGGCGTTCTCGGTTGCCTCGGCGCCCCCGTTGGTGAAGAACACCATGTTGAGGTCGCCCGGGGCGAGTTCTGCAATGAGTCGTGCTGCCTCGCCGCGCTCGGCGTTGGCGAACGACGGAGCGATGGTGCACAGCTTGGCGGCCTGCTCCTGGATGGCCTTCACGAGCTTGGGGTGCTGATGGCCGATGTTGACGTTGACGAGCTGGCTCGAGAAGTCGAGGTAGCGCTTGCCGTCCTCGTCCCACATCCACGAACCCTCTGCACCGGCGATCACGACCGGGTTGATGAGTCCCTGTGCCGACCACGAGTGGAACACGTGGGTGCGGTCATCGGTCTTGGCGATGGAGGGGCGGGATTCAACGGTGGTCATGACGGGTCTCCGGGGCGTAGTGCGGTGTGTGGGAGGGGTAAGGGCAGGAGGTGAGTGAGTGAAACGGGGGTCCGGTCACCGTGTGGTGACCGGACCCCCGCAAGTACTGGCCTAGATCAGGCGCCACCCTCGGTGAGGGTGACGGTGACCGGGGTCCAGGAGGCACCGTTGAAGTCGATGCCCTCTGCCTTGAGCAGTTCGAGAGCAGCGGCAACGATGTCGTTGGTCCATGCACCGTCGGTGACGGGCTTGGTGAGCACGGTTGCGCCATCAAGGTTCTTGGTGTTCAGCGAGATCGAGGCAGTGCGTTCCCACGCTGCCGGGTCGATCGCACCAACGCCGTTTGCGGCGGGCCACACGAGGCCGTTGACCTCGTTCATCTGCCACAGCTGGTGGCTTGCGCCGAGCTTCGAGCCCTTCGACACGACGATGTCACGGCACTTGTCCGCGTTGTCGCGGCAGAATGCCCAACCCTCGAGCGAGGCCTTCACGAAGGCAATGGCGGTACCGCAGTACACCGGGTCGGCGAGCTTGGCCTGGTCGGCCCAGATCGCGTCCTGGAGCATGCCGACGCCTTCCTTCTCGTAGCTGACCACGTTGAGGTCGGCAGGCGTGTACAGGGCGCCCGTTGCCGGGTTCTTCGCCTCGAGCACCTGCGCGTACTCGTTGTAGATCATTGCCTCGGCAGCGTCGATGCTGCCGTCGAGGAGGCCCTTCATGTCGAAGTTCTGCTGGACGAGCGTGACGTCCTTGGCCGGGTCGAGACCCGCCTTCGACAGTGCTGCGAAGATCTCGTACTCGTTGCCGAAGCCCCAGTTACCGATCTTCTGGCCCTTGAAGGCTGCGCTGTCGGTGATGTTCTTGTCCTTCAGCGACACCTGCAGGGTGCCGGAACGCTGGAACACCTGCGCGATGTTGGTGATGTTCGCACCGGCCTCGCGGCTCTGGAGCGACTTGGGCACCCAGGACACGGCGAAGTCTGCCTGGCCGTCTGCGAGCACCTTCTGCGGGACGATGTCGACGCCACCCTCGAGGATGGACACGTCGAGACCGACTTCCTTGTAGAAGCCCTGGTCCACAGCAGCGAAGTAGCCGCCGAACTGGGCCTGCGTGAACCACTGCAGCTGCAGCTTCACCTTGGTGCCGGCAGCCGGAGCGGTGCAGGCAGCGGTGTCCACCTTGAGCGGTGCACCACCGACTGCGGGGGCAGCGGCGGTGGTCTCGGTGGCGGCAGCGGTGGTCTCGGTTGCTGCGGCGGTGGTCTCCGGAGCTGCGGTGGTCTCCGCAGCAGCGGCCGTGGTCTCGGGTGCAGCCGTTGTGGTGCTGCTGCTCTTGCTGCCGCAGGACGCGGCGAGCAGGGCAACAGCGACCGCACCGACGGTGACCGTCAATACACGCTTTCTTTTCATGGTTCTCCCCTTTGTTGGTGGTTGTTTCATCGAGTCGCACGATGGCGCTGCCAGGGCAGGGCCACGTACTCCAAGAGACTTCCGGCGATGAAGAAGATGAGCCCGAGGAGTGCGGCGCCGAAGACGGCTGCCCAACCCTGTGGCTCACGACTCGCACTAAACGCGCTGGTGATTCGGTACCCGAGTCCGTTCTGGCGGCCACCGAAATACTCGGCGACGAAGGCCGTTACGACGGCGACGGGTGCGGCAATACGGATTGCTGTGAAGAAGAATGGCATGGCAAGCGGGATGCGCACCTTCAGCATCACCTTGCGAGGCGAGGCCGCATACGAATCCATGAGTTCGGCCTTGGTGGCATCGTGCTGTCGCAGTCCGCGGGTGACATTCACGTAGACGATGAAGAACACCGCAATGGTGACCATGATTCGGCGGGCGGTCTCGGTATCGAGGGCGAACATGCCGTTCAGGATGGCAACGATGACGACGATGGGGATGGTGCGGGCCGCAACCTCGAGCGGACCGACGATCTCGGAGACCACGCGGAAGCGGTTGGTGGCCACGGCGATGAGGCCGCCGATGATGGTTCCGATGATGAGACCCGTGAGGGCATTGCCGCCGGTAACCATGGCGGACTTGCGGATGAGGCTGAAGTTGTCCCAGAAGGCGTTCGCCACCTCGCTCGGCTTCGGGAGGATGTAGCGCTTGATCTTGCGCCAGCGCACGAACCCCTCCCAAGCAGCAAAGAACGCCACGCCCGCCACGAGGGCTGGCAGGACGATCCTCACGAAGCGGAGCGACTTCATCAGCGGTCTTCCCTGCCAACCAGACGGGCGTCCTCGTCGTGCATTCCTCGGAGTGCCTCGCGCACGTCGATCACGCGGTGGTGGAACGTGTCGCTACGACGGGTCTCCTCGTTGCGCACCTTGCCG
>CANIBN010000208.1 GCA_947465505.1 Acidimicrobiales bacterium | reverse complement strand
CTCGACCCGGCGAACAACGTGTACCAAGAGATCACGGGCGGTGTGGACCAGATCAAGGTCGGCAACCGCGAGATGCACGGCCGTGCGTACGTGTCGGCCTTCGGGTTCAAGGGATCCGATCAGCAGAAGAGCATCAGCGTGCTGTCGGGCGGTGAGCGCAACCGTGTGCACCTCGCCAAGGTGCTCAAGTCCGGTGGCAACGTGCTGCTGCTCGACGAACCCACGAACGACCTCGACGTGGACACGCTGCGTGCGCTGGAGGACGGTCTCGAGTCGTTCCCCGGCTGCGCCGTGGTCATCAGCCACGACCGCTGGTTCCTCGACCGCATCTGCACACACGTGCTCGCGTTCGAGGGCAACAGCCAGGTCCGCTGGTTCGAGGGCAACTTCAGCGAGTACGAGGCCTTCCGCCACAAGGAACTGGGCTCCGAGGCCGACACCCCGCACCGCATCAAGTACAAGCCTCTCTCACGGTAAGGGCATAGCCCTGCTGATGCTCGGGCATAGCCGCCGCTCCGCTTCGGCATAGCCCTCGTGCTCGCTGCGGCTGGCGCCGCGACGCTCGCGCTCAGCCAAACGGTTCGCTGGCGCTTCCCTCGCCACGGCTCAGAACGCGCTGATGCTCGGGCATAGCCGCCGCTCCGCTTCGGCATAGCCCTCGTGCTCGCTGCGGCTGGCGCCGCGACGCTCGCGCTCAACCAAACTCGTCTCTGGCGCTTGGTTGCCCGGAATGGCCGCTGCTCTGGCAGCATGTCGGGGTGCCGATGAGCTGGTTTCGGGGCGGGGCCGCCGTCGTATGGGTTGCTGGCATCGCGGGCATGATCGTCAGTTCCGTGAACGGCAACAACAACGGCTGGGTGGTTACCTGCGGGTGCATCACCGCTGTTGCTGCGATCTGCCTGTTCTCCGCTACCGCAGCGACCCGCCGTGACCGCATCGACGTGTTCGAGGATGCCGACGCAGAACGGCTCGAGGATCGCGTGCAGGCGCTCATCAACGATGGCGCAGACGAGACGGCCGTGCGCGACCTCGTGCGCGATGCATTGCGGCTCGCCAGAAACCGAGGAGCAACACGTGGCTGAGAACGATCACCAACTCGCCACCAGGCTCGCCGAGCAGGCGGGCGTGCTGCTCAACAACCTTCGTGAGGAGATGTGGCAGCGCGGCGCGCATCCGTGGCAGGTGATGGACACCGGCGATATCACCGCTCACCGATTCCTCATGGAAGAGCTCGGCAAGGTGCGTCCTGGCGACTCGGTGCTGTCCGAGGAAGGCAGCGACGACCGCACACGCGTCGGCGCCGACCGTGTGTGGATCGTTGACCCGCTCGACGGCACCAACGAGTACGGCGAGCAGGGTCGCCCCGACTGGGCGGTGCACGTGGCGCTGTGGGAGCGCGGCGAACTGGTGGCCGGGGCGGTGTCTTTGCCGGCACTCAGCGCGGTGTTCTCCACCGACCCGCCCCCGGCGATGGACCCCTACGAGCGTGAGCGGCCGGTGCTGGTCACCAGCAGGAACCGCACGCCCTACCTCGCTCTCGCTATCGGTCGTGCGCTGGAGTGCAACGCAATCCGCCTCGGCTCGGCAGGAGCCAAGACCATGGCCGTGGTGCTCGGTCATGCCGACATCTATGCGCACGACGGCGGCATGTACCAGTGGGACTCCGCCGCTCCGGCAGCAGTAGCCAAGGCAGCGGGGCTGCACGTGAGTCGCATCGACGGCAGTCCACTCGAGTACAACGCAGCAGACCCGTGGCTCCCCGACTTCCTCGTGTGCCGTCGGGAACTGGCCGACGACGTACTTGCAGCAGTGCGGGCGGCCTGACCGGCGATGGACCTGAAGGCGACCCGGCTCGAGCGCAACGGCCACGTCGCCACCATCTGGCTGCATCGTCCGCAGCGCCACAATGCATGGACCGGCCGCATGCACGCCGAGTACCGCTGGCTGCTTGCACATCTCGATGCCGATCCCGATGTTCGGGCAATCGTGCTCACCGGCACGCCACCCGCGTTCTGCGTGGGCGGCGACAGCGAGGCGCTCGCCGGCCATGCCGAGCGGGGCGGCTACGACGACGGCTTGCCCACCGAGGAGTTGCGACCTGCCGCTGGCACACGCGAAGAGTTCCGGGCAGAACTGGCCTACCAACTCGGCATGCGCGTCCCGGTGATCGCAGCAGTGAACGGCGCCTGTGCCGGGATCGGACTCGCCGTGGCTGCCTGGTGCGACCTGCGGTTCGTGTCGGCCACCGCCAAGCTCACCACTGCGGCACCGAAGCTCGGCCTGCCCGCCGAGTACGGCCTCAGCTGGGTGCTTCCCCGGCTCGTGGGCATCACCCGGGCCAACGACCTGCTGCTCTCCGGCCGCATCGTCACCGGCGAGGAGACGCGGCACTGGGGCCTGTGGAACGACGTGCTCCCCGATGGCGAGTCTGCACTCTCGGCAGCGGTGGACTACGCGCAGCGCCTTGCCACCACGGTTGCGCCGTCGTCGGTTGCCGCCACGAAACGCCAGATCGCGGACGACCTGCTGTCGAGCGACCCCTCTGCGTCGGTGGAGACCTCCCGTGCGCTGCTCAACACCATGACCGGCAGCACCGAGTACCGCGAGGGCGTTGCCGCACTGCGCGAGAAGCGCCCGCCGAACTTCTGAGCAAGCCCAACGGCAGTACGCTCCGAGCCGATGTCCTCCGCCGTTCGCTGGCCCAGCGCGCTCGCCATCGCAGCGTGTGCCTCTATCGGAGCTGGTGGTGTGCACGCCGCAGTCATCGGCACGCACAACGAGCACCGCATTCTCGCGCTGTTGTTCGTGTGGTCGGCTGCGCTGCAGATTGTGTGGGGCGTCGCAGCGCTGCTGCGCACCTCGGCCACGATTGCGGCATGCGGTCTCGTCATCAACGCAGTCATGGCGGGGGCTTGGTTCGTCACTCGTATCACGGGCGTGTCGTGGATCAGCGGTCTCGAGACCAAGGAGTCCATCCGCTTTGCTGATGCCGCATGTGCCGGTCTCGGAATCGTGGTGGTCGGCATCACGCTCGGCCTGCTGCTCACACCCGGGGCAACTGCTGAGCAGCGTCCCGCAAATGCTGCTGTCCCTGCTTTTCTCGTTGCCGCACTCGCCCTCCCGGCAATGGTGGTTGGCGGGACGACCGTGCACAATCACGAACTCTCGCCCGACCACAGCCACACGTCGGTCGATGCGACGGAGCCACCTGCTGCGGTACCTGCCCAGCCCTACGACCCCACCAAGCCCATCGATCTCTCCGGCGTCGACGGGGTGTCGCCCGAGCAGCAGGCACGGGCTGAGAACCTCGTGGCCATCACCCTCGATCGTCTGCCGCGCTTTGCGGACTACCGAACAGCCGAACAAGAAGGTTGGCGCTCCATCGGCGATTCGCTCACCGGCTACGAGCACTTTCTGAAGTGGGACCTCATCAACGACTCGGTAGCGCTCAACCCCGACGAACCCGAGTCGCTCGTGTACGAGGTGGGCCGCGACGGCACTCGCAAACTGGTGTCGGCCATGTTCATGCTGCCGTCCACGGTGTCGCTCGATGCGGTGCCCGACGTTGGCGGCAGGCTCACACAGTGGCACGTCCACAACGACCTCTGTTTCACCAATGACCCGACGGCGCCTCAGGTAGCGGGCATCACATCGGCGGGGGGCTCGTGCACTCCGCCGCTCGTGAAGTTCCCCGCATCGCCCATGATCCACGTGTGGATCGTGCCGCATCCGTGCGGTCCGTTCGCGGCGCTCGAGGGCGTCGGCGCCGGACAGGTGAAGGCTGGCGACACCAAGTGGTGCGATCACGCGCACGGTTCCAGCGGCACGTTGTCGTAGCGGACCGTACCGCTACTTGCCGAGTGTCGCTGCGGCGTCCTCGTCCTTGATCATCCACCAAGCACACGAACTGGCGACGACAAGGAGCACGGTCGACACCAGGATCGCAACCCGGTAGCCGTGAAGCGCCCGCTCTGGGTT
>CANIBN010000207.1 GCA_947465505.1 Acidimicrobiales bacterium | reverse complement strand
ACGAACACGGCGACCGCCAGATCTCGTGGCCGTCGAACGAACTGCACGCCATCCGCTACCCGGGTCTCCCCCACGACCTCATCGTGATGTCTGGCGTTGAGCCCCACGTGCGCTGGCGAACCTTCGCCGAGCTCGTGCTGGAGGTTGCCAGGCGAACCGGCTGCGAGGTGATCGTCACCATCGGTGCATCGCCCGAGGCCGTTCCCCACACGCGCACCCCGAGCGTGTTCGGATCAACGACGAACAGCGAACTCGCTCGCGCACTCGGCCTCTCGCGCCCGCAGTATCAGGGACCCACCGGCGTGTTCGGCGTGCTGCAGCAGATGATCGACCAGTCCGGCGTGCCCGGTGTGTCGCTGCGCGTTCCCGTACCGCACTACCTCATGAACTCCGAGCACCCAAAGTCCACCGCCGCACTCCTTCGTCACCTCGAGCACGTCATCGGCGTACCGACCGGCCACGGCGCGTTCGCCGAGGCGATCGGTCGCTGGACAGAACTGCACGACAGCGCCGTCGAGGACGATCCGCAGGCGCGCTCGTTCCTCGCGATGCTCGAGCGAGACTTCGACCGTCGCACCGAGGCAGCGATCCCGACGGCCGACGATCTCGCCAGTCAGTTTGAGCAGTTCCTGCGGGACCAGCGACCCGACGAGTAATCGCCACGGTCGTCACGGCATCCCCTCGCTGCCAACGTGACAAGATGCGACCATGTCTTTCCGTCGCGTTATCACCGGCCACGACTCCACTGGAGCCGCCATCTTTCTCGCAGACGAGCGGGTGGAGTCCATCGAGGCAGGTGGGTTCGCCTACGACCCGATCTGGGCAACCGACAACGCGCCGATCGTGCCCAACGATGGCTCGATCCCGAAGCAACCCACGTTCTTCCCGGTGCCCGGCGGTTCCCGGGTGATCACCTGGGTTGCCCAGCCCGAGGGATACGAAGCACCCGAGGCCACAGCCGAGGAACTGGACGCCGCCGCACCCGGCCTGTTCGGTCACATGGAGGCCGACGAGCCAGGCATGCACACCACCCAGACGATCGACATCGACATCGTGATGAGCGGTGAGATCTGGATGGAGGTCGACAACGGCCAGCAGGTGCACCTGAAGCAGGGCGATGTGCTCATCCAGAACGGCACCCGCCACAAGTGGATGAACAAGACGTCCACACCAACCGTGATGCTGTCGGTGCTCATCGGCGCCGACAAGGTGTGAGCGACAACCACCTACGCCTGCGGCACGACCTCGTCGACGCGCAGCGCCGCGTACTGGACGGTCGGTGCGCCGGCGCTGATGTGTACGCACGACTCAGGGAAGTCCTGACGGAACTCGACACCGCGTGCCGCTAGCGCCGTGAGGAACTCGGAGAGCCGCGTCGAGCAGGCATCGGGAACATCGTGCAAGACCACCACTGCCCAGTCGCTCGCGTCGACGTCGTTGAGCGCGCGCTCCACCCAGCCCGTCTGGTCGTACCAGTCGCCGGGAACACTGGTCCACGACACCACCGTCGCACCAAGTTCCTGCAAGTGAGCAGCGCCGAACGGGCTCATGAGCCGGTGGTCCATCACCCCGCCCACACCGTAGGGACGGAAGAGGAGACCCTCTCCCCCGAGTGCATTCACCAGACGGACGGTGTCGTCGATCTCGTAGCGCACGGCCTGGTCGTCGAGCTCGCCGAAGGGCACGGAGTGGGTCCACGTGTGGTTACCCACCCTGTGGCCGCTGGCTACGGCTCGCTGCACCCTCGCCCGACCCTCATAGGTAGCAGCACGCTGGCCGATGACGAAGAACGTTGCCCGCACACCGTGAGCGTCGAGCGTGTCGAGCACGTCGTCGGTGACGCCTGCCGCCGGACCGTTGTCGAACGTGATGGTGACCCGCTTCATGGCTGTGTCATACCCCTCTGCTCGAGCAACGAACGGAATGCTGCACTGCGCGCACGGTAGTCGGCGAACTCGCCATAACTCGTTGCGCCGGGCGACAGCAGCAGCACACCCTGCTCGGACGGATCGACCGCGTCAACCGCGTCGGGCAGTGTGTCGACAGTAAGCGGCCGTTGCGATCCCGCTCGCTCGATCTCGTCGGCAACCCGTCGTCCAGCAGGCCCCATTGCAATGACCCGCACGCTCGGCCTCAACGACAGTGCAGCACCGAACGTGCGGTAGTCGATCTCCCGGTCGTAGCCGCCCACGAGCAGGGTGACCGGACGGTCTGCGAACACGTCGAGCGCGTGCATCACGGCCTCGGGAGCCGTGGCGAGCACATCGTCCACCACCATGAGCCCGCCGTACCAGCCGACTGTGTGCAGGCGATGCTCCAACGGCTCGAACGTGGTGAGTGCGTGAGCGAACGAAGGGTGGATGTCGCCAACAATCATCGCTGCGGCCTGCACCGCGAGGTTGGCGTTGCGACGGTTGTGCAGGCCCTGCAGGCGCAACCCGTCAAGCGGGAGCAGTGCGTCGCTGTCGCGGACGAGCTGGCGCCGACGGATGCGCTGAGCAATGTCCACCAGCGCAGGCTGCTCGCCGTTCACGAACACCACGTCGCTCGCCGCGAACAGGCACAGCTTGTCGTCCACGTAGCGCTCGAACGTGCCGTGCCAGTCGAGGTGCTCCTCGTAGATCGAGGTGAGGATGCCCACCTCGGGCGACACCGTGACGTCTGCGCACTGGTAGCTCGAGCACTCGAGCACCACCCACGAGTCCGGCGAGTGGAGGATCTCCACGGCAGGTCTGCCGATGTTGCCGGCGAGTTCCACGGGCACACCGGCAGCAGCCAGGAGGTGAGCCGTGAGGCTTGCCGTGGTGGACTTGCCCTTCGTTCCGGTGACCCCGACGGTGCGTAGTCCCTCGCGCTCGGCGAGCACCATGGCGGTGAGACCGGTCACCACACCGCCGCGGGCGACGTACTCCACCAGTTCTGGTCGGTACTTGCTGACACCAGGAGACTTGATGATGACGTCGACACCGGTCAGGTCGATCGGCCTGCGCTCGTCTGCCACCACCTCCCGCGCGCCGTCGTCGACGGTGTCGACGCTCGCGGGCGCGCATCGCTGCGGATCGTTCAACAGCCCGAGTGCGGCACGACCCTCACGGCCCAGGCCCCACACCAGCACGCGCTTTCCGTCGAGATCACGAAAGAGCATCTGCAGCCTCCCGCCAGTCGTCGGGGATGGCATCGATCTCGCGTTCGCTGAGTGGATCCCACGACGGGTCTGCCCGCACCTCTCCGGCGATAGCACGCACGACGGCATGATTGCCCCACTGCGGGCTGCGCGCAAGCTGCGACATGGCCCAGTTGGACTCGTCGACCGTGCCGATGCACTCCATCGGCGGCTCGCCCGAGATGCCGAGGATTGCGCGATACGCGTCGGCGGCCGCAGCGCTCGTGTCCGCCAGGAGATCAGCACCGACAATGCGCTTCATGGTGTCCGGCGTGAGAAACGGCGCGAGCCCGAGGAACACGAAGCGGCACTTGGGGCAGTCACCGCACCACCGCGTGCCCGAGGCACGACCCGCTGCTGTGTAGGCACGGTTGCAGCTGGTGACGGTGTCGAAGTACTGGGGAAGCTTCGCGAAGCGCCGGCAGATCTCTACCTCGTGCAGCGGGCGCAGCAGCGAGAAGTAGATGCCGGGCAGGTACAGCGACAGCAACTCCTCGCAGTCGAGGCTCTTGGACCACTGGTGGTTCACGTCCATGCCCCGGTAGTGCGCAAGGGGAACCGAGGCCGATGCCTCGTTCGACATGATGACCGCTGCATAGTCGAGGCCGATGCACAGCGCTACCAGGGCGGCGGAGTTGATGGCCGTGACCGGTACGTGCCCGTTGCGCGCACCGCGCTCGTTCAGCTCGAGCAGCCTCGGGTCGATGATTCGGTCGACGACGAGGTGCTCCACAGCCGCAATTGCTGCTGTCTCGTCGATAGCACGGTGTGTGCGCAGCGAGGCAAGTACGAAGGGCTTTCCCGCACGCTTCATGCTCTCGATGGT
>CANIBN010000206.1 GCA_947465505.1 Acidimicrobiales bacterium | reverse complement strand
CGGGTGCGTGCGGGACACGACGATCTGCGGGCCCTTGGCGGTCTTGCGGACCTCGACGATGTAGGCCTTCACCCGATCGCCCGGCTGCGGACGCTCGAAGGGAACCTGCTCGGCCTGGGGAAGCAGCGCCTCCACCTTGCCGAGATCGAGGAGCGTGTAGCGGCTGTCGGTCTGCTGAATGATGCCGGTGACGATGTCACCCTCGCGGTTCGCGTATTCCTCGAACTTGCGATCACGCTCGGCCTCTCGAATGCGCTGACCCATCACCTGACGGAAGGTTTGGGCAGCAATGCGGCCCATCTCTTCCTTCTTCGGCGTGTCATCGCGCTCGTTGACCCAGTTTCCGTCCTCGTCAACGTCGTAGGCGGTGAACCGGAACTCGAGCGTGTCGGGATTCATCTCCACGACGACTTCGTCGGCGGCACCCTGACGGCGCTTGTAGGCAGTCGCCAACGCGTCCACGAGTACGTGGAGCAGTGTGTCGACGGAGATGCCTTTCTCGGCCGCCAGGACACGGACGGCTTCGGCCATGTCGAGGTTGCTCATGCTGAGACCTCCTGAGTAGGGGTATCGGACGGTCCGTTGGAGGGCGTTGCAGCCTTCTTCGGACCGGCGTTCTTGGTTGGGGCGTTCTTGGATGCAGCGTTCTTTGCCGGGCCCTTGACCAGACCCTTTGCAAGGCCCTTCGCCTTGTCGCCGGCGCCCCACACAAACACCGTGCGAGCACGGTCGATCTGGTCGTAGGTGACGGTGCGGTCGGCGTGCGGGGCTTCGTCGGAGCGCACGGTGATACCGAGGTCGTCGGCAGCGACGAGGATTCCCTGGATGCGACGTGCCTCGTTGGTGACGTCACGCAGGCGCACGTTGACCGTGGCACCGATGACCCGGGTGTAGTGGTCGGGGCGGCGCAGCGAACGCTCGATGCCGGGGCTCGACACCTCGAGGGTGTACTCGCCAGGCACCGGGTCGGAGTGCTCGAACTCTCGACGGATGAGGCGCGTGGCGAGCGAGATGACCTCAAGGTCAACCCCGCCAGGCTTGTCGATGGTGATCTTCAGCAGTCCGGCACCGAAATCGAGGTCGTAGAGGTCGAGTTCGAGGTCGGCGAGGATCGGAGCAACGAGTGCGGTGACGCGCGCGATTGCGGGGCTGTCGGCCATCTCACTCACCTCAACTTTCGATCTTCGGTTGAACCTCTGCTGCTGGTGTTCTCTGCCCGTAAGCGACAACGGCGCGGGCACAAGGCCCACGCCGTTCAAGAGAACGTCAATAGCGTCTCTAGATGATAGCGGCCAAACCGTAGGCTGACGCCGTGATTCGGCTGATTGGCGCCCCCCAGCACTATGCCTGGGGTTCCGACTCGGCCATCCCCGCGGCAATCGGGGTCGAGCCAGACGGCCGCCCGTGGGCAGAACTGTGGTGGGGAACCCATCCCGCTGGTCGGACACTCGCCCAGACCCCCTCGGGCGACGTGCCCCTGATCGACCTCGCCGGCCGCCTCCCCTACCTCGTCAAACTGCTCGCTGTCGCCCAACCGCTCTCGTTGCAGGCTCACCCGACGGTTGAACAGGCAGTACTCGGGTACTCCCGCGAGGAACGCCTCGGCGTCCCCATCTCGGCGCCGCACCGGCTCTACCGAGACCCCTACGGCAAGCCGGAACTCATCCTGGCCATCACGCCGTTCGAGGCGTTGTGTGGGTTCCGCAACCCCGAATCCGCGGCGGAAGACCTGGAGGGCTGCGGCGGCGACGAGATTGCCGACAACCTGCGTCTCCTCGGTCCGTCGGCGACTGTGGCGTGGTTGCTCACGCGGCGCCCGCTCATCGAGGTCGACCACCCGCTCTACGAGCGTCTCGCCAGGCAATACCCCGGCGACCCCGGAGCGCTGGTTGCCCTCCTGCTCAACCACGTGACGCTCGAGCCAGGTCAGGCGATATTCCTCGATGCCGGCCTGTTGCACATGTACCTGCAGGGCATCGGGCTCGAGGTGATGGGCGCCTCGGACAACGTGATGCGCGGTGGTTTGACACCCAAGCACGTCGATGTGGCCGAACTCGTCACCGTGCTCGACCCCACACCCATCACACCCGAGGTGCTCACACCCACACCGGCAGGCTGGTATCAGGCACCCACCGACGCGTTTACCGTGCAGGGACTAGCCGGCCCGGACCGGTGGGTTGCTGACGGGCCTGAGGTCATCGTCCGGCTCGATGGCTCCGGAGGCACACAGGCCTGGTTTGCGGCGAGCGGCGAGGTCGTGGAATGGGAAGGCGGCCTCGGCTGCCGAGTGCGGCACTGAACCGAAATACCGCGTCGGGTCAACATCTGTCCC
Organism: Acidimicrobiales bacterium; assembly: GCA_947465505.1. Lineage (GTDB taxonomy): Bacteria > Actinomycetota > Acidimicrobiia > Acidimicrobiales > Ilumatobacteraceae > WLJO01. The sequence goes on along the minus strand of CANIBN010000206.1, from coordinate 1,668 downwards.
GACTTACTGAGAGATATCGGTGGGTCCGGTGAATCTGTGTCCATACTACGGACACACGTTGCTGAAGAACCCTTGCACGCGACGCGGGAAACGGTGTCATGGCGGATCGACAGCCAGACAAGGTGCTCGTTGCGGAACGAGACGATGCTTCACGACAGAACTTGGCTGCGGCACTGAGACTGGCCGGGAACGATGTCGTCGAAGCCAGCAATGGGCCTGACACGCTGCGCGCGATCTACCGCCAGCGACCCGACCTCGCGATCATCTCCCTGGACCTCGCCGTTCACAGCGGTTGGCAGGTGCTGTCCCGTATCCGGGAGGTGTCCGAGATGCCAGTGATCCTCCTCGGAGGCGCGGACGTTTCCGGGGAGGCAGTGCGCTGCCTCGCGGCCGGTGCGGACGACTATGTCAACGCGGCGTGCGGCACCGAGGAGTTACTGGGACGAGTGGCCGCCCTGTTCCGCCGCTCCCGATCGGCTCCGACGGCTGTCACCGTGGTGCTGGGCACCGCACCGCTGGAGATCGACCTCGACGCACGCACCGTTCATAGCGACGGTGCAGAACTCGCCGTGACCCCGCTCGAGTTCCGTCTCCTCACGACGTTTCTTCGCCACCCCAACCAGACGCTCTCGGCCGAGCAACTGCTGCAGCAAGCCTGGGAGGACGGCTCGTGCATCGGTACCGAGCGCGTGAAATTTGCCGTGGCTCGCCTGCGGACGAAGTTGACGGCAGACGGATCGCCCGACCCCATCAGCGCGGTGCGCGGTTTCGGATACCGCTTCCACCCGCTGTCCGCGTGACGCTGCACCCCAACTGCACCTGAACTACTCCCCCGGCAGCAACTCAGGGCCGCGAACCTCCCGTTGAGCAACGAACGCCACGTTCGTTCCGTCCACGAGGAGCCCTGCCCATGAACCGCATCCACAAGATCGCACTGTCCGGCGCGATCGCCATCACGGTCGGCGGGGGAATCGTTGCCGCCTCCGCTGCCACTCTCGGCTCGATCAGCAGCACCAAACTCGGCTCCGGTGATGTCGTCGTCGGCTCCTGCGACAGCGACGGCGTGAGCGTCAGCTACACCTACGCCTACAACGCAGCCGTCGGTCACCAGCGCTACGAAGTGTCCGCCGCCACGGTGAACTCGATCGCATCGCCGGCCTGCGACAGCAAGAACATCTCCGTCACCCTCACCGGCGCGAGCGGCGTCAACCTCGACACCTCCACTGCTGCCACGGTGCCCGTTGGGGCGAGCGGCGTCGCTGTTGCCACCGTTACGTTCGCAAGCCCCGCGTCCGCCGAGGCAGTGCAGGGCGCCTCCGTCGTCATCAGCGGCTGACCCGAACCCAACACACACATGTCCGGGTGGACAACCTGGAGCCGTCACCTCTACCCAGTGGTGGCGGCCTCCATGGTTCTCGTGACTGCGTCGGGCATCACAGCTTCAGCCTCGACGCTCGGTGGCGTGAGCTCCAAGTCACTCTTCGCGAGGAACGTCGTCGCGCCAGCTGTGGTCCCCCGCATGCGCGTCGCCGATTCGTTCACCTCGGGAACCTTCGTGTCAGGTCGTGTGCCAGAGAGCAGGCAGTACCTAACATCGACCTGGACGGTGGTTGCAGGAAACTGGTCAATCGTGTCCGGAACGGCCGTCCCGCAGAATGGTGGAGTTCG
>CANIBN010000205.1 GCA_947465505.1 Acidimicrobiales bacterium | reverse complement strand
GCCGAGAATACTTCGAGTCGCACCCGGCGTTTGGCCTGAGAATTCGTCTTCGGACTTCACGATCTGGGGGGATTTTGCGAATCGCGACGAGCAGTCTTCGGTGGTGCGCATGGTGCGAGAACGCGCGACGAGTGGCCTGACCACTTACCCGTTCGGATCTCAGGAGTGTTGAAACCGAGATTCTTGCCGAGTGCTCTAGCCCTGAGTGGCAGCGCTCTTGAGGTTCTCGAGCGTCACTTCCATGTTGCGCCGGTTGTGCGTCGCTCGGTCAGAGACCCCAGTAATCATCCTCCCGAGGTACCCCGCCGCTGCATTGCGGTGATCGACCCATGAGTGCGTTACCCGGCAACCCGTAGCCGTTGGCTCGATCTCGAAGACCCAGTCGCACCAGTTCTTGCCGAGGGCCATGAGCGCGAACGAGAAGCGTCGCGGGGCCTCGCATACGGTCACCTCGACCGAGGTCGACCAAGACCGGCGGCCAATTCGGTTCTTCCCCTTGAAGCGAGCACCCACGGCCGGGCCGGCGGCACCTTTGCTCCAAGTACCGCCCCGGTTCTCCGGCGACCAATCGCCCATACGGGGCAGGTCGGTCACCATCGCCCACACCTTCTCGGCGGGAGCGGCAATCTCGCAGGACACGGATACGACATTGGTCATGTCTCAGTGTCGCAGACTGGCGGGGCCGCCGCTCTGGGGTTGTTCAGTCGCAGCAGCTGTCTCGCCAGCCGCACGTCCGGCACTTGAAATGCGCATGTTCCGGAGTGAGCTCGTGACCGCACAGCGGGCACTCGCTGAAGGTCCCGTAGCGGGCCCGGCAGGCGTCGAATCCTGCAGTGCCATCGGTGGTCAGCGTCTCGTCCTGCGTGCCCGACATGACCGAATTGTGCTGGATGTACGCCCCCGAGGGGTGGACCCCGACTGACAATCGCCTCGGCCAGCGAGGATGTGCCACCCGTCACATGCGAAGGGCTACAGTCCGGTGCGCAATTCGTGGAGGGGACCACTCATGGGATTCAAGACACCGAACTTTCCGCCGGTTGATCCGGCAACCTTCGGCGAGCAGCCGAGGATGGAGCGTCTGCGCCAACTGGCGCTGCACTGGGTGGACTACGGCTTCGGCACGCCGAAGATCGTGCACACGATCTACATCGCAAAGCTGGTCTTCCTACACGGCGTCCTCGGCGTGTTCCTGGCCTGGATCACGTCGGACATCGGATCGCTCGGCGACATCGCCACGTGGTGGCGAGAGCCGATCTTCTACCAGAAGCTCGTTCTCTGGACCGTCTTCCTGGAGGCTCTCGGCATCGCTGGTGCGTGGGGAATCCTCTGTGGCCACTTCAAGCCGCAAACTGGCGCCTTCAAGTACTGGCTGAAGCCCGGCACGATTCGCCTCAATCCGTTCAAGTGGGTACCAGGCACCAACGGCGACAGCCGTACCACCTTCGACGTGTTCCTCTACGCAGGCATCCTGATCACCGCAGTGCTGTGCGTCGTGCTCCCAGGAGCACACAACGGTGAGCTCGTCGATACCTTCGCCAAATACGGGTGGTCCACCCACGGCACGCTCATCTCTCCGGTACTGCTCATCGTCATGATGGCGTTTCTCGTCGTTGCCGGCCTGCGCGACAAGACGTTGTTCCTCGCAGCGCGTGGCGAGCAGTACATGCCGGTGATGTTCTTCAGCGTGGTATTCGGCACCGTCGACATGATCGTGGCGCTCAAGTTGCTCATCGTCATTGTGTGGGTGGGCGCCGCCATCTCAAAGCTCGGCTACCACTTCAGCAATGTCGTCTCCCCGATGTTCAGCAACGCTCCCATCGTGGTCTCCAAGGGTTTCAAGCGGAAGATGTACCGGAACTATCCCGAGGATCTCCGTCCGTCACACCTCACGAGCTTCTTTGCCCACATCGGCGGGAGCCTGCTCGAGTGCGGCGGCGCGTTGGTACTGCTGTTCTCGACGAACCGCACGGTGACCATCATCGCGATCATTGCGATGCTCACCTTCCACCTCGTGATCATCGGCATGTTCGCCCTTGCTGCGCCCAACGAGTGGAACCTCTTGTTCGGCTTCACCACGGCCACGCTGTTCTGGAACTTCCCGGCCGAGAAGGGATTCGGTATCGGAGACATGTCTTCGTGGTGGGTCACGCTGCTGGTCATCGGTGGGCTGCTGTTCTTCCCGGTGCTCGGCAACCTCGTCCCCGACAAGGTGTCATTCCTGCCCTCCATGCGTCAGTACGCCGGCAACTGGGCGTCTGCGCAGTGGGCGTTTGCGCCCGGAGCCGAGGCGAAGATCGACGAGTTCATCGTGAAGGACTCGCCGCAGCAGCTCAAGCAACTCGAGGCCACCTATCCAACCGCTGTTGCCGAGATTGTTCTCGACCAGACGCTGGCGTGGCGCTCCATGCACAGTCAGGGTCGCGCGCTGTTCTCGCTCACGATGCGCCACCTCGGTGACAAGTTCGAGTCCTACAGCATTCGCGAGGCCGAGTTCGCGAACAACGCAGTCATCGGGTGGAACTTTGGCGACGGCCATCTCCATCGCGAGGACCTCGTCGCCGCAATCCAGAAGCGCTGCAACTTCGCGCCCGGCGAGTTCGTCGTGGCTTGGATCGAGTCGCAGGCGATCTTCTCGAAGGTGCAGAAGTACCGCATCATCGATGCCGCGCTCGGCGTCGTCGAGCGCGGCTCCTACAAGGTGAAAGATGCCGTCAACGCGCAGCCGTGGCTTCCCAACGGTCCGATCCCCGTCAACGTGGAGTGGACCCGCTCCTGACCGAGCGAGGAACTGAGGACTACTCGATCCGCATGCCGGAGATCGCACGGGCGATCACCAACTGCTGGATCTCCGAGGTCCCTTCGAAGATCGTGTGGATCTTCGCATCACGGTGCCAGCGCTCGACCGGGTATTCACGCGTGTAGCCATTGCCGCCGAGGATCTGAATGGCTTCCTGCGTGACCCACACGGCGACCTCGCTTGCCTTGTACTTGCTCATCGAACCTTCGCCGTTCTTGTACCCGCCGTTGCGCGCCAGCCACGCTGCGCGCCAGATGAGCAGACGGCTGGCGTCGATCTCGGTGATCATGTTGGCGAGCTTGAACGCAATGGACTGGTTCATGATGATCGGCCTGCCGAAGGCCACGCGCTCCTTGGCGTACTCGAGCGAGTACTCGTAGGCAGCACGGGCGATGCCGATGGCCTGCGCGCCCACGGCCGGTCGTGTGGCCTCGAACGTCGCCATGGCGGGCTGCTTGCCACCACTGTGACCGGCCTCGCGGGCACGAGCGAGCTTGGCGTCGAGTTTCTCCTTGCCGCCGAGCAGGCAGCGTCCGGGGATGCGAACGTCGTCGAGCACCACTTCGCTGGTGTGCGATGCCTTGATGCCGTGCTTCTTGTATTTCTGTCCCATCGACAGGCCCTTCGTGCCCGGGGGCACGACAAACGATGCCTGCCCGCGACCCTTCAGCGAAGGATCGACCGCAGCAACGACGACGTGGACATTGGCGATACCACCGTTGGTGATCCACGCCTTCGTACCGTTGAGCACCCACTCGTCGTTGGCCTCGTCGTACACGGCACGCGTGCGCAGCGACGACACGTCGGAGCCCGCATCGGGCTCACTCACACAGAACGCACCGAGTTTCACATCGTCGGCGGTGCCGTAGCACTGCGGCACCCACTCCATGATCTGCTCCGGCGTGCCGTTGCCGGAGATGCCTGCCGCAGCGAGTCCGGAACCCATGATGGCCATGCCGATGCCGGCATCACCCCAGAACAGTTCCTCGATGGCAACCGGCAGCGTGAGGCCGCTCTTGTCGCCGATGGCGTTGAGCATGAACTCGAAGCCGTAGAGACCGATCTTGGCGGCCTCCTGCACCACTGGCCACGGGAACTCCTCGCGCTCGTCCCATTCATGGGCAGCGGGGCGGATGACGTCGGCCGCAAACGTGTGGACCCAATCCTGGATCTGCTGCTGGTCGTCGTTGAGGGTGAGAGAGAACTCTGCCATG
>CANIBN010000204.1 GCA_947465505.1 Acidimicrobiales bacterium | reverse complement strand
TGCACAACCGACAGCCATCCGCCCGGAGCCTCAATGACCTGGGAACTCCCTCGGGCGTTGCTCCTCGCCACCTCTGGAGCGATCGGGCGCGGCAATCGGGTTGCTCCGAGCACTTCGTCGACCTCCACTATCACGGCTGGCTCGGCGTTCCAGAGGAACGACATCCGCTCCGCTCCCTCGATCGGCGCCCAGTTCTTCTCGTGCCGGTTGCCGAGTGGCGACTCCATCACGAAGGCCTCGATAATCGACCCGCTCTCGTCGAGGCGGCACACCGCGATCTCGCAACGTCCGTCGTCTCGGTGTTCGCGCACGGTCGCCGACACCCACCATGCACCGTCGCGACGAAACAGCCGCATGTCCTCAAAGCCATGCACGGGATACTTCGGCGGAGTCGTGCGCGCCAACGAGTCATCAATCGGCAGCACCGAGAGCACTCGGAGTTCGGAGTCGAGACGAGCAAGGACGTTGTCGGTCTTGATCAGCCCCGAGCCATCGAGTGGCGTGTACCGACCGTCCTGATATCGGTAGTTCGCATGGCGAATGATTGCGGCGTAACCACCATCCGGATGGTTCGCGATCGACGGGTTGAGCGCCGCGCGATCCGGACGCTCTGGACCGGGCAGTTCCACAATCCGCGCAGACGGGCACAGATCGCGCAACGAGGGGACGAGATCGTCCCGCAGAGCGGTGAGCAGCGTCGAGTAGGACGCTGCCGTGACGCGGGTAGCCAAAAGGTGTTGCGCAACGACGCGTGAGAGGAGCATCTCGTCGGTTACCGCTGCATCGTGCTGGTATGCCTCGGCGACTGCCTCCCTCACCCGTTGCTCGAAGCCGAGGAGAGCACCTCTCGCCACCCCGAACACCCCGGCACACACGAGTTGCGCGCCATGGAGCCACCAGTCGGTCGAACCTGCAGTAGCACCCTCCAGAGTCCACTCGAAATTCCCGGGCTGGCCATGCCAGTCGCCGTTCGCCAGTGACACGAAGTGCACCGGTGGAAGGTTCAGCCTTGCTGGATCGAAGCGGAGGTGCTCTGCGAGGTCGGGCGGGACAGGCGCCGTATGGGCAATTCCAATGTCGATCCACCAGTACCGACCAGCGTCGATCAGTTCCGCTGCCCGTCGAAGGAGGAACGGCTTGGACCAGCCAAGCGCGAGATACTCAGCGGTGTCCTTCGCCACGTTCGAGGTGCTCGCAGTTCGCCGCCTGCCCAGTGCACTACGCAGAAACTCGAGATCAGCCTGGGCCTCGGGATGTGGCTCGTACTTCTGCACCACCGTCTGAGCATCGGGCGCCAGTCGACTGCGGATCTCGGCGATGCGATCAACGAGGTGCTCGTCGCAGAACACCACCATCGGGAGGTCGATCGCCAAGACATCCTCGGCGAGCAGTAGGTACTCCGCAATGCTGCGGCGCTGCGCGCCGAACTCACCGGATTCCAGTTCGACGAGTGCCGTGACGATTGCTACCGGTTCGATGGCTCCACCCTCCCGCGCTGTTGCAGGCCCCGAGAGGCCCGTCCTCGACTGCGGTGCTAGGCGACCCTGCGGATCACGCGCTCGGCGAATGCTTCCATTGCCTCGGTAGGCGTTGGCTTGAACATGGTGAACGCCGGGAGGATGATGCGGCCCACACCAATCGAGGCCATCTCCTCCACGGCGGCGATGGGGTCGTCGCCGAAGATGCCGGGATGTCCAGCGGTGAACTCGATTGCCGACGCATCGCGACCGGCATCGGCAGCGGTCTGCCGCACCACATCGAAGAGTTCCTTCAGGCCGGCCATGTCGCCCTTGCCGGGGAAGAACCCGTCGCCCAAGCGGCCGGCGCGCTCGGCTGCCGCACGGGAATGGCCGCCGATCACGATCGGCACCGAGCCCTGTGCGGGCTTCGGGTTGCTCGAGGCATTCGTGAAGTTCGCGAATCGTCCCGAGTACGAGGCGTGATCGGACGACCAGAGTGTGCGGAGCACTTCGATGTACTCGTCGGTGCGCGCGCCGCGCGCCTCCCACGGGATGCCGAGCGCGTCGAACTCCTCCTTCAGCCAACCCACGCCGATACCGAGCTCGACGCGACCGCCGGAGAGATGGTCGAGCGTTGCGACTTCCTTCGCGAGCACGAGCGGGTTGCGCTCGGGGAGGATGAGGATGCCGGTTGCAAGTCGCAGCGTGGTGGTGGCCGATGCGATGTACGCGAGCCACACGAGCGGATCAGGGATGGGGGTTGCAGCGCCGCCAGGCATCTTGCCGGTGGGGCTGTACGGGTAGGCCGACTGATAGTCGTCGGGGAAGATCACGTGCTCAACGGTCCACATGGACTCGAAGCCCGCTGCCTCTGCTGCACGTGCGGCAGCGATCGCTCCCGCCGGCTCGGCCCAACCCATGGTGTTTGCGAATGCCAATCCGAATTTCATGGCCGGACCGTAGCAGCGCGCGCTGGTCGCGTACTCTGTCCCCGATGAGCAGCCGACGCAGGACCGAGACGTCCAACTTCGGCGTTGGTGGCCGCGAGAGCCACGACTCCTCCAAGTTCTACGACCGCTTCCGCGCTCCGGTCACCTCGAACGACGACACCGTCCTTGCACCCGAACCCGTGGCCGACCCCTTTGTGTGCGGAGACTCCCGCCACATGGACGCCGTTGCGGACGGTTCGGTGGCCCTCGTGGTCACCTCACCCCCGTACTTCGCCGGCAAGCAGTACGAGGAGGAACTGGAGCGAGAGGGTGTGCCCTCTTCCTATCTCGAGTACCTCGAACTGCTCACCGACGTGTTCGCCGAGTGCGCCCGCAAGTTGGAGCCGGGTGGCCGTATCGCAGTGAACGTGGCGAACCTCGGGCGCAAGCCGTACCGCAGCCTGTCTGCAGACGTCGTCCGAATCCTCGAACACGACCTCGGCCTGTTGCTGCGCGGTGAGCTCGTTTGGCAGAAGGGCGAGGGCGCCAGTAATTCGTGTGCGTGGGGTTCGTTCCGCAGTCCCACGAACCCGGTGCTACGAGACGTCACCGAACGAGTGGTTGTCGCAAGCAAGGGTCGGTTCGACCGCGCGCTTACCGTTGCACAACGCGCCAAACGCGGGCTGCCACACGTGAGCACGCTCAATGCGGACGACTTCATGACGCTCACCCTGGACGTGTGGCCGATGCAGCCCGAGAGTGCGAAGCGTGTCGGACATCCGGCACCGTTTCCCGTCGAACTCCCCGAGCAACTGATCGGCCTCTATACCTTCGAGAACGATCTGGTGCTCGACCCCTTCATGGGTAGTGGCACCACGCTCCTTGCGGCGGCGAGGCTTGGACGTCGCTACGTCGGCTACGACATGGATCCGTCGTACGTGGCGTTGGCCCGTACCCGGGTAGCCGAGGGCATGGCGCAGTTCAGCGAACCCACGGCGGCTCGACTCGCTGCTGCAGATGACGGCAAGCCCGCCGGACAGGTAGCCGAGGCAGCGTTGATCGAGGCCGGGTTCACCATCTCGAAGGCCGGATACCGCGTCCCCAAGAGCGGCGTACTGGTGTCGTTCCTTGCCACTGCCCCAAACGGCAAGCAGTGCATCGTCGATGTGGCCGGGGCTTTCACCTCGACGCGTGGAGGCCTCTCCCGAGCAGAGACCGTGTGGCGAGCCATCGGTCGAGCAACCGCTGTTCGAGCCTGCGTGCCCGAACTGCCGTACCTGGTGCTCACCACTGAGCTTCCGAGACCCGGAAGCGACGCCGAGCACACGCTGCGTGCGGCTGTTCCCGGCACCATCGCTGCGGTAATCAACGTGCTCGAACCTGCTGATCGCGCCCGACTCGCTGACACCGTTGCCTGAGGTCGTCTCGGTAACGCTGCGGCAACAGCCCGAAGAATGCTTCGGGTGATGGGCAGGTGCGACTGGCGCTCGAGAGCGGTGAGCGGTGAAGATGTCGTGATGTTGCAGGCCGGACGTTGGGGATGCCGCGCTGCGCGCCTGTTCGCAGGCATCGTCATCGCTACAGCAGTCGCACTTCCGAGCCGTCCTGCTCTCGCTGCGAACGACGTGTCGAGTGGGTCACCCGCATC
>CANIBN010000203.1 GCA_947465505.1 Acidimicrobiales bacterium | reverse complement strand
CTGCAGGCGCTCCGAAGCGAGCACTTCAGCGATGCCATGATCCAACGCTTCTTCCGTCCGCTCGTCGGCGGCATTCAGCTCGATCCAGCACTCACGGCGAGTCGCCGAATGTTCGACATGATTCTCCGTTGCCTCGCCGTCGGCGAGTCGACGGTGCCCGCTCGGGGCATGCAGGCCATCCCAGACCAACTTGCCGTTGGCCTGCCCCCCGGCACGGTTCATCTCCACAGCCCAGTCGCTGAGGTGCGCTCAGGCGGCGTCACCATGGCCGACGGGCGATCGGTGTTGGCACACCGCGTCATCGTCGCTACCGAGGGGCCCGCTGCATCTCGTCTGCTCGGCCTCAAGCCGGTGGCCTCGCGCTCGGCGTCGTGCGTCTGGTTTGTCGCGCCGAAGGCGCCCGTGAAGGACCGCCTCATCATCCTCGATGGCGTCGGCACCGGGCCCGTGTTGAACGTGGCCGTCATGACCAATGTCTCCCCGGAGTACGGCCCGGGTGACGGCCGCGCGCTCATCGCTGCCGCCTGCCCCGGAACCCTCGCCGACAATCTGGAGTCTTCGGCACGTACGCAATTGCGGGCCTGGTGGGGCTCAGCAGTCGACGCTTGGACGCACCTCCGTACCGACTCGATTGCACACGGCCAACCCGACCAGCAGCCGCCGTTCCACCCGAAGCAGTCGCAGTCGCTCGGCGATGGCCTCTTCGTGTGCGGCGACCACCGAGACACCCCGTCGATCCAAGGGGCGCTCTACTCGGGTCGGCGCTGTGCCGAGTCGGTGCTCAGCTCACTCGCTGGGTGAACCACTCGCTGCCGTCGACATACGAAACACTGCTCGACACCACCGCAACCTGACCGGGACGAAACCGGCTCGTGCGAATGAGCAGTGTGGGCTCACCACGTTCGAGCCAACACCAAACCAAATGCTGACGGCCCTTGGTGACAAGGAACCATCCTCCGGCACGCCCACCCGGGAGGTATGCCGAGCCAAGCCGCCGACCAAAGTGTTCCTTCAGGCTCACCCAGTCGACCGTGCGGGCAGACACAACGTGTTCCGGGAGCACATCAACCCGTCGGGCGAAGCCGGCCACAGACGCCCACCTGGTGAGTCTCACATGGATGCCACTCGAGTCGACAACAGTGCTTACGGGCATGCATCGCCACGCTAACCGCAGCCCGGACCAAGCCCTCGTGGCGCCACTGCACTACCTTGCCTTGCATGGCAGGTTCCATTCTCGGCACACAGGTCACCCGCACGGAAGATCCCGAGTTGCTCCTCGGGCAGGCCGACTACGTGGGCGACCTGACGTTCGACAACGTTGTTCATCTTGCGTTCGTCCGATCGGAGTATGCGCACGCCCGGATCGTCGGCATTGACACTGCATCGGCCGAGACTGCTCCCGGTGTTGTTGGGGTATACACAGCCGCCGATCTCGGACTCCCGTCGCAACACGGCCTGGCAAAGGTGCACGACGACTTTGCACGGCCACCGCTCGCTACCGATGTGGTCCGCTTTGTCGGAGAGGCCATCGTCGTCGTCGCCGCAACCAACCCCACCGCCGCCAAGGATGCTGCAGCGCTCATCATTGTCGACTACGCAGAACTGCCGAGCGTGGTGGACCCTGAGGCTGCGATGGAACTCGACGCGCCGGTCCTGTTCGAGGCGCACGGCAACAACATCGCGATGGCTGTTACCGACCCCGAGAGCCCCGACATGCTCGACGGCGCAGACGTCGTGGTGCGCGGCCGGTATGTCAACCAGCGCATCGCCGTTGCAGCCATGGAGCCACTCACCGCTGCGGCGGACATCGAACCTGACGGCAGGTTGCGCGTCTACGCATCGACACAGATGCCACACACGTTCCACACGCTCCTCGCAGAGGCGATCAACGTTCCGAAGGATCGGATCCATGTCATCACGCCGCACGTAGGCGGTGGCTTCGGCGGGAAGATCGGCCCGTACCCGGAACAGACGGTTGTCGCTGCACTTGCACAACGCCTGCAACGGCCAGTCACGTGGACGGCGACCCGGAGCGAAGACATGCTGGTGCTCGGTCACAGCCGCGCACAGATCCAATACGTCGAGCTCGGCTGCCGCAAGGACGGAACGTTCACTGGCATGCGTGTGCACCTGGTTGGCGACGGTGGCGCCTACCCCGCGATCGGCTGTTACCTACCCGCCGGCACGAAGCGCATGTCGAACGGCACCTATCGCTTCCCAAAGATCCAGTTCGACGTCGCGGTCGCAACGACCAACACCGTCCCCACAGGCGCGTACCGAGGTGCCGGTCGGCCCGAGGCCACCGCGCTGCTTGAGCGAGCGGTCGATCACGCCGCGCTCGAGCTCGGCATCGACCCCATCGAGATCCGCCGGCGCAACCTGCTCGGCAACGACGTGTTCCCGTTCACCACCATCACCGGTCCGGTGTACGACAGCGGCAATTACACGCTGCCGCTTGAGGAAGCAGCAAGGTTTGCGGGGTACGACGACCTACGGCGTGAGCAGGCGGCCCGACGTGCCCGCGGTGACCGAAAGCTGCTCGGCATCGGGGTGTCGTCCTACGTGGAGATCACGGCAGGCGGCGGGCTGAGTGAATACGGCGCTATCGAGATCCACGCAGACGGGTCGGCCACGATGATGGCGGGTACCTCGGCGCACGGGCAGGGTCACCAGACCACCTTTGCCATGATCGTCAGTTCGCAAACCGGAATCCCGGTGGACAAGATCAAGCTCGTGCAGAGCGACACCGACCTCGTTCGAAGCGGTGGTGGAACCGGCGGCTCGCGTTCGCTGCAGCTCGGTGGATCGGCCGTGCTCAACGCCACCAAGTCGATGGTCGAGAAGGCAAAGCAACTCGCCGCTCACCTCCTCGAGGCCAGTGTGGAAGACATCGTCGTCAACGTAGACGCCGGCAACGTCGGCGTCGTCGGCGTTCCCTCAAAGGCACTCAGCTGGGCAGAACTTGCACAAGCCGCTCAGACCGCGCCCGACGACGTCGTCGACCATTCCGATGGAACGAACGGGCTTGCGGCGCAGCTGGACTTCCTCCAGGGCGATGCCACGTTCCCGTTCGGTGCGCACATTGCCGTCGTGGAAGTGGACGAGGACACGGGCAAGGTGACACTGCTTCGGCACATTGCCGTCGACGACTGTGGAACGGTGGTCAATCCGTTGCTGCTGCAGGGCCAGCAGCACGGTGGCCTCGCCGCTGGGATCAGCCAGACGCTCTACGAGCAGGTGGTGTACGACGACGCGGGAAACCCCCTCACTGCCACGTTCATGGATTACGCGCTGCCGTCGGCTGCCGAGTTCCCGAACTTCGAGGTGCACAGCACGGAGACGCCTTCGCCGCTCAACCCACTCGGCGCAAAGGGGATCGGTGAGGCCAGCACCATCGGCAGCACACCCGCAGTTCAGAACGCCGTCATCGATGCGCTCGCTCACCTCGGCGTCCGGCACCTCGACCTGCCCTGCACCAGCGAGCGGGTGTGGACCGCCATCGAACAGGCGCGAACGGGCACGCTCCCGTCGCCGTGGCGCGATTACCCCGCGGTGTTCGACCGCCTGCCGCGCCGCCAGGCAGTGGATTCGGCCGGCCTGTCTGCCGCCGAGGGCGTTTGATTGTGAACCCTGCAACCAGACCGAGTCCCCTCCGTATTGCGCTCACCGGCGGTCCCGGTGCGGGCAAGACCACTGCAGCCGATCTCTTCCGACGCGAAATCGGCGATGACGTCATCGTCGTCCCCGAAGCCGCGACCATCCTCTTCAGCGGTGGCTTTCCCCGGGTCACCGAGGAACAGGCTGAACGCTCATTGCAGAAGGCGATCTTCGAGGTGCAACACAGCCTGGAGGACATCCAGGCTGCGCGCTTCCCTGATCGGATCCTCCTTTGCGATCGCGGCACGGTGGACGGCGCGGCCTATTGGCCCGACGGAGCCGCAGAGTTCTTCTCGGTGATGAACAGCACCTACGAAGCCGAACTCGCTCGCTACGACGTGGTGCTGTTCTTCGAGACCTCCGCCGTCGGGGGCATCCGATTCGAGGGCGG
>CANIBN010000202.1 GCA_947465505.1 Acidimicrobiales bacterium | reverse complement strand
TACCGGAACCTCGGGCTACAAAGGGAATGCCGTGCCGGACCGCCGCCTGCACGCAGTGCTGAACCTCGGCAGTGGAGGTGGGGAGACAAACAACCGAGGTGGCGCCGGAGATGTTCGACGCATCGCGCCCGTAGAGGGCCAACTCGGTGCCACCGGTGAGCACGCGCCCGTCTCCGAGTACTGCTCGAAGTTCACGAATTAGCACAGTGTTCACCGCCGACAGACGTTAGCCGAGGTACCCTCACGCCCCGATGCCGAAGTTGCCGCAACCTTCCGACCTTCACGAGTGGATCTCTTTCGAGGACCCCAACGAGGAACGCACCTGGGTCATAGACGCCACGTTCCTGCTGTCGTCCTGGACTTGTATCTTCGGCCGTGGATGTCAGGGCGTACTCGATGCCGACGCCACCGAACTCTCGCAGGGTTGCTGCTCGTACGGCGCGCACTTCCTCGATGACGACGACGTCAACACGGTCAAGAAGTCCTCGGCCCGTCTTACCGACGATCAGTGGCAGTTCCGGAAGGTCGCCAAGAAGACCGGTTGGATCGATACCGATGCAGACACAGGCGACAAAGTGACCCTCGTGCACGAGGACGCCTGCATATTCCTGAACCGCCCGGGCTTTGGTCGAGGGGCCGGTTGCGCCCTTCATGTCGGGGCGCTCGACGCCGGCGAGCGACCGATGGATTGGAAACCTGACGTGTGCTGGCAGGTTCCCCTGCGACTCGAGGAGCACACCGACACCCACGGGCACGTCACCTCCACGCTGCGCGAGTGGAAGCGCCGAGACTGGGGCGACGCTGGTGAGGAGTTCCACTGGTGGTGCACCAACGACAAGTCGGCGTTCGTGGGCGACAAGCCGGTGTACAAAGAACTCGAGAACGAGATCTCTGAACTGGTCGAGCCGCACATCTACCCGCTCATCGTGGAGCAATTGAAGGCGTTCGCGAAGCGACGCGCCAAGGCCGTAGCGCTTCCCCACCCCTCGGTGCGAAAGAAGAAGGACTAACTAGCCCTTCTTAGCCGCTCGTCGCCGCTCCTCGAGACCGAGGTGGCGCTTGCGGATGCGAATCGACTTCGGTGTGATCTCGACGAGTTCGTCGTCAGCGATCCACTCGATCGCAGTCTCCAGCGTGTGGATGACCGGTGCCGCAAGCTTCACGGCGTCGTCGTGACTGTGCGTGCGGATGTTGTTCTTCTCCTTGGCACGGACAGCGTTCACGACCATCTCGTCGTTGCGCGAGTTCTCACCAACGACCATTCCTTCGTAGGTCTGATCGCCAGGAGCAATGAACAGGGTCCCACGCAACTGCAAGTTGTCGAGGGCGTAGGCCGTGACCATACCGATGCGGTCGGAGATCATCGCCCCGCCGGTGCGGTGCGGGAGTTCGCCTGCCCATGCGGTCCAGCCGGCATGGTGCTGGTGAAGCAGGGCGGTACCGCGGGTTGCGGTGAGCAGCATCGAACGGAAACCGATGAGGCCGCGGCTCGGGCACTCGAAGGTAACGATGGTGCGACCGGCATCCCCCTGACGGAGGTCGATAACCCGCCCCTTTCGTGGCGCAAGCGCCTGGGTGACGGTACCCACGTGCTCGTCAGGGATGTCGCACACGCCGCGCTCGAGAGGTTCGAAGCGTTTCCCGTTCACTTCCTTGGTGATCACCTCGGGGCGGCTCACCTGGAGCTCGTAACCCTCGCGCCGCATCGACTCGATGAGAACCGCAAGCTGAAGCTCACCGCGACCAGCCACCTCGATGATGTCGGGCGACTCGGTGTCGTGCAGACGGATCGACACGTTGCCGAGTACCTCACGGTCGAGACGCTCGCGGAGATGGCGACTCGTGAGGAACTTGCCCTCGCGTCCGGCCATCGGCGACGTGTTCACGCCGAATGTCATTCGGAGCACCGGCTCGTCAACAGTGAGACGGGTAAGCGCAGCAGGGGCCTCGACGGAGGCGATGGTGTCGCCAATCTCCACCTCGGGGAAACCAGCCACCACAAAAAGATCGCCGGCATAGACCTCGTCGGCCTCGGCGCGTCCGACACCGGAGAATTCCATCAGCGAGGCAAGCTTGCGCTTGAGCGGGGGTTGCCCCTCGCCGAACTCCTCCTCGAGCAATGCCACGGTCTCGCCCTTACGAAGCACGCCGTTGTACACGCGTCCGATTGCGAGACGACCGAGGTACTCCGAGGCGTCGAGGTTCGTCACCAGCGCCTGCAGCGGGGCATCTGCATCACCGGCGGGTTCGGGGACTCGGCGAACGATGGCGTCGAGCAGCGCAGAGAGATCTGCGTCCGACTCGGGCATCCCGATACCGACCATCGCCCGCCCCTCGCGGGCAACCGCGGAGATGACCTCGAAATCGATGTGCTCGTCACCAGCATCGAGGTCGATGAACAACTGATAGACCTCGTCGAGAACCTCGTCGGGACGAGCGTCTTGGCGATCTACCTTGTTGATGATCACAATTGCAGGCAGATTCGCCGCAAGCGCCTTCTGCAGGACGTAGCGGGTTTGGGGCAGTGGCCCCTCTGCTGCATCGACGAGCAGGAGCACTCCGTCCACCATCGTGAGGGCACGCTCCACCTCACCACCGAAATCGGCGTGGCCTGGGGTGTCGACCAGATTGATCTTGACGCCCTTCCAGGTGACCGAAGCGGCCTTGGCGAGGATCGTGATCCCTCGTTCGCGCTCTTGGTCATTGGAGTCCATCACGCGGTCCACGACCGCCTGATGGGCAGCAAAGGTTCCCGTGGCGCGCAGCATTGCGTCCACGAGGGTCGTCTTGCCATGGTCGACGTGCGCGACAAGCGCGACGTTGCGGAGAGGGGTTCGGGGCATGGGAAAGGCGACCGTCTTCGCCTGCTGGGGGGTCAGAGACCGCGGGATGCGGTCCGGGGAGACTCAGTCCTCGTCGGTGTCGGTGTCGTCGTCTTCTTCGTCGAAGGTGACGCCGTACTTCTCCGCCAACGCGGCGTACTTGTCCTCTTCGGAACGGGGTTCACGATCGGAACCACCGAGCCCGAGATCGAAGGCCCCGGGACCGGCTTGTTTCAACTTTCGCGCTTCTTCGAAGCGGCGATGACGACCCTTCTTCACGATAGGGCTCCTGAATCAGAGAATTGACATTGGGCAACACTCTATCCCGCTGGGGTGCGCTTATTGCGCGACCCCTTTTTCGTGCCAACATGGGCGTTGTGGGACGAATTGTGGCCGTTGTGAACCAAAAAGGCGGGGTTGGCAAGACCACCGTGACGCTGGGGCTTGCCTCGGCGGCTCAAGCGGCCGGTCATCGTGTCCTGCTGGTCGACCTCGATCCCCAGGCCTCCACGTCGTGGGTACTCGGAGTCGAGCCTGGCGAGGTGAAGGAGTCCACTGCGGAGATTCTCGACGGCTCGCATACCGGGGTGGTCTATGAGAGCGCGTGGGGCGAAGGTATCGACGTCCTTCCCGCGAGTCAACGCCTGCAGCAACAAGAGATCGGCAAGGGGCGCAACCCTGAGCGACGTTTGAGCGCCGCACTGGCGGCCATCGCTGCGGACTACGACGCCGTGCTCATTGACTGCCCGCCATCGCTCGGAAACCTGACACTGAACGGCCTCACCGCAGCACAACACGCGCTCGTGGTCGTCGAGCCCTCGGCGCTCGGATTGCGCGGAATCACTGCTGTCGCAGACCTCATCGACGAGGTGTGGGGTTCGTCCAACCCCGACCTCGATCTTGCTGGTGTTGTGGTCAACAAGATGCCCGCAGTGTCTGCTGAAGCCGAACGGCGCACCGAGGAACTCACGCGTAACGTCGGCAAGAAGGCCGTGTGGTCCCCGGCTCTTCCGCAGCGCGTGATCATCAACCAGGCCATCGCTGAGCGACGGGCTATTCATAGCTACGGCTACCGGGCCCAGGACATCTCGCAGGCCTTCGATGCGCTGTGGGCAAAGCTGCGCAAGCGGCTCAAGGACTAACGCGGCGCCAGCGCCGAATCACCATTCCGTCGGTATCGCTGGTCTGCGGGAGAATCCTCGCACCATCGCCATACTGCTCCCAAGGCTCATCGGGAGCGGCAACCGCCTCGAATCCCTCGC
>CANIBN010000201.1 GCA_947465505.1 Acidimicrobiales bacterium | reverse complement strand
CCAGGACGAATGGCTCGGTGAGGTCCCGGCGGAAGTAGCGATCGGACGCCGACAGATCGCCGGGCAGCGTGAAGCCCGGCAGCGCGGCCAGCGCAAGGTTTGCGGCCCGGCCGATACCGGTCTCGAGCATGCCGCCGCACCAGAGATCGACACCGCGTGCGAGACAGAGATCGTGAATGCGAACGGCCTCGAGCAGTCCCCCCACGCGAGCGGGCTTGACGTTCACCACACTGCACGCACCGAGTGCCAACGCCTCGGCTGCCTGCCGTACCGAGCTGATCGACTCGTCGAGACAGATCGGCGTGCTCACGAGTTCTGCGAGTCGCGCATGGCCGAACAGGTCGTCCTCCGGCAGCGGTTGCTCGATGAGCTGCAGACCGAACGGGTCGAGTGCCTTCAGCAAGTGTGCATCTGCGAGCGAGTACGCCTGGTTGGCGTCCACCTGAATCATCAGGCTGTCACCAAAGCGCTCCCGCACCGACCGCACCGGTGCCACGTCGTTTCCTGGTTCGATCTTCAACTTCACGCGGCGGTATCCCTGTGCCACATAGTCCGCAACCAGATCAAGCAGCGCGGCAGTGGAGGGTTGGATGCCGACCGCGACTCCGGCGGGGACAAGGCGCGGGATCGTGCCGAGGCGGTTCGCGAGCGACACGCCGTCCATCCGGCACTCCGCATCGAGCACCGCTGCCTCGATGGCGGCCTTCGCCATTCGGTGGCCCCGCACCGGGGCAAGGCGCTCGGCCATGGTCGCCGCCTGCACGTTGGCCGGATCGAGACGCGGCAGCAGGAACCGCTTGGTCACCTCATAGGCGCCGTCGGAGTACTCCGGTGAGTACAGCGGCTCCACCTCGGCGACGCATTCGCCCCACCCGTCGCTGTCCGGACCGAGGACGTGCACGAGGAATCCGTGGCGGGCCGTCTCCGTGCCGTAGGACGTCCGGAAGGGACGGACCAGCGGCAGGGCGAAGCGATGCAGTTCGACATGGGTGAACCTCACAGTCGTAGGGTCTCACAACATGTACCCCGGAATCCACGCCACGCTCCGCGCCGACCAGCCTGCCGTCATCATGGCGGGCTCCGGGGAGGTCGTCACCTACCGGGAGTACGAGGAATTGTCGAACCGCCTGGCGCACCTCCTGCGGGCCGAGGGCCTCGAGCGCGGGGACCACTTTGCGATCTTCATGGAGAACCATCCGTGGTACCTGCCGGTGTGCTGCGCCGGCGAGCGGTCGGGCCTGTACTTCACGCCGACGAACTCGCACCTCACCACCGACGAACTCGGCTACATCTTCGAGAACTCGCAGTCCCAGGTGGTGGTCACGAGCACACAACTGCTCGACGTGGCACTCGCCGCCCTGCCCCTCGCCCCAAACGTGACGCTGTGCCTCGTCGCGGGAGGCACTGGCCCCTACCCCAACGTGGGTAACGCCCGCGTGCTGCCGCTCGAGGAAGCACTCGCAGCGTTCCCCTCCACGCCGATCGCCGACGAATCCGCCGGGTACCAGATGCTCTATTCGTCGGGCACCACGGGCCGGCCGAAGGGAATCCTGCGGGAACTGCCGAAGGCGCCGGTGGCGGAGGCCGGTTCGGAGTTCCTCATGAGCATCTGGCTGTACCGAGAGGGCCAGAGGTACCTCTGCCCGGCCCCGCTGTACCACAGCGCCCCGCAGGCGGCCGCGGGTCTCACCATTCGCAAGGGCGGCACCGTGGTGGTCATGGACAAGTTCGAGCCCGAGCATTTCCTGCAGTTGGTCGAGAAGCACCGCATCACGCACGTCCAGATGGTTCCCACCATGTTCTCGCGGCTGCTCAAGCTGCCGGACGGAATCCGCACTCAGTACGACCTCTCGTCGCTCGAGATGGTCGTGCACGCGGCGGCCCCGTGCCCCGTGCCCGTGAAGGAGAAGATGATGGCGTGGTGGGGGCCGATCATCCGCGAGTACTACAGCGCCACCGAGGGTCTCGGCTTCACGCTGTGCGACGCCGAAGAGTGGATGGCGCACAAGGGAACGGTGGGGCGCTGCATCCTCGGTGAGATGCACATCCTCGACGACGACATGAATGAGTGCCCCCAGGGACAGCCGGGCACGGTGTGGTTCAAGTCGCCGATCCATTACGAGTACTTCAACGATCCGGCCAAGACGCAGGACAGCAGCTCGCCCGACGGCCGGCTGAAGACCGTCGGCGATGTCGGCTACGTCGACAAGGACGGCTATCTGTTCCTCACCGACCGTGCGACCTTCATGATCATCTCCGGTGGCGTGAACATCTATCCGCAGGAGACGGAGAACCTCTTCATCACCCACCCGAAGGTGGCTGATGCAGCAGTGTTCGGTGTTCCGAACGCAGACCTTGGCGAGGAGATGAAGGCCGTGATTCAGCTCATGCCAGGCGTCGAGCCGAGCGAGGAGACCGTCAAGGAGCTCATGGACTTCTGCCGGGCGAACCTGTCGTTGCAGAAGTGCCCCCGTTCGATTGACTTCGAGGAACAACTCCCCCGCACCCCCACCGGCAAGCTGTTCAAGAAGCCGCTTCGTGACCGCTACTGGGCCGAGCACGGCGGTAGTCGCATCGTCTGATGCCTTGTTGCCGGTGCCGTATGACGGCGACGGGTTTCATCCCCTACGGTTGACGCCATGGCCATCGACTTCACGCTCACCCCAGAACTCGAAGACATTCGCATGCGCGTGCGCGCCTTCATCGAGGATGTCGTCCAGCCCGCCGAGGCAAACCTGCACCGCGTGAGCGAGGAGGACCGCCGTGGATACGTGAAGATGCTCGTGGGCCTGCGCACCCAGGCACGCGACGCCGGGCTCTGGCTGCCGCACATGCCGAAGGAATGGGGCGGCATGGGGCTTGGTCACGTGCAGTTGGCCATGGTGCAGGCCGAGGCAGCGAAGGCAAGCTACGGACCCTTCATCCTCAACTGTCAGGCACCCGACGAGGGCAACATGCACACGCTGTTGCACTGGGGCACGCCCGAGCAGAAGGAGAAGTACCTCCGCCCGCTCTGTGAGGGGACCGCAATGTCGTGCTTCGCCATGACCGAGCCCGAGGTCGCCGGCTCCGACCCGACACTCATCAAGACCACCGCCGTGAAGGATGGCGATGAGTGGGTAATCAACGGGCACAAGTGGTTCATCTCCAATGCCCGCCGGGCGAAGTTCACCATCCTCATCGCGCGCACCGAGGACGACCCCGACCTGCCGCAGGCCGCCAATACGGCGTTCCTCGTCGACCTCCCCAGCGATGGTTGGAACCGCGTGCGTGAGGTGGAGACGATGCATGGTGGCACCGGCCACTCCGAGATCGTCATCGAGGACCTTCGAGTGCCCAATGCAAACATGCTCGGCGGTCGCGGCCAGGGACACATGCTTGGCCAGTACCGCCTCGGACCGGCGCGCCTCGCTCACTGCATGCGCTGGATCGCGCAGGCGGAGATGGCGCTCGACCTCATGGTGTCGCGGTCGCTGGTGCGCTACTCACACGGCTCGATCCTCGCTGAGAAGCAGGGCATCCAGTGGCTGATCGCGGACTCCACGATGGAGCTGTATCAGGCCAAGCTCATGGTGCTGCATGCTGCGTTCCGAATCGATCAGGGCCTCGACTTCAAGAGCGAGGTGTCGATGGCGAAGCACTTCGTGGCCAACATGCTCAACCGCGTGATCGACCGCTCCATCCAGGTGCACGGCGCACTCGGCTACTCCACCGACACGCCGCTCGCACACATGTACCAGCACGCACGTTGGGCACGCTTCGCCGACGGCGCCGACGAGATCCACCAGATGCGCATCGCGCAGCGGGCCATCGGCGCCTTCCGGGACTCGGGATCCACCCGCACCGCCACCGGCGACCTCCCCATCTAACCCCCGGCCCTCACCCTCAACCTCACCCTCGCTCGTTCCTCCTCCGGCTTTTGGGCTTATTTCTGGTTGATTCTCAACCAGAAATAAGCCCAAAAGTCGGGAGATGGCCGGCGGCGCTGAGTGTTTTGCGGATCGTGGAGGCGACGTAGCGTTCCTTACGCGTCACGTCGACCCACGTGAAATGAAGCATGCGCCAGCCGAGCGCCGTGAGCAACGCGTCGCGCCGGACCTGGTGCTGGAATTG
>CANIBN010000200.1 GCA_947465505.1 Acidimicrobiales bacterium | reverse complement strand
GACTGGCGAAAGGCGCCAAGCGGCTCGCCAATCCTTCCCGGAGTCATCGGTTGGATCGACTGCAGGACCGAGCAGGTCATCGAGATGGGTGACCATTGGTTCGTGCTCGGTGCCGTGCAGGCGCTGCACTGCGAGGACGGCGTTGCTGACGCGATGACGTTCTTCCGCGGCAAGGTTGCCGGCGTGAAGATGGCGTAACTACGTCGTGACGGCGAGGAACGCGAAGGTCTGGGCGATGTCCCGCCAGGCGTCATAGCGCCCGGAAGGGCCACCGTGGCCGGCACCCATCTCCGTCTTGAACAGGAGCGGTCGGCTGCCGGTGTTCACTGACCGCAGGCGCGCCACCCACTTGGCGGGCTCGTGAAAGCTGACGCGAGGGTCGTTCAGCCCAGCCGTCACGTACATCGACGGATAGTCGGCGGTGTTCGTGTTGTCGTACGGCGAGTAGCCGAGCATGTAGCTCGCGTACGGCTCGCTGCGGGGGTCGCCCCACTCCTCCCACTCGGTCACCGTGAGCGGCAGCGTCGGGTCGCTCATCGTGGACACGATGTCGACGAAGGGAACCTCGGCAACCACGGTGGCGAAGAGCTCGGGCCGCATGGTGACGCATGCACCGACGAGCAGGCCACCCGCAGAGCCACCCTCGATGGCGACGCGCTGGGGGTGCGCCCAGCGCTCGGACACGAGGTGCTCGGCACATGCGATGAAGTCGAGGAACGTGTTGCGCTTCTGGAGCAGCTTGCCGGTTCGGTACCAGCGACGACCGAGCTCACCGCCACCGCGTGGGTGGGCGAGCGCCCACACCCATCCGCGGTCCAGCAACGACAGTCGCGCAACAGAGAACCAAGGAGCGAGCGACGCCTCGTACGAGCCGTAGCCGTAGAGCAGCAGCGGTGCCGTGGCATCGCGCGCCGTTCCCTTGCGCCACACGAGGTCGACCGGGACGCGTTCACCGTCGTGCGACGTGGCCCAGGTGCGCTCGGTCTCGTACGCCTCGAGGTCGACATTCGGTGTGGGGGTCCGCTTGAGGAGTGCCCGCTCCCCGGTGTGCACGTTCTCCTCGAACGTGGAGCGTGGGTGGACGAGTGACTGGTGCTCGAACCGCAGGAACTCGGTGTCGTACTCGGGATTCGAGGAGTACTCGACGTCGCACGGTCCGGTGCCCACGTCGACTGCACGTTCGCTCCCGTCTCGGAAGAGAATGCGCAAGGTGGGCTGTGCATTTGCCCACTCGTGCAGCACGAGGTGCGTGGAGAACGGTTCGACCCCGGTGATGCGCCTTCCTGGCGTGTGCGGAACGAGCGGTGTCCACTCGTTCGGCGCATCGAGTGGGGCGATGTGCACGCAGAAGTCTTCTGCGTCCAGGTTGGTGAGCACGACGAACCGGTCCCCCCAGTGGTCCACGGCGTACTCGTGGCCGTCCTCGCGCTCGCGGACCCGAACGGCGGGCTCGGTCGGGCGGTCTGCGGCAACGAGCCATACCTCGGAGGACTCCTTGGAGCCAGCAGTGATGAGCACCCAGGCGCCGCTGCGGCTCAGGTCGACGTCGAGGAAGAAGCGTTCGTCGTCCTCCTGCAGTACGAGCACATCGTCTGCCTGTGCAGTGCCGACGCGATGGCGCCAGATCTGGTGCGGCCGCATCGCGTCGTCGGTGACGGTGTAGAACAACCACTCGCTGTCTGCGGACCAAGCGGTGCCGTAGTACGTGCCCTCAATGCGGTCGTCGAGGTCCGTCCCAGTGGCAAGGTCTCGCAAGCGCAGCACGTACTCCTCGGAGCCATCGAGGTCGTGTGACCAAGCAAGGAGTCGATGGTTGGGGCTTACCTCGGCGGCCCCGAGAGCGAAGTAGTCGGAACCCTCTGCCTCGACGTTCTCGTCGAGCAACACGTGAGCAGTCGCCGTATCCATCGACTCGCCCCGGCAGTGCACGCCGTACGACTGCCCCTCGATCGTGCGGGCCACGTACCACCACGGTCCCTTGCGCGCTGGCACGGACACGTCGGTCTCCTGCACCCGCGAACGGATCTCGGAAAAGATCGCATCGCGGAGATCGGTGTGCGGGGCGAACCAGTCGGCGCAGAACGCATTCTCGGCCTCGAGATAGGCGGTGGTCGCCGGGTCCTCGGCATCTCGCAGCCAGCCGTAGGGGTCCTCGGCCGGTCCGGTGGCCCTCGGCCAGGTGTGGGGGCGGCGTTCGGCGATCGGGGGTTGCACGGCGGGCACGCTAACGCCTTGGCGCTTGTACCCTGCCCGTCACCATGAGCACTCGGGGCGGGCCGCGATGAGGGTGTGGATCGATCAAGACCTGTGCACGGGCGACGGACTGTGCGAGGACCATGCCCCTGATGTGTTCACCCTGCTCGACGACGGAATCGCCTACGTCAAGGAAGGAGACCTCGTGCTCAACGATCCGGGCGGGTCGGGCAGCCTCGCCTTCGTGCCCGAGCGTCTCTACCAGCAGGCAGTGGATGCCGCCGAGGAGTGCCCGGGGGAGTGCATCTTCATCGAGATGCGCTGATCGCGACTGCCGCCGGAAGGATTCCGGGGCAGGAATTGTTACTATGGCGGTAGTGGAAATCCCGGGTTCCCTCGCCGGGATGGACCTCGCTAGGAGATACACCGATGGCAGCGATTGATCTCGACCTGAGCAAGTACAGCCTCGGCTGGAACGACGGAGACGAGTACGTGTTCCGCCCGGCCAAGGGCCTGAACACCGACGTCGTCGACCAGATGTCGTGGTGGAAGGGCGAGCCCGAGTGGATGCGCAAGTTCCGCCAGCGCAGTTACAACGTGTTCGAGAAGAAGCCGATGGCGCCGTGGTTCGCCACGAACATGCCCGACATCAACTTCGACGACATCTACTACTACATCAAGCCGACCGACGGCGGTGTGGTGGACGAGTGGGAAGACCTGCCCGAGAAGATCAAGCAGACCTACGAGAAGCTCGGCATTCCTGAGGCCGAGCGCAAGTATCTCGCCGGTGTCACCAGCCAGTACGACTCCGAGGTGGTGTACCACAAGAACCGCGAGGAGCTCGAGGCGCAGGGAATCCTCTTCTGCGACATGGACACCGCACTGCGCGAGTATCCCGACATCGTGAAGCAATACTTCGGTTCGGTCATCCCGCCGGCCGACAACAAGTTCTCGGCGCTCAACTCAGCCGTGTGGAGCGGTGGCTCGTTCATCTACGTGCCGCCGGGTGTCGAGTGCGAGATGCCGCTGCAGGCGTACTTCCGCATCAACTCCGAGAGCGCCGGTCAGTTCGAGCGCACGCTCATCATCGCCGACGAGGGCTCGAAGGTGCACTACATCGAGGGCTGCTCGGCGCCGGTGTACGCCATGGAGGCACTGCACTCCGCCGTGGTGGAGATCATCGTGAAGCCGTCTGCCCGCGTCACCTACACCACCATCCAGAACTGGTCGCCGAACGTGTACAACCTCGTCACCAAGCGTGCACGCGTGGAGGCCGAGGGTCACATGGAGTGGATCGACGGCAACATCGGCTCGAAGCTCACGATGAAGTACCCGAGTGTGTACCTCGTGGGGCCGAAGGCCACGGGTGAAGTGCTCTCGGTGGCGTACGCGGGTGCAGGCCAGCACCAGGATGCCGGCGCAAAGATGGTGCACGCTGCACCGGAGACCACCTCGAAGATCGTGTCGAAGTCGATCAGCAAGGACGGCGGTATCACCACGTACCGCGGCCTCGTGCGTGTCGAGGAAGGTGCACACGGCTGCAAGAGCCACGTGCAGTGCGACGCGCTCATCCTCGACGAGGACTCCACTTCGCGCACGTTCCCCTACATGGAAGTGGGCGAGAAGGACGCCGAGATCGGACACGAGGCAACCGTGTCGAAGATCGCCGACGAGCAGCTGTTCTACCTCATGAGCCGCGGCCTCTCGCAGGAGCAGGCGATGTCGATGGTGGTGAACGGCTTCATCGAGCCGGTCACCCGCACGCTGCCGATGGAATACGCAGTCGAGTGGAGCCGCCTCATCGAGCTGCAGATGGAAGGCTCGGTCGGCTGACGCTCGACGTCTGTCGCCCGGCGAGCTGATGCAAGCGCCGAGCCTCACTCACCCGTGCCTCGCAAGCTCGCACGACGTTCGTTCGGCCTCGGCCTTGCCGCTCGCCGGGCGCGTTCAG
>CANIBN010000199.1 GCA_947465505.1 Acidimicrobiales bacterium | reverse complement strand
GCGGTTCGTCGAGCAGCAGCACGGCGGGTGCGACGGCAAGAGCCCGTGCCAGCGCAACTCGCTGGGCCTGACCACCCGAGAGATGCTGCGGCCGCGCGTCCGCCTTGTCGGACAGGCCCGCCCGATCGAGGAACTCACGTGCAGTGGCGCGGGCGGTTCGAGCGTTGATCCCGCGTGCACGCAGACCGAAGGCCACGTTCTCCAGCGCCGAAAGATTCGCGAACAGCGCGTAGTCCTGGAACACCATGCCGACGCCGCGGTTCTCGGGCGCAAGCCATACGCGCCGTCCCGGTTCGTCCCAAACCGTCTCGGCCCCGTGGCTGTCCACCACAGCGACGCGCCCCGAGTCGATCGGCAGCAGGCCTGCGAGCGCGCGCAGCACGGTTGACTTTCCAGCACCATTCGGGCCGAGCAGAGCAACCGTCTCACCATCGGCAATGGTGAACTGCGCATGCAGCCGAAACGTGCCCCGATCCACCTGCGCGTCGACGTGGAGACTCATGGTGTCACCGCCGCGGCCTCGGCGGGCCGGGAGCCGAGCCAGCGATCGCGCAGGCTGAGCAGCACGGCGAACGACACGACAATGAGGACGAGGCTGAGTACGAGTGCCGACTCTGGGTCTGATTCGAGCGCGAGGTAGGTGGCGAGTGGCATCGTCTGTGTTCTGCCCGGGAAGTTGCCGGCGAACGTGATCGTGGCACCGAACTCTCCGAGTGCTCGTGCCCAGGCGAGGACGAGTCCGGCAACGAGCGCAGGTTTGATGGCCGGGAGCGTTACCCGTCGGAACACATAGCCAGGCGAGGCGCCGAGCGTGCGGGCCGCCTCGTCGACTCGTGGGTCGTGCTGACGAATCGCCGCCTCGACCGTGAGCACGAGGAACGGCATGGCTACGAAGGTCTGCGCAACGACGACACCCGCAGTGGTGAATGGCAACGTGATGCCGAACCAACCATCGAGGTACTGGCCAAACAGACCGCGTCGTCCGTAGGAGAAGAAGAGCGCGACACCACCAACCACGGGGGGCAACACCATCGAGAGCGTGCTGAGCGCCCGCACTATCGATCGTCCCGGAAAGTCGATCTTCGCCAGGAGCCAAGCGAGTGGCACGCCGAGCAGTGCGGAAAGCGCCGCCGCAATGAGCGAGGTCTCCAGCGACAGGGCGAGAGCGCTGCGCGCATCGTGGCTCGACAGCACGCCCCACACACGGGTCCATGGCATGCGCCAGAGCAGGCCCACAAAGGGAAGCGTGAAGAAGGAAACAGCCAGTACGGCGAGCACAAGTGCTGGAGCAGCAACCCGGTCACGGCCGGCGCGTCGCCGCATGGTCACGGTGTGCCGAAGCCGTACTTCGCAAGAATCTGCTTGCCCGCCGCGGAGAGCACGAAGGCGACAAAGCGCCCCGCAGAGTCGGAGTGCTTGGCACTCGCAGGAACAGCGATCGGGTACGTTGCCACCACGTTCACGGCGGCAGGGATCTCGACACCCTGCGCCTTGCTACCAGCGGCAAGTACGTCGGTGACGTACACGATCCCGGCATCGGCTTCGCCAAGCACCACCTTGCTCACGATGCCCTTCACACTGGCCTCCAAGGACTTCGGTGTTGCACTCACCCCAGCCGCGTCGAGCGCCTGCTGCGCGTACCGCCCAATGGGGACCTCGGATGATGCGGACACGAACACCACGTCACTACGCCCGAGGTCGGCGAGACCAAGGATGCGCTTCGGGTTTCCCGGGGCAACGATGATCTCGAGCCGATTCGTGGCAAAGTCCGCGGGCTCACCGACCGAACCCGGCTCCAACTTGCCCATGTTCTTCTCGTCGGCGGAAGCGAACACATCGGCGGGAGCGCCCTGATTGATCTGGGCCACCAGTTCGGAGGAAGCACCGAAACTCAACGTCACCTCCGTCTTCGGGTGCGCTGCGGTGTACGCCGCGCCGATCTCTTGGAATGCAGCGGTCAGCGAGGCGGCAGCAAACACCGTGATCGATGCGTCGGGATCCTGCACGGGTGCCTGTCGTTCGCCGCAGGACGCAGTGACCAGCAGTGCAGCACTGCCGAGCAGGCCGATCGCCGACCGCAAGCGATGCGTGGGGCGAATGTCGGGACGAGGCATCTCGTCAGGATAAAGTCATTTTGTGATTATCGACAAGTCACATCTTGACTATCTTGATGAGGAATCCCGTGCCGACTGACGATTCGGCGCTCACGCTTGCCGAGGGAACCTGCCTTGCCCTGGTCTGCGAGGGCATCGAGCACGGCTGGGCGATCGGTTCGCTCCTCGCGCCCGAAGGCACTCTGGGGAGGATCTGGTCACTCAGCCGTCCCCTCACGTATCGGGCTCTCGAGCACCTCGTCGAGCGAGGATTGGTCACCCGGAGCACCGGGAGCGAGGGTCGCGGGCGAGAGCGATCGGTGCTGCACCTCACCCTCGCAGGCAGGTCGGCCGCCGAGGCATGGCTCAACAAGCCCGTCACGCACCCGCGTGACCTGCGGACCGAACTCCTGCTCAAGCTCACACTGCGCCAGCGGGCGGGTCTGTCGATCGAACCACTCCTCGATGCACAGGACGCCGAACTCGGGGCGACCCTCGAGGCACTCACCAAACGAGAGATCGGCGACGACCTCGTGGCGCTCTGGCGACAGGAGAGCGCCCGCGCCGCCCGTCGGTTCCTCCGCCAGGCACGCGAACTGGCGCTCGGCGCCGAGGCACCGATCGCGACGCGCCGATCGGAGGTTCGCCTCAGCGCGCGGAACCAGTTGCGGGTCACCATCGACACCATCGCGCACGGCGATGTGATGACGAGCGTGAAAGCGGTACTACCCGACGGTCAGCGCCTCACAGCCGCGATTACGAGCGATGCCGTCGACGAACTCGATCTTGCTGCCGGTGACGACGTGGTGATGATCGTGAAGTCCACCGAGATCATGGTGGCGAAGGCTGACTAGACCTCACCCACAGGTGGCGGTGCACCAGTCCCACAACGCCTGGCGCCGTTGTGGGGTGTCGGAACGGCGGGTCGACGGCAGTTTGTGGATGCTGCGTCGGGAACGGTCGTGCCAGAAGCCGCCGTTCGAGGCAAGCGGTTCCCCGTCGTCGGCAGCGAGCCACAGCGCAGTGTCGGCACCCTGTTCAACCGTTCGCAACAGCGGACGCATGACTCGACGGAACGCAGGAAGGGCTTCTTGCACACCGGGCGTATCGGCCCACCCGGGGTGCACAGCGTGGAAGGCAAGCTGCTCGCCGGCATGCCGCTGTGCCCAGACCTCGTTGAGGGTCACCTGCGCCCGCTTGGCACGCGCATACTGCTCCGCACCGCGATAGTCCGCACCCATCTCGAGATCGTCGACGCGCAGCGGCGACGCATACATACCACCCGACGACATGGTGATGACACGCCCCGGCGCTCCCGAACGCAACGCATCGAGCAGCAGTGTTGTGAGGAGAAAGGGCCCGAGCACCTGCGACGCCACCGTGGACTCGTGACCCGTCGAGTTCGTCATGCGGGTTGCCGAGAGGGCACCTGCGTTGTGGATCAACACGTCAATACGGGGATGGCGCGACAGGAGTTGCGACGCACCCTGGCGTACCGCTTCGGGTTCGGCCATGTCGGCGATGACGACGTCGAGATCGTTCCGGCCGGTGGAACGCGCGAGTTCGTCGCGTACCTGCGTCGTCTTGGCCTCGGACCGACCCCAGAGCACCACCGTTGCGCCGCATCGGGCGAGCGTCTCGGACATGGACCGCCCGAGCCCAGAGGTTGCGCCCGTCACCACGACGGTTCGGCCGGCGAGGTCGTAGGTGCCGATCTCACGCCAGTGCCCCACGCGTGATCGCACGTCGTAGCCCAGGCGGCTGAAGCTCGTGACGACAGGCACTTCGATCGCACTGTCCAGCAGGTGTTTCCAGTCGGGCACCTCTCCAGTGTGCCCGCTACCGTCAGCAACGTGACCACCGATCTGATGCCGGCTGCCTTCATCGGCCACGGCAGCCCGATGAACACCCTCGAGCACAACCGCTACACCGAACTGTGGAACTCCTTCGGTTCCTCGGTGCCCCGCCCGCGCGCCGTGCTCGCCGTATCCGCCCACTGGTACATCAACGCCACTGCGGTCACCGCGATGGCGCAACCCAAAACCATCCACGACTTCTTCGGCTTCCCCGACGAACTGTTCGCCTTTCAGTACGG
>CANIBN010000198.1 GCA_947465505.1 Acidimicrobiales bacterium | reverse complement strand
TCGACGAACGTCGTCAGTTGTCGTACATCGCGGCACAGGCCGCTGATGCACGGGTGAACGTGGAACTCGAGACCGAGGGCATGACCCTCAACATCGGCCCGCAGCACCCTGCAACACACGGAACGCTCCGCATCATCGCTCGCCTCGATGGTGAGCAGGTGGTGTGGGCCGAGCCGTCAGCGGGCTACATGCACCGTGGGTACGAGAAGCTCACCGAGGTGCGCTCCTTCCCACAGGTCACGGCGCTCATCAACCGCATCGACTGGCTCGGCAGTTTCGCGAACGAGGTGCCCTTCATCCTCGGCGCCGAGCGCCTCATGGAGATCGAGGCGCCGCCGCGTGCGCAGCACATCCGCACGATCCTGTTCGAGTTGTCTCGCATCGCAAACGTCGGTCTCTTCCTCGGTGACCTTGGCGTGCAGCTCGGTGCTATCACGCCGGTGTTCATGGCCTTCCGCGACCGTGAGTACGTGCTCAACCTCATCGAGGCAGCAACTGGTGGGCGTTTCCACCCGAACTTCGACCGCATCGGCGGCCTGAAGGACGATTTGCCCAAGGGTTGGCTCGAGGACACCAAGGCCTCGATGCACAAGCTCCGCACGTTCTGCGACGAGATGGAAGACCTGTTGTTCGGCAACGAGATCTTCCAGTCCCGTACTCGCGGCATCGGCATCATCCCCAAGGACGTTGCGCTGCAGTACGGGCTCTCGGGGGCGAACCTGCGTGCCAGCGGCGTCGACTGGGACCTCCGCCGCGATCAGTCGCTCCCGCTCGCCTGGGACAAGGTCGACTGGAAGGTGTGGACGCACCCCGATGGCGACTGTTTCGCACGCTGCTGGATTCGTCTGCAGGAAGTACGCGAAGCCACCAAGATCGTCGACCAACTGTGCGACACGATGCCCAGCGGCCCGGTGATGGCCAAGGTCCCGCGCATCATCAAGGTTCCCGAGGGCGAGGCGTGGGTATCCACAGAGAACCCACTCGGTGAGATGGGTTACTACATCGTCTCGAAGGGCGACACCGGCCCGTTCCGCGTGAAGATCCGCTCGGCGTCGTTCAACAACATCTCCATCACGCCGTGGCTGCTGAAGGGTGTGCTCGTGCCCGACATCATCACCATCCTCGCCTCGCTCTACTTCATCCTCGGGGACATCGATCGGTAATGAACGCTGTGCTTGCCGCTGATATCCCGTACTGGGGACAGTCACTGCTCCGCGCACTGGGTGGCGCCGTTGTTGTGCTGCTCCCAGCGGGCACCATCGTCTACGTCTTCCTCTTCAAGTTGATGTCCTTCATGCAGAGCCGACTCGGCCCCATGGAGGCCGGCCCGTACGGCTCGATGCAGTTGTTCGCCGAGGTGGGCAAGTGGCTGCAGAAGGAAGACCTCTACCCCAACCGGGCGGATCGCTTCCTGTTCAAGGCTGCGCCGCTCGTCGTGTTGCTCTCCACGTTCATGCTGGCAGTGGCGGTTCCGTTTGGACCCGATGCCATCTTCTCGAACTTCGACAACGGAGTGCTGTACATCCTCGCTGTCAGCTCCATCAGCGTCATCGGCATCCTGATGGCCGGCTGGGCGAGCGCTAACAAGTATTCGCTCCTTGGTGGTCTGCGTGCTGCGGGTCAGCTCATCGCCTACGAGCTTCCGATGGTGCTCGCAGTGGTTGGCGTGGTCATCCAGGCCGGCACGATGAATCTGCAGACCATCGTGGTGAGGCAGAACGCAGACTCGATCTTCGGCTGGAGCGGTGTCGGCAACCCGTACATCCTCACGCAGTTCGTCGGCTTCCTCGTCTTCATGATCGCCGTGCAGGCCGAACTCACGCAGGCACCGTTCGACATGCCGATTGCCGAGTCCGAGCTCGTCGCCGGCTACATGACCGAGTACTCGGGCTTCCGCTTCCTCATCTTCTTCATCGCAGAGTTCGCCACCGCCGGTGTCTTCTCGCTGATCGCAAGCACGATGTTCCTCGGCGGATGGGGCCTCCCGTGGTCGTGGTTCAACTGGAACTCGCTCAGCGATGTACACAATTCGATGAACGTCATCGGGCCCATCATCATGGTGACCAAGATGATGATCGTTGCGTTCCTCGTCATGTGGGCCCGCTTCTCGTACCCCCGCTTCCGTGAGGACCAGCTGCAGAAGTTTGCCTGGAAGTTCCTCATCCCGGTCGCCCTGCTGAACATCGCCGTGACCTCGATCCTGAAGGTGGCTTTCTGATGCCGGCGCTCCCCCAGAAGCCAGAGATGCCCGGGCTCATCAAGGGCCTTGGCGTTACGGCAAAGACCGCGATTCGCACGCTGTTCCCCAAGCGCGGGGCGAAGTCCCTGCTGCCGGCACCGTCGCTCGGCGCGAACACGGTGCAGTACCCGCACGTGAAGGAAGCGCCGCCTGTCCGTGCACGTGGCGTCATCGCGCTCCGCGAGGACAACTGCACGGCGTGCATGCTCTGCGCCCGCAGCTGCCCCGACTGGTGCATCTATATCGAGGGCCACAAGGACCTCGCCCCGCCGCGCCGCGCCGGCGGCAAGCCTCGCTCGGTCAACAAGCTCGACCGGTTCGACATCGACTATGCGCTCTGCATGTACTGCGGAATCTGCGTCGAGGTGTGTCCCTTCGACGCCCTCTTCTGGAGCCCCGAGTTCGAGTACTCCGAGCCGCACATCGCCGACCTCCTGCACGACAAGCAGAAGCTCGGCGAGTGGATGGAGACCGTTCCCGAGGCACCCGAGCTCGAGGTCGGCGCCGACAAGAAGGGCAAGAAGTGATGCTCGCCGCAAGTGGACTGGTCGCCCAGAACGTTGCGTTCGGCATGGTGGCGCTCATGATGATCGTCGGGGCAATCCGCGTGGTCACCACCAAGAACGTGGTGCACGCTGCGCTCTGGCTCGTCGTGGTCCTCGCCGGTGCAGCCGCCCAGTACCTCATCCTCTCCGCCGAGTTCGTGGCCATCACGCAAGTGTTGGTGTACATCGGCGCCGTCACGGTGTTGTTCCTGTTCGGCACCATGCTCACGCGCGCACAGCTGGGCAAGTCGACGGACCTGAACAACAAGAACTGGGCGCTCGGAATCCCGGTGGCCCTCCTGCTGCTCGGCACGCTCGTCTACGTGCTGGTCGACTCGTTCCATGCCGACAAGGTGATCGACGACCCGAAGAGCGTGCCAGTAGTCACCACTCAGCAGATCAGTGACTCGATCTTCCGCCCGTACCTGATCCCGTTCTGGGCTCTGTCGTTCGTGCTCCTCGCCGCACTCATCGGCGCAATCGTCCTGGCGAGAAAGGACTAGGGGAATGCTGCTCAACGAATTCCTCCTGCTCGGCGCAGTGCTCTTCGCCATTGGCGTCTATGGCGTCATCGCCCGGAAGAACGCCGTCCTCGTCCTGATGTCCATCGAGTTGATCCTCAACTCCGTGAACATCAACCTCCTTGCGTTCGCGCTTCGCAATGGTGGCGACCCGACCGGTCACACCTTCGCCCTCTACATCATTGCGGTGGCCGCAGCCGAAGTCGGCGTCGGTCTCGCACTGGTGCTCCTCGTGTACCGAAACAAGCGCTCTATCGCCCTCGATGAGCTTTCCGAGATGAAGGGCTGACGTGATCGCTACCTCTGCCCCGGGCTGGTTCCTCGAACACGCCTATGTCATTCCGCTGATCCCGGCGATCGCTTTTGTGGTGATCATCGCCCTCGGCAAGCGCATCCCCGATACCAAGGTCGGTCGCTACACCATCCCCGGTGGCGGCAGCCTCGTTGGGCTTGCCTCCATGGTCGGATCCCTGGTGTTCGCCGCCGGTGCCGCAATCCAATGGATCCAGTACTCCGACGGTCACGAGTACGTCGCTGCTGTTCGCAAGACCTGGGTGTGGTGGCAGGCCGGCGGGATCGAGATCGGTCTCGGCCAGCAGATCGACGGTTTGGCCGTCATGGCGCTGCTGCTCGTTGCATTCATCTCGACGCTCGTACAGATCTTCTCGCTCGAGTACCTGAAGGGCGACCGCCGCTACACGCACTTCTTCGCGGCACTCACACTGTTCTCGTCAGGCATGCTCGTCATGGTTCTCGCCGAGAACATGGTGCAGCTCATCCTTGGCTGGGAGTTGATGGGCCTCTGCTCGTTCATGCTCATCGGTCACTGGTGGGAAGACCAGGCAAACAGCCGGGCTTCGCTCAAGGCATTCTTCACGGTACGTACTGGCGACATCGGCCTGCTCGTCGGCACCGCGATCATCGGCCTCAG
>CANIBN010000197.1 GCA_947465505.1 Acidimicrobiales bacterium | reverse complement strand
TTCGCCGACAACGGTAAGGCGGGTGTACTCGTGGAGCACGTCATGCTGATGCAGGGTGGCTTTCCCTACGCACCGATGGGCCCCAAGAACTGGGAGACCTCCGAGGGCCGACGGGAGAAGATGGCGACCTGGCGTCTCGACTGGGTGCCGGGCACCCGATGTGCGTACCACCCCATGGCGGCGCACTGGGTGCTGGCCGAACTCATCAACACCGTCTCGGGCCGGAGCCACATCGAGGTGGTGCACAGCACGCTCACCGCACCGCTCGGCCTTGCCCCGGTGCTCGGCCCGACGGTTTTGGACGACCCCTGTCACGACGTACGTGCAACGGGCGAGCGACCCAGCGATGCGGACATCGCATCGGTGTTCGGCGGCATGCAGTACGTCATGCCGTCATCGATCGCACTCGATGCCTTGCTCGTGATGAACCGGGAGAGCGTGCGGCGCGCCGGCGTGCCCGGTGGGGGCGGCTTCGCCCGCGCAGGGGAACTTGCGCTCGTCTACCAACGGATGCTCGACCTGCCCGCGTTTGCGTTCGAGGTCCGCAACACGATGGTGAGCGACACCGACCATGTGGTCGCGAATCGGTCGCTCGCGTTCGTGCTGGCCGGCGACGACGGCCATGCTGCCCACCGGTGGATGGAGGGTCCCTCACCACGCGCCTTCGGCCACATGGGTGCTGGCGGTCAGATTGCGTGGGCCGACCCGGACACCGGCCTCAGCTTCGCCTTCGTGCACGACACGCTCGACCAAGACCCGCGTGCCGATTTCCTGCGCTCGAGAGACCTCTCGACGCTTGCGAGCCGCTGCGCGTGAAGCGCGAACACTCCGGGTTCTGGTCGGCGGTCCTCGCATACGTCCTGTGGGGCGTCATCACGATCTACTGGAAGCAGCTCAACCGGTTCAACGCGTTCGAGCTCATCGCCCAACGAGTGGTGTGGTCCACAGTCGTCCTGGTTATTGCGCTCGTTGCCAGCCGCAAGTGGCGCACTGTCGTCAATGCATTTAGGTCGGGGAGAACTGTCGCACATCTTGGGCTACTCGCGTTGTTGCTGGCGACCAACTGGACGACCTATGTGTACGCCGTGGTGCACGGCCACGTGATCGAGACCGCACTGGGGTACTTCATCTCGCCAATCGGCACGATGCTCGTCGGCGTGTACGCCATGAAGGAACGGCTGCGCACTGCACAGTGGGGTGCTCTCGGCCTCGCAGGAGCCGCTGTAATCGTCCTCGGCGTGGCCTACGGACAGGTGCCCGTCCTCGCCATCACGCTCGGCGCGTCGTGGTGCGCCTACGGATACGTGAAGCGCAAGATCCCCCTCGGCGCCGTGGAGAGCCTGTCGGGTGAGATCCTGCTGCTGCTCATACCCGCGGTCGTCCTCGTCGTGGTGAGGCAGGCACAGGGAACCGGCATTCTCGTCGTGGGCAATCCCCGGGAGATCACCCTGCTGCTCTGCAGCGGTGTCGTCACCGCCACTCCCCTGCTGCTCTTCGCCTACGCAGCCAAGCGAACGCCATTCACCCATCTCGGACCGGTGGGCTACCTCGTCCCGTCGATCAACTTCGTGCTCGGCGCAGTGATGTACCACGAGCCGCTCACACCAGCCCGAATTGTCGGTTTCTCGCTCGTGTGGCTCGCTCTCGTGATCATGACCGTGGACGGATTGCGGTGAGGTACCGTCTCCACATGCGCAAACTGCTCGCTCTCGGTGTCGCCGGTCTCGCTGTGGTGTCGCTCGCCTCGTGTGGACGCTCGAGCAAGGACTTCAAGAAGGCCGCCGAGAAAGCCATCGCAGGGGCCGACACCTCGCGCATCATCGGTCAGGAGTTCACCGGCATCTACTGCGAGGACCCGGGGAACACGTCCGAGGGTGTCACCTTCTCCTGCGCAGCCAAGGGCAAGACGGACGGCAAGAACTACAAGTTCAAGGCCACCATCACGAGCAGCAATCGGGTCGAGATCACCGACTACAACGTCGTCGAGTAGGTCCCCGAGGCCGACCCGGGCCACACGTCACTGCGGCTTGCGATAGCCCGGGTCGATGGGGATGCCGAACTTGATGCGGTTGTTCGCATGCGCAAGGTGCTGCAGGCTGAACGCTGCCCTCAGTGCCGTCCACTGACCCTGCGCCTCGAGCGCCTGGTTCACGCTCTCCTTCGCGAGCTTCAGCCCGAACGCCGGCTTCTGCGCGATCTTCTCGGCCATCGCCATGACGAACGTGCGCAGTTCGTCCTTGGGGACGACGTGATTCACCATGCCCAGCTGACGGGCATCCTCCGCGCTCAACCAGTCACCCGTGAAGAGCATCTCCTTGGCCTTGCGCGGGCCGACTTCCCACGGGTGAGCGAAGTACTCCACGCCGTTCACGCCGAATGCGACCACCGGATCGCTGAAGATCGCGTCGTCCGACGCCACGATGATGTCGGCTGCCCAGAGGAGCGGGAGGCCACCCGCAATGGTCTTGCCTTGCGCAGCGGCGATGAGCGGCTTGGGGAGGTTGCGCCAGCGCCAGGTCATGTTGAGGTAGACCTCCTCCTCGCCGGCCATCATCGCCTCCTGGCCCTTGCCGTCGAGTCCGGCAACGGGGAACACGAGGTCGAACGATCCGACCTTCTCGGTCTCCTTGAGGTCGTGGCCGGAGCAGAAGTGCGGGCCATCAGCCTGCAGGATGATCACCTTCACATCCGAGCGCGTCGCCGCATCGTTGAAGCAGGCGTTCATCTCGTAGGTCATCCGGTTGTTCTGCGCATTGCGCATCTCGGGCCGGTCGAGCGTGACCACGGCGATGCCGTTGTCACCCGGGTTCACCACGCTGTAGTGCAGCGTCTTCAGGTCGGTGAGATCGATCGCTTCCATTGCTACTCCTTCTCCGCAGTTCGGTAGTCGCCGAACTGTCCATCACGCTGGTCAAGCGCCTTGGTGACGCCCTTGCGCAGTTCCTCGAAATACGCCTTGCTCGAGCGCTGGTGGAAACCGAGCGCATTGAGATCTGCTGTGGCTCGCATTCCGTCACGCATGCCCATGGCCTCCATGGCCCGGTGCACCACGCGCTTGTTGATCGCCTGTAGGTCGGGTTCCACCTTCGCAACCCGCTGAGCAATCGCCAACACCTCGCCGTCGAGCTGGTCGGCAGGGAACGAGCGGTTCGCGAAGCCGGCCTCCACCGCTTCGATGCCGCTCATGGAGTCACCGGTGAGCATGGCCTCCATCGCACGACGCATGCCCATGAGCCACACGTGCCAGGCCATGTCCGGGGACGACATCGACCGCACCGGCGGGTAGCCGATCTTCGCATCGTCAGCGACGTAGACGAGGTCGCACGCCGTGGCGAGTTCGGTGCCGCCCGCAAGGCAGAATCCGTGCACCTGGGCGATGATCGGCTTGGACAGGTCCATCATCTCGAACCATCCGTGCAGGACGTGCCGGGCCCAAGCCCCGTCGGCCGGCGACAGCGGCCACGGGTGCTCTTCGGTCGGGTCCTGGGCAAGGTCGTAGCCCGCAGAGAAACACGGGCCCCCACCGCGGATCACCAGCACCCGGACAACAGGATCGGCGTCTCCCGCACGAAGCGCATCGAACAGTTCGGTGCGGAGGCGATGCGACAGCGCGTTCCGCTTCGTCGGCCGGTTGAGCGTGAGCCGGCGGATGCCGGGTACCGGGTCGTCGACAAGCACGCAGGGTTCGGACTGTTCGGCCATGGGGAGGGACCTTAGCCAGACGGACGCATCCGCGTTCGGGCCGACAGACCGACGGGCCGACAGACCGACGCACAGGTAGACCGACACTTCGACGGTGCGCCGCTGCATTTCCTCTGTCCGGCGATTAGGTTTCGATTCGTGAGTACCACCCTGCCCGATCCCGACGTATTCCGCAGCGAGGCCCGCGCTTGGCTCGAGCAACACGGCGAGCTACGGGCCGCCGCCACCGGTGATGGGTCCGACCCCGACTGGGGTACCGGCTCGGACAACGTCGCGGTGTTCCACAACCGCACCGAGGCCGAGGAAGCCGAGATCCTCGGACGGGCCCAGGCGTGGCAGCGCAAGAAGTTTGATGCCGGATACGGGATGCTCAGCTGGCCCGTGGAACTGGGCGGGCGCGGCCTGCCAATGCTCTACGTACGCATCTGGAACTCCGAGGAATCCCGATTCGTCATCCCCGATGCCGGCGAACTGCCCCCCACCTCGATGGGCCTCATCGCGCCAACGGTCGCGGCGTACGGAACTGACGCGCAGAAGCAGCGCTGGGTACC
>CANIBN010000196.1 GCA_947465505.1 Acidimicrobiales bacterium | reverse complement strand
GAAACGGTAGTTTCGGCCGCGCGTGTGATCGGGGATACCCACGGTGTTCGCCGGATACGATCAGGGGCCGAGCGGGCGCATAGCTCAGTTGGTTAGAGCACTGCCCTTACAAGGCATAGGTCGGGGGTTCGAGTCCCTCTGCGCCCACCGCTTGCGTTGCCCGATCGGGCAACGGCCTGTAGGGAGAACCGGTCGGCTACTGGCGATCGGAACGGGTCAAGTTGTGTAGTCGGCGTTGATGCGCACGTAACCGTCGGAGAGGTCGCAGCCCCACACGGTCGAGACGCCAGAAGCGATGCCTAACGACACGTGGATTCGCACGTCGGTTCCGCGCATGTACTCCGAAAGTCGTTGGAGCCCGGCGGCATCTACCTGGACCGGGAATACCTCTTGGGAGCCGAAGCGAATGGTCACCCTGTTCTCGTCGACGTCCGACTCGTCGGAGCACT
Organism: Acidimicrobiales bacterium; assembly: GCA_947465505.1. Lineage (GTDB taxonomy): Bacteria > Actinomycetota > Acidimicrobiia > Acidimicrobiales > Ilumatobacteraceae > WLJO01. The sequence continues at coordinate 3,915 of CANIBN010000196.1, read as the reverse complement.
TGCCGACCGCCATTGCGACGCGACCCCAGTTGGGGTCCGCGCCGTGAACGGCAGTCTTCACGAGCGGCGAGTTGACGATGGCCTTCGCGACGCGCTTGGCCTGGGCATCGTCCCGCGCCCCGTCGACGTGAACCTCGATGAGCTTCGTGGCTCCCTCGCCGTCGCGCGCCACTTGCTTGGTGAGCGAGAGCGCAACATCGAACAGCGCCGCCTCGAGCGTGCCCGCATCGACCGGTCCACCCGCGCCACTCGCCAGGACGATTGCCGAATCGCTCGTCGAGGTGTCGGTGTCCACCGACACAGAGTTGAAGGTCTTGTCGACGACCCGACGGAACATCGCGTCCAGCACGGAGGGTTCGACGTCGGCATCGGTGAAAATGAGCGTGATCATCGTCGCCATGTTCGGCTCGATCATGCCGACGCCCTTTGCGACCCCCACCACGCTGCACGGTCCAGCACCGGCTGACGCGATCTTGTGCACGGTGTCGGTGGTCATGATTGCCTTAGCCACCGCCTCTGCATCCGTGCCCCCGAGCGGGACCGGGAAGGTGCTCAATCCCTGACGGATGCGATCCATCGGCAGGAGGCGGCCGATCACGCCCGTCTGGGCGATGAGTACCTCGCCGGCTTCTGCGCCGAGGCGCTGAGCAACCGTGCTCACGATCTCGTTGGCGTCCGCGAGTCCCTGCGGTCCTGTCGCGACGTTGGCGTTCTTCGACGTGACCACCACGGCCCGCGCCCTGCCAGACGCCACGTTGCGGCGAGACACGCGCACACTCGGCCCAGCGAAGTGCGACTGGGTGAACATCCCCGCAGCGGAACAAGTGACGTCGGCTGCGACCACCACGAAGTCGAGGGACTGGTCCTTGATGCCGAGATTTGCCGCATGGCAGCGAAATCCGGCGGGAAGCGAAATCGTCACGGGGACGATTCTTGCGTACGGCGTGCCCCCTCAGCGGGACAATGTTCAGGTGGTGGGGCGGGAGGGTGGCTTCCCGCCCCACCGGTCGCTCAGCGCCGGGTGGACAGCGCGATCGACGAAATAGAAGTTATCCCACATCCGAACAAAGCGCACGTTCCGTGGCCGACTACCCGTAGGTAACCACGGAACGTGCAGGACGCGTGTCCTGCTAGCCGCGTCGGAGCAGGTGTCGCAGCGCAGGCTCGAGGGTGGCGTGTTGGAAATGGAAGCCCGAGTTCGTCAGGGCCATGGGGGCGACGCGTTGTCCGGTGAACAGCAGGTTGTCGGCCAACTCGCGGCCGACGACGAGTCGTGGCCCGAAGGCGGGTACGGGGAACAGCGCCGGACGCTGGAGTACCCGACCGAGCACGCGGGTGAACTCGGTGTTCGTGACCGGGTTCGGGGCAGTGAGGTTCACCGCACCGCGGACGTCGGACGTGAGGAGTGACGAGATCGCGCTCACTTCGTCGTCGATGGAGATCCACGACTGCCACTGGCGGCCATTTCCGAAGCGCCCACCCAGTCCGAGGCGGAAGAGCGGGAGCAGCTTCTTCAGCGCACCACCTGCAGGCGTCAGCACAATGCCCGTACGCAGGTGCGCCACGCGAACCCCGGCAGACTCGGCTGCGACTGTTGCGTGCTCCCAGTCGCGGCACACGTCCGCCAGATAGCCATGCCCGAGCGAACTGGACTCGTCGAGTGCCTCGTCCCCGCGATCGCCGTAGATGCCGATTGCCGATCCCGACAGCAGCACCTTGGGTCCTGATGAAGACTGAGCAATGGCCTTCGACAGCAGTTCGGTGCTGTGCGTCCTGCTCGTGCGGATGAGGTCCTTGTAGGCAGGCGTCCAGCGGTGATCGCCGATGCCGGCGCCGGCGAGGTGGACCACCGAGTCGATGCCGTCGACTAGTGACGGATCGAGCGCAGACGCAGTTGGGTCCCACACGCGATCACCGTGCTCGGCGGCCTTGCGCACGATTCGTGTGACGGTGTGACCGTCGGCGCGGAGCCGAGCGACTAGGGGAGTACCGATGAGACCGGTTGCCCCGGTGATAGCGACATGCATGCTCAGTACAACCAATTCGCGGTCGTCCTATTCCCCAGTGGGTATCCGGAGTGGGTATCCGGGCTGCACCGAACGCCGCAATGCTCACCACTACCATCGCCGCAGTGTTCAAGCGCAAACCCGGACGGACCCCACTCCCACCTGCCGGTGTTCGGCCCGCACCTCCGCAGTCACCTCCGCAGTCGCCAATTCCATCGGCTACACGGGCACTGCCCCCGCAGCCGGTAACGGTCGTTGCCCCTCCCAGGCCTCGCTGGCGAAAGGTGACCATCGGCGTTGTGGTGGTCGCTGCGCTGATCGGTGCCGGTGTGTTTGCGCTCACCAACATGCTGGGTTCGGCCAGTCCGGGCGGCGAACGAACACCCGAGGCTGTCATCGAGCAGTTCGTCCAGAGCGCGAACTCCGCTGATCTGCTCGGCGTACTCGAGGTGTTGCTCCCGTCAGAGCGCGAGGTCTGGCTCGATGCGATGAAGCAGGCCTTCATCGACGGGCGCCGGCTCCAGGTATTGCCGCCGACCGCAGATGTGGATGCCCTCCGTGGCGCAGCAATCGAGCTGGCAACTGACGGTCTGACGGCGGAGTTTGTTGCACCCGACATCGCTGCACTTCCCGTGCGCGGATCTGTCGCCTCCGCTGTGACCTTCGCCGGCTACAACCCGCTCGGCGCCTCGCCGCGTCTGGTTGAGTTCCGTGTCGCTGCGGTACGACGGGGGGCACGCTGGTTCGTGAGCGTGTGGCACACCCTTGCGGAGAACCTCCGCTCGCACTCGACACGGCAGTTGTCGTGGCCCGCCACCGAACGCTCCATCGCGATCGGGTCTCCCACGCCTATTGACGCCGTGAGTCGCCTGCTGTCCGCAGTCGGCCGGTTCTCGATCAAGGACCTCATCGCCGTGCTCGACCCCGTCGACGCCGAGGTGCTTCAGCGGGTGGCGCCATGGTTTCTCGACGGAACGCAGCAGGCGCTCGACGAGGTGGTCCGGCGTGAGGGTCTCAACCTTCGACTCTCCGATCCACAATTCGTCGCCACGACCAAGGGAAACAACTCGGTAGTCACGTTCTCCGGATTGCAGTCGGTCATCAAGTCGAATCAACTCAATGTGGCCGTTCGGGACAATTGCGGGATCTTCACCGCGTACGGTCAGGCCGACACCCGTGAATGTCTCGGTCAGACCGCAGACACGCGCGATGCCCTGGTGCCGGAACTGACGCGGCTCGGCGTGGCCCCCGCAGTGATCCGGGCAGTGTTGCTCTTCGACGACCTCCGACGAGCTCTCGATGGACTGCAGGGGATTGGTGTAGCGGTCCACAACATCGGCGGACAGTGGTACGTGCACCCGTCCAACACCGTCGTCTCCCTGCTGCTTGGGGTGCTGGCGAACGGTACGGCGCAGGTTGCCCAGACAACGGCGGACGACCTCAGCGCGTTGGTGGCGCTGTTGCGCGGTGGCGCGGTCGATCCGACAGACGGGCCTGAGGGGACGGCGACGGGCGCAACGGGTGCGCTCGGTCCCGCCGGTCAGCCCGGCACGGTGGACGACTACGGCCGGTACACCGAATGCCTCGCATCGCCCACGTTCGATCTCGCCCGGACGTGTATGGAGCAGGGAATCGCGAATGGTGCGTTCCCGCGTGAGTTGGTCGACGGGTCGTTCCTTGTCCCCGAATGCGGTTGGAGGGGGAGTCGTTTCGAGCCGTCCATCACGCGGCTGTCGAACGAGGCGTACTTCCGGCTCGCCAGGGCGTCAGCGACCTGCATGCAGGAACGGATCGACTCCGGATTCCTCGTTGCCGGTCAAATGCCCTTCGAGCTCGTCCGCGTGGAGTGCCTCAATGGCTGGAATCCGGCACGAATGAACGCCACTCAGTCGAAGGAATACCTCCAGTG
>CANIBN010000195.1 GCA_947465505.1 Acidimicrobiales bacterium | reverse complement strand
CATCGATTACCGAGAACGACGGCGTGGTCGGACTCTCGGTCCCCACCGAGACGGCGAATAACAACGACAGCCTGCTCACTCTGGCAAAGGCGGGCACGTACACCCTCCGCATCACCGTGCCGTCCCTTGGGTCGCTCACCCTGCCGATCGTTCGCGGCCGCGACCAGCAGACCAGTCCGGTCCCCGTCACGTTGGTCGTCAACGTCGACGCCCCGCTCAGTATCCAGCCCGATGGTTCAACGAGCATCTCGGATAGCACGCGCGCCTCGGTACGCGCCCTCACGTCCTTCTTGGCGAGTGCAGTCGTACCGGTTGCTGTATCGATTCGGCCGGAGTTGGTGGACAGCCTGTTGCGTTCTGCAGCGGCGAGCGATCGCGAAGTCATCGACGCGTTGGCGAAGGCATTCGGTCGTCAGCGGCTGCTGTCGGCTCCCTATCTCCATATTGACCCCAGCGCCGCAGCGAACGGCGACGCCTCAAGCGACTTCACGTCGCAGTTGCGCCTCGGTGAAGACACGTTGAGCAACGCCCTGCGTCGACTTCCGGATCGTCGCATCTGGGTATCCACCGAGCCGCTTACTCCGGCCGGAGCGCGGTTGGTGCGCAACCTCGGCGCTGCTGTCGTCATCCAAGCGGCAGGTGCAGCAACGGACCAAGCCGCCATTGCCGCCACCGTGGACAACGGGGCGGGGCAACCAGTGCTCGTACCGTCGGATATCGAGCGGCAACTCGCAGCCGCCAGCAGTGATCCTGTTCGATCAGCACAGACCATCGCGGTAGAACTCCTGCGCTCCAAGCAGGGCGAGTCCCGACCGGCAGTGGTGCTGATGCCCAATCTCAGTACAGCGAACCCGGCTGTGCTCAGTGCGTTGACCGACCTGCTTGCAGGGAGCGAGAGTCTTCAGGCGTCTGACATCGAGCAAGTTGGTGTCGGCACCATTCCTGCCCCCGACGATTCACTTCCGCCCGTAACCGACTTCAGCGCAGCCCATGCGCGCCGCGCCAAGTTGTTGAAGACGGTTACCGCCACGGCGGCAATCCTGCCGTCGAGCGATCAGCGACGGGTCGACTGGGCGATTCGCGCCGACGTGTTGCTCGACACCCGACTGGCGGACGACGACCGAGCGGCCTATGAGACGCAGTTGAGAGCGGCCGTGCTCGACGTGCAGAACAAGGTGCTGCTCCAGGCACCGAAGGCCGTCAACCTCGGCGATCGGAACGCCAATATTCCCCTCACCATCCAGAACACCAACGACGTCGCGGTCACTGTGACGGTGCGTCTGGTGAGCGGCAAGCTGCGCGTGCCGGCCGAGAACAAGGTGGTCACCGTAGAGCCCGGTGTTACCGAGTTCGTGAACATTTCCGTGAAGGCGCTCAGCTCGGGCCGTTTCCCGGTCACGGCGCAGTTGCTCGCCCCTGGCACCAAGACGGTGGTGAGCAAGCCCGCAGTACTCAATGTTCGGGTGGGTCGATTTGCGGGCCTCGGCATTGCCTTCACCTTCGCTGCTGGACTTGTGTTGCTGTCGTGGTGGGTGCAGCACTTCCGTCGAAAGCTTCGCAAGGAGGAGACCGCCGAACTCGAGCGTCGCAAGATGGCTGGCCTGCCCATCGACGACGTCGACGACATGCTGGTCGACCCGTCGTCACAGACCGACCGCACCACGCTCAGCAGGAAACGTCCGCCACGGGCCTGACCCGCTGTCGCTTCGGGGTTAGGTTTGTTGACGTGACGGTCCTGTTCTCCACCCACACGGCGTATCTCGATCACATCTCTGGGCGTGAACACCCCGAGCGGCCAGCGCGACTTGGCGCTGTGATCGATGGGGCCCGTGACGCAAACGTTGCCGACGCACTCGTGGCACTCGAACCGCGTCATGCCACTCGGGACGAACTGCTCCGTGTTCACCCGGCCGCATACCTCGACCACATCGAGCAGTTCTGTGCAGCGGGTGGTGGAAAGCTCGATGCCGACACACGGGTGGTCGAAGCCTCCTGGAACGCGGCAACGCTCGCGGCTGGTGCAGGACTTGCAGCGATTGAGGCACTGCAGCGAGGGGAAGCCGGTGCCTCGGCGGCGTTCTGTGCCGTTCGTCCGCCCGGACACCACGCAACGGTCCGGCAGTCGATGGGGTTCTGCATCATCTCCAACGTGGCCGTTGCGGCGGCACATCTCGCTGCGCAGGGCGAGCGCGTGATGATCGTCGACTACGACGCGCACCACGGCAACGGCACCCAGGACGTCTTCTTTGCCGACCCGCGTGTGCTGTACGTGTCGTTCCACCAGTGGCCGCTGTATCCCGGATCCGGATCCGTCCGCGAGGTGGGTGAGGGTGACGGATTAGGCACCACGCTCAACCTGCCCATGCCGCTGTTCGCCACGGGTGATCACTACCTCGCTGCGATAGATGGTGTGGTGGCCGACGTGGCCCGCAACTTCAAGCCCACCTGGCTCATCATCTCTGCAGGCTTCGACGCGCACCGGAACGATCCCATCACCGAACTCGGGCTCTCGGCGGGCGACTACCAACTCATCAACGAACGGTTGCTGCAGTTCGTCCCCGCCGGCCGTCGGTTGGTGGTGCTCGAGGGCGGCTACGACCTCGATGCGCTGCGGATGTCCTCGGCGGCCACGATGTCGGCGATGCTCGGGCGTACCTATCAGCCAGAGGCACCCACGTCGGGCGGTCCGGGTGAGCATGTCAACAATGGGGTGCGCGAGTTCTGGCAGGAGCACGGGCTGCTCTGACGCAGCAGTAGCCTGCACGGACCATGTTTCCCGAGCGCTTCGCCCCTGTCCTCGCGGAGCTACAGCCCCTCGCAGACCGTTTCGCTGCAGCCGGTCACCGTCTCTACATCGTCGGCGGCATGGTGCGCGATCTGTTGCTCGACCGCTTCACGGGTGGCGACTTCGACCTCACCACTGGCGCCCGGCCTGACGAGATCAAGCGACTGCTCAAGGGCTGGGCGGACGCCGTGTGGAACCAGGGCGAGAAGTTCGGCACGATCGGCGCGCGCAAGGGCGAGCGCACCTACGAGATCACCACACATCGCGGCGAGAGCTACACACCCGAGTCGCGCAAGCCAGAGGTGACGTTCTCCGACGACATCGAGATGGATCTCTCTCGCCGGGACTTCACGGTGAACGCTATGGCACTCGAGATCACGAGCGCCTCACCCACTCTCGTGGACCCGTTCGGCGGTGCAGCCGATCTGCTCACCAAGACACTCCGCACTCCACTGTCTCCCGAGATCAGTTTCAGTGACGACCCACTGCGCATGATGCGAGCGGCCCGCTTCATTGCTGGATACCAATTGGTTCCCGACGCGGCGTTGGTGGACGCAGTGCGTCAGATGCACGGTCGTATCGAGATCGTGTCCGGCGAGCGCATTCGTGACGAGTTCGACAAACTCATCACGCTCGAGCACCCGTCAACCGGGCTGTGGTTCCTGGTCGACACCGGGTTGGCAGATGAGTTCCTTCCCGAACTGTCCGGCCTTCGCCTCGAGCAGGATCCCATCCACCGTCACAAAGATGTGCTCACCCATACCATCGCTGTGGTCGAGAACGTGCGGCGCGACGCCCATCCCTCGTTCGATTTCCGTCGCACGCGGCTCGCAGCGTTCTTCCACGACATCGGCAAGCCCAAGACGCGCTCCTACCGCAAGGGCAAGGGTGTCTCGTTCCACCATCACGAAGTGGTGGGCGCTCGGATGACGCGTGACCGTATGCAGGCGCTGCGCTATTCCAATGAGGACGTGGAACAGGTAACCAAGCTTGTCGAGCTGCACCTGCGATTCCATACGTACAAGATGGGTTGGACGGATGCAGCGGTGCGGCGTTACGTGCGTGATGCGGGCGAGTTGCTCGCTGAGCTGAACGTGTTGACACGCTGCGACTGCACCACGCGCGACGAACGCAAGGCAGTCATGCTCTCCAAGCGCATGGACGACCTCGAGGTGCGTATTGCCGAACTGGCCGAGCAGGAGGCCATCGACAAGATTCGCCCCGAATTGAACGGCAACGAGGTCATCACCCATCTCGGCATCGCGCCCGGTCCGGTGGTGGGCAAGGCGATGGATTTCCTGCTCGAACTACGTCTCGAGGACGGGGTGCTCGGCCGCGACGAGGTGTTGCGTCGGCTCGACGCGTGGTGGGCGTCGGAGCAGGGCGCCTAGTTACACGCCGAGTTTGCGTGCACGGATCATCAGGGTTGATGGCGCCGTGTCGTTCGGTCGATCGATAGCGAACAGTTCCTGCAGGCTGTCGATGCGGAAGTTGGCGCGGTACAGCAACATGTACCAGTCTCCGATCCCGCGCACACCCGTGCCGTAGCGTCGGGGCGCCGCAGAGGAGTCACCACCAACGATCGCCGATGCCGGGTGAGCCGTGGAGATGACGAGCGGGGCCTCGGGCTTGAGCACCCGGTG
>CANIBN010000194.1 GCA_947465505.1 Acidimicrobiales bacterium | reverse complement strand
TGTGCTGACGCACTGCTCGGTGCTGCGGGCCTCGGTGACATCGGCCAGCACTTCCCGGACACGGATCCGAAGTGGGCTGGTGCAGATTCGATCGAGATGCTGCGACACGTCGCCGGTCTCGTACAGGCTGACGGCTGGAGCATCGGCAACGTTGATTGCTCGGTGATCTGCGAGGCGCCGAAACTGGCGCCGTTGCGCGACGCGATGCAGCAGCGCCTGTCGGACGCCGTTGGCGCGCCGGTGAGCGTGAAGGGCCGCCGGGCCGAGGGATTGGGCGCGCTTGGGCGCCGCGAGGGCATCGCATGCTTTGCGGTTGCCGTGTTGGTGAAGGGATAACGATGGCCAGCGGACGACGTCCAGGAACAAGTGGTGGAGCAGGTCGCGGCGGTGGCGCGAGCCGCGGTGCAGGCGCGGGTGCGGGCCGTGGCGGTGGTAGCCGCAGCGGTCGTCCCGACAGCCGCGATCGGTTCGGCGGCTCGGGCAGCGCAAAGCGTGGTGTCGGTGGTGGCGCTGCGCGTACGGGTGCCGTTCGTCGTGACGGTGCACCGGCTCCCAAAGCGGAAAAGAACCTCGGCGGCGAGCAGGTCGAGGGTCGTCAGGCCGTACGCGAGTTGTTGATCGCAGGTCGACGCAAGGTGCGCGAACTGTGGATCGCTACCGAGCTGGAGGAGTCCGAGGTAGTTGGTGACATCGTCGACCTTGCTCGCAATCAGCGCGTGCAGATCACCGATGTGAACCGCAAGCGGCTCGACATGGCGGCCCGCAGCGAGGCACCGCAGGGCATCATCGCCTGGGCTGCGCCGCTTCCCGAGACACCCTTTGATGAACTCATCAAGCGCAGGCCCGGCAAGGTGCCGTTCATCGTTGCGGTTGATGGCGTCACCGACCCGGGCAACCTCGGCGCGATCCTGCGCAGCGCAGACGGTGCCGGAGTGTCGGGTGTGGTGCTGCCGCGTCACCGCGCCGTGCACGTCACCCCCACCGTGGCCAAGGCTGCGGCTGGTGCGGTGGAGCACGTGCCGATGTCGCTCGTTGCCGGTCTGCCGAATGCGCTCCAGCGCATGCGCGATGCGGGCATCTGGGTAGTGGGTCTCGACGACGGTGGCGACAAGAACCTCTTCGAACTCGGCGATCTGGCGGCCGAGGGCATCTGCCTCGTTCTCGGCGCCGAGGGAGCGGGGCTTTCGCGCCTCGTGCGGGAGCGTTGCGACGTGATCGTGCACATCCCGATGCGTGGGCGACTGTCGTCGCTCAACGTGTCGGCGGCGGCTGCACTGGCCGTTTACGAGGTCGCCCGCCACCGCTGACCCGAGCGCTCTCGCTTGCCGTAGGTACTGATCCCCCACGGTCTCCGACCCTGCAACTACGGTTTCCCGAGGCATACGGGTGGTTTGGGGGAGTTCATGCTTCGGATTCGTTCACTGATTGTTCTCAGCGCTGTGGCTGCTGGGTCCTGCGCATTCGCTGCGCCGCAGGCGATGGCCGCATCGTCTGCGCCGCGTGCAGTGCTCTGCCTGGCCCCGGCCACCGGCGCCCAGGGCGATACAGGCCCGAAGGGCCAGACCGGCCCCTTCGGCGACGAGGGGGCGAAGGGCGACACGGGAGCAACAGGGCCGAAGGGCGACCCTGGGTACGCGATCAATGGATTGCCACGCGCCGTGCATGTGAGCGGTCTGGCGCCGGATTGCTCCACCTTGCCTCTCCTGTGCGTCGTCACCGCGAACGGTTCGCCCGGTGCTGCTGGTCCGACGGGTGCGAAGGGCGAGACCGGATTCAAGGGGGTTCAGGGGCAAACTGGCCCGCAGGGTGACACGGGAGCACCGATTCAGGGCGCACCCCGCCGCGCACACCCGGCCGGCAGGGCGCCGTGCCCCGCAGGGACTGGTTGCCAGTACTACGTCCAGGGTCCGTCGGGGCTGATCGGTCCGGCAGGCGACACCGGCTTGAGCGGACCACAGGGTCCGGAGGGTGACACCGGCCCGAAGGGGGCGATCGGTGACTACTTCTCAGCCGGCGGACCGGCGCGAGTGGCTCATGGAGCGCGCGTGAGCGGTGAGATCTATCACCAGGGCGACACGGTGTCGCTCCCGGATTGCACGCTTCCCGAGACGGGTGGCCGCTCCACGCCGCTGCTTCCGTTCGGTATCGGTCTCGCCGTGTTCGGCGCAGCCGTCGCCTGGTACACGCGCCGCCGCAAGGTTGCCCCGACCGTCTGAGTCCCAAGCGCCTGACGTCTGGGCGTTGCGCCGCCGCTAGCTGCGCAACGCCTTCACGAGCCACGCATTGTCGAACGCCACTCCGCGAAGGGACTTCGAGTTCGCACGCACGAACGTGAAGCCGCAACGCTGCAGCATCGCCAGGGCGGGAACGGACGCGTCGGCCCACAGCGCCCCGTGACCTCTGACTGCGGCCTCGCGTTCCACCGCCTCCACCAGTGCCCGACCGATGCCGACCACTCACGCACCTGAGCGGCGCCGTAGGTCACGCCCTCGGTGCCGGCGATGGCGCGGCGGGCGGTTCGCGCCATTGCAGGGGCGTCTTCCACGACGGCGCGGCGGATGGTCACGGAGTCAGGTTAGGCAGCCCCTTGTCTACGCCTGCGTCGGAGTCTGCGTTGGCATCGCCGCCGCGAGGCGTGCTCGGGTCGTGTAGAACTCGGGGATGGACACCGAAGCAACCCGCGCACTCGTCAAGCAGTTCCTCGCCGCCCGTTCGGCCGGTGATCTTGCAGGCATCACCGCAGCCCTGGCGGACGACGCCGTGTGGCTGCTGCCGCAGTCGTCGTCGTTCGGCCCGTTCGAGGGGCGCGAGGCGGTGGCGAAGGCTCTCGGTGGTGGCGTGTCGGGCACCCTGTTCGATCCGTCGACGATCCGTCGTGACGTGCACAAGATGATCGTGGAGGGTGATACCGCAGTGGTGCAGCAGCGGTTGAGTGCCACCACGCTCAAGGGTGCTCAGTACGTGAACGAGTACTGCTGGGTGTACACGTGCCGCGGAGGCAAGATCGCCCGGCTTGAGGAGTACGCCGACACGCTGCATGCAGGCCGCGTGTTCGGCACGGTGAACTGAGCGGCGTAACTACGCGGCCTCAGGCCGTTTGAAGGAACTGTCGGAGTGCCTCACGAATAACCTCGCTGGCGGTGCGATGGTCGGCGCTTGCGCGAGCATCGAGAGCAGCCCGCAGTTCGGGATCGAGCCTGACCGGCACGACTGTTCCGGGGCCGGATCCGATGGTTGGCCTACCACCGCGCGACTTTGCCACGGTGACGTCGTAGCCGACCTCCGCCTCGGCATTCATCAATTCGATATCAGCCTCGGTGACGGCTTGGCCGCGTGATCTGCCCACGACGGGGCTCGACTTCTTCGTCATGTCGGGTCTCCGTGGTTGGGCAAGAGGCTTTGGTACAGGGTGCGCACAGGTATGGCGTGGATCACCATGTCACGTCCGCCGTCGAAATGGAGCACGACCACCTCGAGCATGTTGCCGGAGTGATCGGGCCCGAGTACGAGCGTGCGGTACGGCGCCAAGTCGTCCCCAACATCAATGACGGCGAGCGCATGTTCGACGGCATGCAGCGCGGCGTCGTGTTGTACACCATGTTTGGACGCTGCTCGGTGAAACTCCACACAGCATTAATGTGTTACGAAACCTCGAGTCCTGCAGCGCTCCCCGCCGGTCGGCACTCGGCAGAGACGGTTCCTTGTCTCGGCGGGCACGCGCATCGTGCGGGGCTTCCTGCCGGGCGGCGACACGAAGTATTTATACGGAGGGCAGAAAACTGTCGTCTGTGTGCACAGTTCCCTGAGTCATGTAGGCATCGACTGGGCGTGCGAAATTTCCCGCTGGAAATTTCGTGTCGGCCGAACGGGCCCGTTCCGCGCGCCGGGATCGACGACGCAACCCAAGCGGCTACCCACCTCGAACTGTGTAGCCAGGGTGCCGAAACGGGCATTCCGCCTACCCAGTTCGTGGCGTGGAGCCGGGTGCGAGATCCGTCGCTGCGCTCCTCCCGATTCTGTCGGGCCGACTGGGGGCGACTTCGTCGCGTGGAGCCGGGTGCGAGAATCGAACTCGCGACCACATGATTACAAGTCAAGTGCTCTGCCAACTGAGCTAACCCGGCGGGGATGGACCGAAACGTTGCGCGAAACCAGGCGCAACAGAACGGTCGACCTCAGCCGACAGCCTACTGGGGGGTCGTGATGCCACATCACCCCAGGCCTTCGGCTCACGCCCGGATGACTGCGAACCAGCGACCCTCGTTGTCAGGGAAGGCGAAGGAAGCGATGCCTCCGTGTTCGCCCAGTTCAGTCGCTTGCACTCCCTTGGCGACGAGCGCGGCACGGGTGGCGGCGAGGTCGTCCACCCGGAACGCGATCGACGGCGTCGCCAGATCGAGGCCGCTCGGGTTGTCCTTCATCAGCGCCAGTGGCACCAACTCGAAGGCGAAGTCCTGATCGACGAATCCGAC
>CANIBN010000193.1 GCA_947465505.1 Acidimicrobiales bacterium | reverse complement strand
TGCGTCATCGCAGTGTCCCCACGGCATGTGCAAGGCGCTGCAGATAGTCGTGCCGCGGGATCGCGATGGCGCCGAGCGAGTCGAGGTGTTCGGTGTGCCACTGCACGTCGAGCAGCTCGGTACCCGAGGCGAGCAGCAGGTCCACGAGGTGCACTAGGGCAACCTTGGACGCGTCGCGTTGCGTAGAGAACATCGATTCCCCGGCGAAGAAGCGGTTGATGCGCACACCGTAGAGGCCGCCCACCAGTTCGCCATCGTCACCACGGCACTCGACACTGTGGGCCCAGCCGAGTTCGTGCAAGTGTGTGTACGCGTCGATGAACTGTCCGTTGATCCAGCCGTGCGGCCTGTCGGGATTCCCACACGCCGTCATCACCTCACGGAACGACTGGTCGACGGTCACCGTGTAGCGCTTCATGCTCTGGCGCAGCGAGCGTGACACCCGCAGTCCGTCCACCGGGATGATGCCGCGTGGATTGGGGGAGAACCAGCCGATCTCGCGCTTGGACACCGGCATGGGGAACAGTCCGTGGCAGTACGCGGTGATGAGCGTGGACGGCTCGAGGTCCGCGCCGAGCGCAACGAGATCGTCCTCGTCGGCGACATCTGCCTCGGGCAGGTGCCAGCGGCACGGGCCCGGGTCCGCGGGAACGGTGTCCCAGGTCGTGGTCGACCCTGTGGAGCGGTGCCGGCGGTTCACGCCAACGAGTGTGCCTACTTCTTCGGGTATTCGTAGAACCCGCGGCCGGTCTTGCGGCCGAGGTGACCGGCCTCTACGAGGCGGCGCAGCGACGGGGCGGGTGAGTCGGACTGCTCACGGGTCTCGGCGTGGAGTGCCTCGAGGATGGACACCGACGTATCGAGGCCCACCAGGTCGAGCAGCTCGAAGGGGCCCATCGGGAAGTTGCAGCCGCCCTTCATCCCCGTGTCGATGTCCTCCATGCTGGCGGTCTGCTGCTCGAGCATGCGCACTGCACGGTTGAGGTACGGGAAGAGCAGGGCGTTCACCACGAAGCCCGCGCGGTCCACCACGTCGATGGCGTCCTTGCCGCAGGCATCGGTGAACTCGTGCGCAGCAGCGATGGTCTCGTCGCTTGCGGTGATGGGTCGGATGATCTCGACGAGCCGCATCAGCGGGGCCGGGTTGAAGAAGTGGATGCCGCATACGCGATCGGGACGGCCGGACGCCATGGCCATCTCGACAACAGGGAGCGTTGAGGTGTTGGTGGCGAGGATGGTGTGCTCGGGCGCCTGCGCACCGAGCTCGGCGAACAACTGGCGCTTGGTGGCGAGGTCCTCCACGATCGACTCGATGACGAGGTCGTTCATCGCAACCTTGGCGATGTCGGTGGTGGTGACGATGCGACCGAGCACCTCGTCGCGCTCCTCAGCCGTCATGGTCGCCTTCTTCACGTGGCGGTCGAGCGACTTGGCCACGGCGGCAACGAGTTCGTCTGCGCCGATCTGGGTCCGGGAGCGAACTGTTACCGAGTAACCGGCACGTGCAGTCACCTCAGCAAGGCCACTGCCCATGATGCCTGAGCCGCAGATTCCGATGGAGCGAAGGGTCGACGAGCGTTCCATCCAGCGAAACTACCCACGGGTAACTTCTGCTGGCAACTTGTTTGTACAAACTGTCAGCGGCAAGGTGAAGCCGACACGGAGGATTCGATGGGCGTTGTAGCACTGTTCGGCGGCAAGGGGTTCGAGGCGGTCGGGGCGAACCGTGAGGTCACCGAGCGACTGCTCGGTCTGTCCGGTGGCTCGGAGGTCGTGGTCCTGCCCACCGCCGATGCGTTCGAGGAACCGCAGCGCGCTGTCGACGAGGCGGCCGCTTGGTTCGCCACGTTCGGCGCCACGGTGCGCCCCCTCATGGTGCTCACCCGCAGCGACGCCAACGATGCGGCCAACGCCGCAGTGATCGACCAGGCGTCGTTCGTCTACCTCGTCGGTGACTCGCCGCTGCACCTGCGGTCGAGCATGAAGGACACCACGGTGTGGGCTGCCATCGTCGCAGCATCCGAACGGGGCGTGGTGGCCGCGTCGGGTGCGAGCGCTGCAGCGATCTGCGACCCGATGACGGATCCCCGCGGCGGTGCGTTCGGGCTGGGCCTCGGGCTAGTCGCCCCGCTCGCCGTGGTGCACGAGGCAGAGACCTGGTCATTCGACCGGCTCCACCGCGCACGTCAGCTGTCGGCCAACTTCGCCACCGCGGTCCTGCCGTCGGGCACCGCGCTGATGCGCGTCAACGGCGCATGGGCTCGATTCGGTGAGGGCCTCGAGGTCAGCGGAGAACTCCCCGGCTGACCCGCTGCTTGCCCAACCGGGAACCTGGGGGTGATCAGTTGGCGGCGGTGGTAGCCGGAGCGGTGGTCTCGGTGGGCGCTGCCGTGGTGGTGGTGACCGTTGCTGTCGCCCCGGGCTTCACGCTCACCACGACCTTCTCGATGATGACGTCGGACTTGGGCGTTCCGGCACCTTCGGAACCCTCGGCCTCCATGGCCTTCACCGTGGTGTCGAATCCTGCCGTGACCTGACCGAACAGCGAGTACAGCGGCTTGAGCCCCACACCGTTCGGGCCGGTGATGATGAAGAACTGGCTGCCGTTGGTGTCCGGCCCGCTGTTGGCCATGGCGAGCGACCCGAGCTTGTACGAGCCAGCCGTGGGCAGTTCGTCGGCGAAGCTGTAGCCGGGGCCGCCACTTCCCGTTGCGGTGGGATCGCCGCACTGCACCACGAAGCCGGGGATGATGCGGTGGCACTTGGTGCCGTCGAAGTAGTGGTAGCGGGCGAGGTACACGAAGTTGTTCACCGTGTTCGGGGCGATGCCCGGATCGAGCTCGACCGTGAACTCACCCTTGTTGGTGGTCACGGTGGCCACGTACACCTTGGTGTTGTCGATGCACAGCGACGGTGCAGCGGGGAACTCTCCCTCGTGAACGGACGAGCCGTCCTCCTTCGGGCAGTCGAGCGGGGCCACCGTTGATTCCGGAACCGTGCTGTCGACGGCGGTGTCGGTGACGTCCGTGGTGTCGACAGCGGCGACGGTCGTGGTGCTCGCCGACGACTTCTTGTCGCCCCCCGAGTTCACCGCCCACACGATGAGGACGAGGATGCCGACGAGCAGCGGAACGGCAATGCCGATCTGCAGGCCGCGGCGCTTGGCCTTCTGCTGACGTCGCTGCTTCTCGAGCTGCTCGAGACGGAGTTGACGGTTGGCCTTCTTGCGTTCGCGCTTGGCAGTACCCACGAGCGTTGGAGGTTACCGGCCATCATGGGGGCATGGAGATTCCCCGCAGCACCATCCCCACGCCTCCCGTGGAGCGGGTGGTGCCCGGGCTGTGGGCCATTCCGGTGCCGATCCCCAATAACCCCCTCGGCCACACCAACGTCTACGCCTTCGAAACCGACCGGGGGCCGGTGCTCATCGACTCGGGATGGGACGACGAGTCAAGCTGGAACAGCCTCGTGGCGGGCCTGGGCGAGGCGGGATTCCGGGCTGCCGACATCTACGGCGTGCTCGTTACCCACATGCACCCCGACCATCACGGGCTGTCCGGCCGCGTGCACGAGGCGTCGGGGGCGTGGATCGCCATGCACCCCAAGGACGCAGCCATGCTGCCGAAGATGAGCGTGGAGAAGGCCGAGAAGGAGTTTGTGGACGAGGTGGCGATGATGCTGCTCGACGCGGGTGCCGCCGAGGACGAGATCGTCATCCGCAAGCGGGCCAGCAGCAAGGGGCCGCGCCCGCCCATGATCGTCCCGAACCGGGAGCTCGCCGACGGCGAGCGGGTGGACGTGCCCGGCTGGCAGGTGGAGGCGCTGTGGACGCCCGGTCACTCGCCAGGCCACACCTGCTTCAAGATGCTCGACCACGGGATGCTGCTCGCTGGCGACCACGTGCTGCCGTCCATCACGCCGCACATCGGGATGTCCCGTGGGGACCGCAACGGCGATCCCCTCGGCGACTTCCTCGCCTCGCTGCTGAAGGTGGACCAACCCGACATCACCACGGTGCTGCCGGCACACGAGCACCGCTTTGATCATCTCGGTACCCGGGTGCGCGAGATCATCGCCCATCACGAGGCGCACCTGGCCGCGCTGGTGATGTCGCTCGCCACGGGGCCCAAGACACTGTGGGAACTGGCGAAGTCGCTCGAGTGGAACCGGCCGTGGGCCGACCTCGACCAGATGATGCACCGGGCTGCGGTGAACGAGACGGCGGCGCACATGCGTCACCTCACCCGGCGTGGACTGGCGGCCCGGCAGAAGGGTGTGCGCCCGATCACGTTCGAGGCCACGAACCGCGAGCCGGATCACGCGCACGGGCACGGCCACTCCGACGGCCGGGATCACGGCCACACGCACGGTCATTCGCACTGAAAACCCCCGATAGCCTCCATGAACCGTGGCTCTGATCGTCCAAAAGTACGGCGGTACGTCCGTCGCTGACCCCGACCGAATCCGCGCAGTTGCCGAGCACGTGGCCTTCACGAAGCGCCACG
>CANIBN010000192.1 GCA_947465505.1 Acidimicrobiales bacterium | reverse complement strand
AGGATTCGTCGAGGAACTGGCTGGTGGCCTCGCTGGGCTCGGCGGGGCTCCCCGCTGGCACATCACACTGCACTCACGTAGCAATCGAATACCGGCGCGTGCCGCACAACTGCTAGGGGACCTATGAGCACTATTGAGGACGGGGTACCGCTCCTGACCGACGTCGCCGATACCGGCGAGGTGGTCGAGATGTTTGAGGTGGCCGGTGGCAGGAACCTTCGCTTCGTCGAGGAAATGTGCCGGATGCAGATCGAGAACTTCCCACACCGGCCATTCGTGCCGGACGAGATCCGGCGGGACGCCAGCCTTCCCGCTGAGCGCGAAGGCCTAGTCGTTGCACAGTGGTTCTACTCCATCAATGGGGCCACTGCCTCCTACCACCTCTCGGACATCAACCTCATCCGGCGAACGCACACCATCAAGTTTGGAAGTGTCGAGAAGCCATTTCGACGGACAATGTTCCGCGACAAGCGCTTCAACTTGTGGCTCATCCCGTCGCAGCGAGCACAGGTGACACGCCGTATCGATCAAGGCTGGCTTGGATCATTTGCCGAAGCAGCCGACTACTCGCTTCCGGTCCTGCTACCGGCTGGTTGGATCCCGCTCCCGATTGAGTATCAAGAGCCCGTGCACGGCCCGTCCTGGCGTGAGCTCGGCCTCGAGACGGAACGCACCACCATCATTTGGATGCCACCAGACGGGCTCACGGCAGAAGAAGTCGCTGAACTCCAGCCGAAGGTCTACGAACCCGCCGTTGCGTCGTTCCTGCTCGACATCTACAACCTTGACCCGACAATCCCGTGGGTCGAGGAACTCTGTGGGAGCGAGGCCAATCGTCCAAGGCCACGCCGGGATCTCCCGTAGGCGGGTTCAGCCGAGTCGCTTGCGGCGCTTGAGGCGGTACGAGAGTTGCGTGTCGTCCCACTTCGTCAGCACCTTGATTCCCGCGGCAACTGCTAGAAGCGCCAACACTGCCGCGACGACCGGAGCTATCCAGCGGTTGTCAGCGAGTCGCGAGAGGCCGATCGGGCCAGCGACCACCATAAAGCCGACACCGACTGGCACGACGTTAATGAGGTTCGAGAATCGTGCGCGCTGATTGTCGGGAACGGTTGCCATGGCCGCCTGTCGTCCGACAAAATCGATGCTGCCGCGCGGCGTACGCCAGATTGCGATCGCAACAATTGCAACAGCGATCTGCTCGGTTGCGCCGGCGATCACCATCACCACTGCGGCGACGAGCGTGGCAATCGGGAGAATTTGGAGCACCTTGCCGATACCCGCCCGGTTCATGAGCGGTGACGCAGCCCAGGTCTGCACTCCCCAACTGAGTATGAGCACGCCACAGAACACCGCCGCGTAGACGGCCTGAAGTGAACCCGTCTTCTCGATCGTCTTGTTGGCGACGTCAAAGAACCCGAACTCGATAATTGCTCCTGCGGCCATGACCGCAAACGACAGCCCGAGCATCCACTTGAATGCCGAGAGGTCCTTGAGCAGCGACAGCGATTCCTTAACCGATTGAGAGGCTGATTCCTCCTTGCCGTGCCCCTCGGACAGTGTCGCATCGTGAAGAATCCGAGGCACGAACAGTGCGACTGCGAGCAGGAACACCGGCGGTGCCACCAACAGCCATGCCGGTGAGAACCCTGAACGATCGGAGATCACGCCAATCGCGGTGGCAACACCGAACCCAAGAATCATCCCGCCGTACAACCACCGGGTGATGACCGGGTAGACCGTCACTGCCTGTCCGGCAGTGAAGACATCACTTGCAAGCGTCCAGATGAGCAGTGGAAGCATGAAGTTCATCTGGTCGGCAAGAATGACGCCAATGGCTGCAGGAACTTTCGTCGGAGTGTTGGTTGCGAAGAGCACCAGCACCACAGCGAAGACTGCGGCATAGACAAGGCAGAGCCACACCAGAACGGACTTGCGTGCATAGCGGTCGATAAAGCGACTCTGGAACAGGGACATCAGGACAAGCCCGATGCCGCCGAGCGGGAACACCAGTGCGAGGGCCGTTGGGCTGCTCTTACCGACCAGTTGGGTTACCGCAACCGAGTCGGTGACCACACCCGAGAAGCCCAGCAGGCCCACTGCAATGGCGAGTCCCATCACCCACCGGCGACGAACGGCTCCGCGGTCCTCGGGCGGGGTGCCGTGCGGCCGGGCACCCGAGGCCGAGATGAGATCGTCAAGGGCAGCACCGGCGTCGCGGGTTGACTTCGTTGCCGCAATCATCTCATCGAGGGCGTCACCCGCATTGCGACGCGGTTTGCGCGCGCCGAGCAGATCATCCAGTGCATCGTCGTTGTCACTCATCTCCCGATCCCGCCTCCGCCTTACTCGACCGTTCTGCACTGGCCTCAGCTATTTCGAGTCCCTTTACCTTTGCCCGCATGACGCCGGCCTTCTTCGTGAGGTCGTTGAAGAAGTCGCTGTCGATGATCTCGCTGACGGCGTCCTTACGCTTTGCCTCGTCGATCTCGACACGCAGCACCTGAACCGTCTGGGTCAGGGTTCGTTCACGCTCGCCGACCTTCTTGGTCATCGTGAGGAACGAGTTAGCGAGTTCGGTCATCTCGTCGGGAAACATCGCAGCAGCGCTTGAACTAATGTCCACGTCGTAGTCGCCCTCTGCGACTTTCCGCGTGACGCTGTTGAGCCGACTGATCCGCTTGGCGAACTGGCCAGACAGCACGAACACAAGCCCGAGCAGCAAGACGTACGCAACGATAAACACCGGATACAGCGACTTCTGGACGTCGCTCCTCACCTTGCTCACGTAGGAGATCTCGTAGTCGACGCCGATGGCACCGACCACCTTGCCAGCCTTGTCCTTGATGGGTGTGTACACCGAAATCCAGCGACCAAGTGCATCGGTATACGCGGGTTGGAACGTGGTGGCTGCAAGGCCTTCTTTGAAGTAGCCGAGCGTCTTTGCATCGATAATCGCCTCAAGCCCCAGGAGATAGGTGGCACCTCCGGGATCGCCCTCGCCCACCTTTCCGTCGGCCGTGATGCCGAGGCCACCCCACGAGCCGACGAACACCAGCTTCCCGTCGGCGCCAATGCCGTAGGTGTAGGGCGAGGCCTCGGGGTTCGTTCGCCGGATACTTGCCAACTCGTTGATGTGACGCCAGTAGAGATCCGACGAGGGGTAACAGCTGGTGAACACCGGCTTGTCACCTCCGCACTGCGCTGGATCGGTAGTGACCTTTCCTGCGAGGACTCCGGCGTTGGCGGGATAGGTCTCACCAACTTTCAGTGCTGCCGCTCCTGCGGTCAGCTGAGCGAACTCCTCGCCGCTGATGGCTTGAGCGCCACCTTCGCTGATCTGTCGCAGAGTGGAGCGGAGACGATTGTTTGCCGAGTTGGTGGAGAACTGGAGGATCCAGATGGCCAGCACGACGAAGAACACCGTGAAGACGAGTCCGAAGGCGATCAGCAGCTTCCAGCGCATCCCGAGCCGGCGCGTGCGCTTGGCACGCTCTGTTGATACCGGTGTTTCAATTTGTACGGCAGTCACGTCGCAAGTGTACAGAGTTCGTAAAACTGGCTAGGAATGCCTACGATGCGCGCGGTTGTTGCGCGCTGACATGCAAGCACACACGGGGCAAATCCGAGAGGGCACACAGTGAAACTGTCGCTCGACCCACGCACGTGGGGTCTGGGTACGAAAATCGGTGCAACGCTCGTCGCCGCGGCGATCGTGCCGATGGCGCTCATCTCTGTCGCTGCGTCCCGTTCGGGGCAGGGCGCTGTGGAGACCTCAGAACTCTCGGCGGCCGAAGGTCGTGCCGTCGTCGGGGCATCTGCTGTCCAGCAATACCTGCTGGGGGTCGTTGGTCGCGCCGACCAGTTGGGCACCACGACCGAGGTCGTCGCGTTTCTCCGAAGCGGGGGGCGGACGGCCGCTCCCCCGATCGCAGCAACCGCAGCGCAGTTCGACGTGGAGGCGGTGCTGCTCATCGGGCTCGACGGGCAGACGCTTGCTGCGTCGCCAAGCAATTTCCGCGGCCAATCCTTCGGTAAGACCGACTGGTTCGCAGCAAGCGCCGGTGGACAGACCAAGGTCGGTCCGGTGGTGTACGACCCCGCCACGCATCGTTCCTCGGTCACCGTATCGGCGCCCGTGCGCGAACCCGGCGCAGCAGTGGTCGGGGTAGCCGCCCTTCGGGTGAGCGGCCACGACGTCCTCTTTGCCCTGAACCAGGCCCCCCTCGGACCGGGGGGACAGGCCGTGCTGGTCAGCGGCAGCGGGGAGATCGTACTCGCCAGGGACAATCGACTCACCGGCAAGCAGTTCGTCGACCTCGGTCTCGATGCGCTCTCATCCAGCATCACCGACGCACCGTCGGGAACTCTCGCCAAGGTCGATCTCCCCGGTCGAGGCACCCAGGTGGTCGCTTGGTCCACCACCACGGGGGGCAACACCGCCGTGGTGTTCCAACCCCGCAACGTATTCCTCGGCCCGATCAACCGGCTCGCAACCACCACGCGCATCGCACTCGCCGTCGTTGCGGCAATCGCGCTT
>CANIBN010000191.1 GCA_947465505.1 Acidimicrobiales bacterium | reverse complement strand
TTCGCGGGGTCGGCCTGAGCCACGTCACGCAACAGTTCGTTCAGATGCCTCGTTCGCGTGTCGTCGCCTCGCTCGGGGAACTCAAAGGTGCCAGGCCCGCCCGTGAAGTGGGGGCGATAGCACGGCACCTCCAGCAGGGCGACCTTGGCACCCGTTGCGAGCAGCAGGTCGATACCTCTCCGCAGGTTTGACTTGAAGGTGGCGTCGAACTCAGGGCTGGCGAACACCACGGTGTTCTTGCCGTAGTCGATGTCGAACACATCCCAGGCCCCGATGACGACGATGGCAATCTCTGCGGCCGCCTTGGTCGCCTTGGTCGCCCACCGATTGGCCCAGTTCTTGCAGATGCGGAAGTCCCGGCCGGTCTTGTGCACCCCAACTGCCACACCGCGGTCGTTGATACTGCATCCGCTCAACTGGCCGTCCACGAAGCGGAAGGTCTTGCGGATGTCGCGTGGAACATTGCGTGCAAATGCTCCGGCTGTCGAGTCGCCCACAGCGATCACCCGGCGGGGCAATGCCGGCAGTGTGGTAGTTGGGGCGGGGGCAGACGTAGGCGCTGAGGCACCGTCGGTGTTCGGCACGGCTGGAGTGGACGTGCTGGGCGGCGCCGTATCAACGGGAGTCGGGATCGAGTCGCTGATCGCCGGCTCAACGGTGTCGTCGGGGAGCACCTCCCCGGCCGACTGGTCGTCGAACGATCCATGGTTTGCGGGGTTGATGGTCACGACGCCGATGGCGAGGGCACCGACTGCAACACACGACACCACAGCCGTCGTCCAGGCGTGACGGCGCAGGCGCGGCAGCAGCCATCCCGTGCGAACCGGTGTCTCGACCAATCGGTAGCAGAGTTCCGACACCACGAACGTTGCCGGGATACCGATCACGACGCGCACCCACGTGGCGCGACCGCCGAGGGGTCCGACGAAGATCGGCCAGTGCCAGATGTACAGGCCGTACGACCGGCGACCGATCGCCGCCATGGCCTTGTTCCCGAACAGTGCGCGCATCACCCTCGCACCGGGGTGCACCGAGGTACCGATGGCGACGGCACTCAGCAACGACACCAGCGTGAGACCGCCTCGGTACAGCAGCGAAGACTCGTTCGACAGCACGAGCGAGACGGCCACGATGGCGACCACCGCAAGAAGGCCGAACACATCTGCCCGGGTTGACCGACGCGCCGGTTCCCCGACGCGCTGCTTGCTCCACGGGGACCACACTGCGGCAAGCGCGACACCGATGAGGATTCCACCCACCCGCGTCAACGTGCTGAGGTAGGCCCAGTTCTGGCGGAGGTCGTCGAGCTGGGTTCCGGTGTCACCCAGTCGTTCGAAGGGTCGTTGCCACACCGCGATGAGGCCAATCACGGACGCAAGCGCTGCAGGGACGACCAACCACAGAAGAGTGCGCCGACCGGCCGTGCGCCGGCGGAGCACCAGCATCAGCAGCGGGGGGAACAACAGGTAGAAATGTTCCTCGACAGCAAGCGACCAGAGGTGCCGAAGCAGGTGTGGCACGCCCTCGAAATAGCTCACCTTGCGGAATAGTTGCTGGAAGTTCGAGGTGTAGGAGATCGCGAACGGAATGTCGTGCCGGAGGTCGCTCAGGTAGGCACGGCCCCACACCATCGCCCACACCGAGGCGACCACGATCATCACCCACAGCGCAGGGATGAGCCTGCGAAAACGTCGGCCCCAGAACTTTCGCAGCGACACCGTTCCGGTGCGCTCACGTTCCTCGAACAGCAGCGTGGTGATGAGGTAACCCGACACCACAAAGAACACCTCGACACCGAGGAAGCCCCCGTTGAAGAACCACGGCTTCGGCACGCCGGTCGGGAGTGTCGAGTTGTGTACCACTCCTGCGTGGTAGAGGATGACGAGCGCAACGCTGAGAGCGCGCAACCCATCGAGTGCAGGCTGATAGCCCATTCCCCGAGTGGGTGCCGACGGACCGGCGTCACCCACCGACGCGCTCGTTTCCCCCTGGCTCATGCGGTCGTCAGTCTGTCACCGAAGCGCCCAGTGGAGCGGTTGACGGACGCTTCACGCTCGGCTGACCGAGCACGACGACCAGGGCGAGTCCACACAATCCCGCACCAACGAGATACGGGGACGGGATCGACACGTGCTGGAAGAGCACGCCGGCCACGGCTGGTCCAATCACCCGGGCGATTGCGGAGACACCCTGCTGGAACCCGAGCGCTTCACCGCGCTGATGATCGGGTACCCGGCCCGTCACGACGAGGCTGAGACTCGGCGTCACGAGGCCCTGTCCGACGGTGAGCAGGATGAGTGCAGGGATGAGCACACCCCACGACTCCGCGAACGCAAGCACGAGGAGTCCGGCCGCGTTGAGCAGCAGACCGACCTGCAGAGCGCGGGCTGCACCGATCGCCTTGGTGACGGGGCGGACCATGCCCCCCTGCACCACCGTGAGCAGCAAGCCGATGCCGATGAAGACCGTTGCCACACCGCCCTCTTTGAGGTCGAAGCGATCCTTCGTCAGCAGGGCGAACGTCGCCTCGAAGCCGGCAAACGCACACACCGCAACAAACGTCGCGAGGGCAATACCCCAGAGGCGGTTCGCCCGAGCGTCCCGCTTCGGGTGTGGTGCTCCGTGAACACGCGGTCTGGTCTCGGGAACCCGTCGGATTGCGATCAACGCATTGAGCAGCGCGAGGCCACCCGCAACGTAGAACGGCACGTGTGAGCCGCCGAGCGAGGCGAGACCACCGAGCGCCGGACCGACGATGAACCCGACGCCGAACGCCGCACCGATGAGGCCGAGCGCACGCGGTCGTTCCTCGGCGTCGACCATGTCGGTAACTGCTCCCTGAGCGACCGCAACGCTCGCACCACTCGCGCCGTCGAGGACACGTGCCAGAAAGAGCAGCCAGAGCACATTTGCTGCACCCGTCAGAAAGCTTGCTGCCGCAGTGCCGAAGAGCGACAGCAAGAGAACGGGCTTGCGGCCGATGCGGTCGGACAGTCGGCCGAGTAACGGGGCACACACGAACTGGGCGAGCGAGAACGAAGCAAAGAGCAAGCCAACCGCAACGCCACCGGCCCCGAAGCGTTCGGCATAGCGCCCAAGAATCGGTACCACGATGCCGAACCCGATGAGATCGAGCGCGACCGTGCTCCAGATGACCCAGAAACCACGGGGAAGGGGTACGCGCTCGGGGCGCTCGGTTCGATGTCGGCGGGGCACAGTGTTGGCGTTCAGCGTCGGACAGTCGTGCCCTGTTTGGTGGTCTCAACGATCCAACCACCGCCCTGCAGTTCCGCGCGGAGTGCGTCAGCCGCAGCGAAGTCCTTCGCCGCGCGAGCCGCGTCGAGTGCAGCAGCCAGGGCCAACACGTCGTCGGGCACGGCGCCAGCGGACTTCAGCACGAGACCGACAGCGGCACACATCGCGAGCACGCTCTTGGCAAGTGAGCCTGCGCGCGCGTCGTCGCCGGCGTCGAGTGCAGCATTCGCCGCACGCACCGAGTCGAACAGGTGCGCCATCGCGCCGGGACTGTCGAGGTCATCGTCCATGCGCTCACGGAACCTCGTGATCACGGCAGAGTCTGCACTCGCAGATGCAGCAGCGCTAGCGGTGCGCGCTGCGAACGAATCGAGGCCGGCGAGCGCGTTCACCGCAGCATCGATGTTGTCCTGACTGACGCGGACGGGCGAGCGGTAGTGCGTCTGCAGGAGCACCATGCGATATGCGCGCGGGTCGTAGTGATCGGTGAGGTCGAGGAGGTTCTCGACGTTCCCGATGCTCTTGGACATCTTCTCGCCCTCGGTGTCCACCACGAAGCCGTTGTGCATCCAGTGGTTGGCGAACTGCTTTCCCAGCGCCACCGCCTGCGCGCGTTCGTTCTCGTGGTGCGGAAACTGCAGGTCCTGCCCACCGCAGTGCAGGTCGAACCCCTCACCGAGCAACTCCAGCGACATGACGACGCACTCGCTGTGCCAACCGGGACGACCATCGCCCCACGGCGACGGCCAACTGGGTTCGCCGGGCTTCGCGAACTTCCAGAGCGCAAAGTCTGCGGGATGCTTCTTCTGGGCGGCTCCGAGCACCTCACGGTCACCGCCACCGGCGAGCATGTCGTCAAGCGACTGATGGGCCAGCAGGCCGTAGTCGGGTACCGAGGTAATGCTCAGGTACACGCCGTCATCGGTGGTGTACGCCCGACCGAGACCGATGAGCTCACCGATCATGGCCACCATGGCATCGACGTACTCGGTGGCGTGCGGCACGTCGGTTGGCCGGGCCACGTTCAGCTTCTCCATTGCGCGGAACCAGACGTTCTCGCACTTGTGGGTGATGTCCTCCCACGGACGACCTTCACGGGCAGCTCGGTCGATGATCTTGTCGTCGATGTCGGTGATGTTCGACACCAGACGCACCGAGAGCCCCGTCCACTCAAGGTAGCGGCGCAGGACGTCGTACACGATGGTGGCCCGGCCGTGACCGAGGTGGGGCGGGCCGTAGACGGTTGGGCCGCAGAGGTAAATGCTCACCTGACCGGGCTGGCGAAGTGCCAGTTCACGGAC
>CANIBN010000190.1 GCA_947465505.1 Acidimicrobiales bacterium | reverse complement strand
GCGCCGTACTACGACCGGCTCACCGGTCCGCTCGGTCTCTGCCTCCTCACGCTTATGGCGATCGCTCCGGTGCTCCCGTGGCGCAAGGCGAGTCAGGAACTGTTGCGCGACCGGTTGTTCTGGCCCGCGTGTTGCGGCATCGTTGCGCTCGCTGTCAGCGTCGGTGTCGGTGCCAACAGCGCGGAATCGCTCATTGCCTTCGGACTCGGCGGCTTCGCCGCAGGTTCGGCCTTCCGGCAGTTGGCAATCGCCACCCGTCGCCAGGGTCTACGTGGTCTGGTGGGCCGTGCAAATGGAGGGATGGTGGTACACCTCGGTGTCATCGTCATCGCCGTGGCGCTTGCGGCGTCGAACGCCTATACGCACACACAACGACTGGTGCTCGACAAGGGACAGTCCGCTCGCTTTGCCGGCCACACGTTCGAGTTCCAGGGCTCCGTGCAGGAGACTGACGCTCGTCGCGTCACCCAGAAGGCGCAGGTACTCATCGACAATGCCCATGTGTACGAGCCGTCGGTGCACCGGTATACGCAGACCGGCATGATGATCGGCACACCGTCGGTGAAGTCCGGTGTGGTGAAGGACATCTACCTCACGCTCGACGAGATGCCTGCTGATGGAAGCAAGGCCACCATTCGTGTTGCCATCAAGCCGATGGTGCTCTGGATCTGGATCGGTGGTTTCATCCTCATCCTGGGCACGCTGCTCGCAGCGTTCCCCGGCAGAAACCGACGCCGGCCAACGGACCCGGTATCCGCCCCCGTGCCCGTAGCGGTGGGGGAGTAGTCGCGTCATGGCAGCCCGTCGTCGTCTCGCCCCCTGGATTGCGCTCGCTGTAGCGGCAGTGCTCGCAGCCCTCTTCGTGGTGCTTGCGAGTGCAAAGAGCGACCAGACCGACAGTGCTGATACCCCGCTCATCGGCAAGCCGGCACCATCGGTCGAGGGTTTCACGCTTGCTGGCGAACAATGGGAACTCTCCAAGCGCAAGGGCAGTTGGGTGGTGCTCAACTTCTTCCAGTCCACCTGTGTGCCGTGCAAGGAGGAGCACCCCGAACTCGTTCGGTTCGCCGAGCAGCAAGCCCGCTTGGGGGCAGACGGCGCCGAGTTGTACACCATCGACTTCTCTGACGACTCGGTCGATTCGGTCACGAAGTTCTTCCGGGACAACGGAGGGGACTGGCCAATCGTGCTCGACCCACGTGGATCCATTGGTGTTGCATTCGCGGTGAACAAGGTCCCTGAGACCTGGGTGATCTCGCCTGCGGGTCTCGTGGTATTCCGCACTATCGCGAAGATCAACGCGGATGCCCTGAGCGCACAGATCCAGCAGTTCCGGGAGCTCAGCCAATGAGCACAGCAGCGCTCAAGCGTTGGCCGAGTTGGCTGTTGCTGCTCGGTGTTGCTATCGCGCTCATTCTCGTCGGGACGCTTCGCGACGGCGGCGCGCGCAGCGAGAACGACCGGATCGACGGCATCACCAAGCGAATCGCCTGCCCCGTGTGCTCGGGCGAGAGCGTCTTCGAGTCCCGCAACGCAGCGTCGGTGAACATCCAGAACAAGGTGGAGGACCTCGTACGCGCCGGGACGCTCTCCGACGGCGAGATCATTGCTTCCATCCAGAAGGAGTCTTCGGTTCAGCTGCTGCTGGTACCCAAGCGAACTGGCTTCGATGCGCTGGCTTGGGCGTTGCCGGTCGCCGCAGGTGTCGTTGCATTTGCCGGGTTGGGACTGGCGTTTCGCAAGTGGACACGGGCCGATGATGCAGTGCCAACCGACGATGATCGCGCCATCGTGGAGGCTGCCCGTCAGGCCGACAGCGAGCAAGCAACGTGAGCGAGCACGGTAAGGCTCTCGATCGTCTCGCTGAACTAGAGGACGAGCGGAAGTTCCTGCTGGCGTCCCTCGACGATCTCGATCGAGAGCACGCTGCGGGCGATGTCGATGAAGCCGACTATCACGCCCTGCGTGATGGCTACACGGCGAGGGCCGCAGCCGTCATTCGCGAGATCGAATCGGGTCGGGAGGCCGTGGCGGTGGAGAAGGCCCCGACGCGCTGGGGCCGAATTGCAGGCATTACCGCAACCGTGATCGCGCTCGGGGTCGGTTCGGGATGGTTGGTAGCGCACTACTCGGGGCAGGACGTGCCCGACCCCGCTTCGGTGGTTGACCCCAACGACAAGGTGGGTCAGTTGCTTGCCGAAGCGAGACAACTGGGACCGCTCGACGCGATCAAGAAGTTCGGCGATGTGCTCAAACTCGAGCCGGGCAATGTTGAGGCGCTCACCTATTCGGGTTGGTATGCACGTCTCATCGCGGTGCAGCAACCAGAAGGAACCGGACGCACCGCGCTGATCACTGCGGCAAACGACAAGCTCAAGCAGGCGGTGGCGGCAGACCCGAGCTACCCCGACGCCCAGTGTTTCCTGGCAATCCTCACGTTCCGGGACCTGGGCGATGCCGCTGGCGCAAAGGTGCACCTCGATCGCTGCGTGGCCTCCAACCCGCCTGCGATGGTGAAGGGGTTCATCGAGTCGCTGTCTGCGGATCTCGAGGCGGCGCTCTCGGGCAGTTGAGCCTTACTTCTTCGGCGGGGGCGCTTCTGCCGACCCTGTGACGAAGTGGTCAGCGTTTCGCTCCAGTACCCAAACGCAACCCTTGCGCCAGTCCTCGGGCCCCACGATGTCCATGCCGCGCCGGCACAGCGCTGCGATCGTCTCGGGGATCACGTCTCCGTGGCTGCAGAGCACGGTGTGTTCGTCAACCTCCAGCAGGAGTTCGACGACCGCCGCAAAGGGCTGGTCCTCGGCGAGCGCCTTCGAGGTCTCAACCGTGAGTTGCTTTGTGGCTGCGAGTGGCTCGACGGTCTGGATACAGCGCAGATACGGGCTGGAGAGAACACGCGGCACCGGAATTGCGGCAAATCGAGCTGCGATGAGTTCCGCCTGGTGGCGGCCGCCTTTGGAGAGCTCCCGGAGGTGATCGCTCTCACTTTCCGTCCGTTCGCCCGCCTTTGCGTGACGCACGAGGTAGATCGGCATCAGCCCTCGCCGGTGAGCGCCCGTTGCCTGCGGGTGAGGTTCTGCACGAGCAGGGCAAACACGACCGTGCCGACGACGCTGAGAATGGAGACGACAACCTGCAGCGAGAAGTTGTGCGTGTACAACTTCGCCACGTCGATGTCGTTGTTCTTGCCGATGTCTCGCAGGCTCGCGAGCCCGGTTCCTGCAGTGAGTGCCGCTCCGAGAATCGGGACAAAGCCGTAGAGCACCCACCAGGCGTGGACGAGGGGTGACACGGGCCGGCGCTTCCAGTTCGGATCGTTGGGCACGTTTGACGGATCGGACCCTCGCCACAACTCCTTGAAGATCAGCCACGGCACGGCATAGACGGCTCCCGGCGGCACGAACCAGCCACCAATGGCCCAACCCGGCGACCACTTGCTGCCGGGGCGTCCGAGCAGGCGGTGGTTATTGATGAGCTTGCGCATCCAGATGATGGTGAGGATGCCGATGGCCAGTGTTGCGCCGCCCTGGAAGCCGGACACGTTCTGCTGGGTGCTCAGCGCATCGCGGAAACTGTCGCTGCTGATGCTGCCGTCGAGGAACTTCTCCGCCTTGTCGTGGAGGGCCAACTGAACCGGAATACCGATCACTTGGAGTGCGCCGACGATGCAGAGCAACACGGTGATAGTGCGCGCATTGCGGGCGATGGGCTGGAAGCCAGGGTGGTACTGCCCGACGTAGCCCTGCTCGGGACCGGGGTGTACCGGGGGAAGTGTCGGGTAGCCGGGTGGCGGTGGTGGAACCGAGTTTCCCGAACCAGGGGGCGGCAAGGGAGGCGGGGGAAGTTCGCTCACGTTCTTACCGTACCCGAGCGGCGCTACCCCGCAGACGGCGAGCCGAACGTTTGTGGCGTTTGGCAGACTGTGGGGGCATGGGCTTCTTCGAACGCAATCGCCAAGATCTCATCAAGCAGGGCCTCGACCCGGAGCGACTGCCTCCGGGGCAGTACCTCACGGACCGGTTCCCGGTGTTGCACGTGGGTGATGTCCCCGACTACGAACCGGGCCAGTGGGACCTCACCATCTTCGGTCTCGTCGACAAGCCGTGCCGTATCGGCCTCGAGGAACTCAGGGCACTTCCCGCAGCGAACCTCACGTTCGATATCCATTGCGTGACCAAGTGGTCAAAGTTCGACACCACTTGGACCGGTGTATTGGTGCGCGACCTGTTCGAGATGGCCGGCGTGCAGTCTGGGGCAACACACGTGATGGAGCACGCAGAGTTCGGCTACACCACCAACGTGCCACTGCCCGACATCACGGTGGACAACGCCATCGTTGCCTACGCATACGAGGGCGAGGAGATCGAACCCATTCACGGCGGTCCCGTGCGTATTGTCATTCCGCACCTCTATTTCTGGAAGTCCGCGAAATGGGTTCGTGGTCTCGAACTGCGTGCTGGCGATGAGCCGGGTTTCTGGGAGCGCAACGGCTACAACATGTACGGCGACCCGTTCCGGGAACAGCGCTACACCGGGCAGTAACGACGCAGCCGTCCGGCGCGTCCGGTGTC
>CANIBN010000189.1 GCA_947465505.1 Acidimicrobiales bacterium | reverse complement strand
CTTCAGCGATGCCTCGATGTCGGTGACGACAATGCCGAGGTCAATGGAATCTTTGGTGAGTTGAACGGCCATGCGAAGGTTCTAGTGCCCCGGGACGCACGCCGCCAAGCGATCGACGCGGGCGGTTCAGGGCAGCCGGAGGGAGAACGTGTAGGTGTAGGAACCGTCAGCGTTCCGGACAGAGCGCAGCGTTCCCTCGGCATCGAGGTACGTGCCCGTGCCGCCCACGACCGTCCGGATGTGCGGATCGCCGACTTCGGGCTCACGCTTGCCCGGCTGGACCCTCGACGTGCCGCTCACACTGATCGAGTCGGTGTCGTTGAGGCGGAACGTGAACACACCGGTCCGCTCCTCCTTCACCGCCGAGGCCCCCACTCCCTTTCCGACCCGCGTGGTGAGGAGTGCCCCCGTCAACTCCCCAGCGGGCTTGCCGTCCATCGTGAGCGGCACCGTGAACTCCAAGAAATCGCCCACCGACGGCCCGCTTGGGTCTCGATTGACCTGCTTCGTCTCCCCCGGCATCCAGAAGAACGTCGCCATCAAGGTAGTGGTCGCCCCTTTGGCCACATCTCGCAACGTGCCAGCACGATCAGTGTTGCTGCACGCCACAAGCGCGAGCGCGGGTACCGCGAGCAGCAATTCCCTCTTGGAGAACATCTTCTTATCGCTCATCGGCTCCTCCAAAAACCCATCCCGACATTACCGACCCTCTGGATGCATGGCCGATTGGGGCACACAGACCCACGCAACATACTCATACCCCGCTCCCAACCAGACCGCTCACGATTCGGCCTCACCCGAAAGGGGTGACTCAGGGCAGCTTCAGGCTGAACGTGTAGGTGTAGGAGTCGTCTTCGTTCCGGACAGAGCGCAGCGTTCCCTCGGCATCGAGGTACACGCCCGTGCCACCCACGACTTCCCGCATCTGCGGATCGCCGACCTCGGGCGCTCGCTTGCCCGGCTTGACCTTCGACGCACCGTTCACGGTGATCGAATCGCTGTCGTTGAAGCGGAACGTCATCACACCGGTGCGCTCCTCCTTCACCGCCGAGGCGCCCGTCCCCTTTCCGAGGCGCGTGGTCGTAAGCACCCCCGTCATCTCCCCGGCGGGCTTGCCGTCCATCATGAGTGGCACCGTGAACTCCAGTCGATCGCCCAGCGACGGCCCGGGTGGGTCCAGATCAACCACGTTCGACACCCCCGGTGTCGGCAAGAACGTCACCACCAAGGTGGTGGTCGCCCCCTTGGCCCCGTCCTTCACCGTGCCGGCACGATCGGCGCTGCTGCACGCCGCAAGCGCAAGCGCGGGCACAACGAGCAGCAGTCCCCGCTTTCTGAGCATCTGCTTACAACTCATCGGTTCCTCCGAAATACGTGGGTCTGCGCCATCGACCGAGTGACACCAGAACGAGGCGCCGAGTGCGGATCAGGTCTCAGCAGCGACAAGCGTCTGCAGGTCGAGCAGGCGGGCGTCGTTCGAGAAGACCTGAATGGCGTCGGTGATCGGCAGGCGCAGCGCCCGCTGGATCATGCGGGCGTGCAGGTGCTGATTGTACTCCACGAGCGTCACGGCCCATCCGTCGTTGCCCGCGCGAGCGGTACGCCCCGAGCGGTGCAGGTACGCCTTTGCATCGGATGCCGGCTCGTGGTGGATGACCACGTCAATACCATCCACGTCGATACCGCGGGCGGCGACGTCAGTGGCCACAAGCACCTTGAGTTCGCCGGCAGTGAAGCGCTTCAACGCCTTTTCGCGTGCCGGCTGCGGCAGGTCGCCGTGGATGGCCGATGCGCTCACTCCGAGATCACGGAGGTTGTCGGTGACCCGGTCACAGAGCCGCTTCGTCCCGCAGAACACCACGACGCGCTGCGCGTTCTTGCAGATCGACGCGATCACCCGGTCCTTGTCCATGTGGTGCACGCCGAGGAAGATGTGGTGCATCGTGCCGACCGTGTCGTTGGCCGCATCGATGGCGATCTCCACCGGCTCCTTCAGGTACCGGCGCACGAGGTGGCCCACCTGACCGTCGAGCGTCGCGGAGAACAGCATCGTCTGGTGCTCGCCGGTGACATGGCGCAGGATCCACTCGACCTGCGGCGTGAAGCCGTCGTCGGCCATGCGGTCCGCCTCGTCGATCACCACGACCTCGATCTCGGAGAGATCGACCTCCTTGCCCTTAATGAGGTCCACGAGGCGCAGTGGCGTGGCCACCACGAGGTCGACGCCCTGCTCGAGCAGGGTCACCTGGTCCTGGCGGGAGGAACCGCCGTATGCGGCGAGCACCACCTTGCCGCAAGCCTTCGCGATGGGCGACAGCACGTCGGCCACTTGCAAGGCCAGTTCCCGGGTGGGTACCAGCACGAGGCCGTGCGGGCGATTGGGGGCGGAGTTCGGCGTGATGCGGCTGAGCATCGGGACGCCGAAGGCGAGTGTCTTGCCGGACCCGGTACGTGCCCTGCCACAGACATCCTGACCGGTGAGCGCCACGGGGACGGCCTCGATCTGGATAGCGAACGGTTGCGTGAACCCGGCGAGGGCCAGGCCGCGATCCACGTCTGCGGGGACACCGAGTGCAGCGAAACCAGTGGGGGCCACGGGGGCAGCAGCTTCAGTCA
This sequence comes from Acidimicrobiales bacterium, assembly GCA_947465505.1. GTDB lineage: Bacteria > Actinomycetota > Acidimicrobiia > Acidimicrobiales > Ilumatobacteraceae > WLJO01. The sequence goes on along the minus strand of CANIBN010000189.1, from coordinate 1,970 downwards.
TGTTGATCCCGCTCAGGCTACCTCGCCCAAGGCGCGCAGGGCCGTCTATCGTCCGAAGCCATGAAGGTCCCCTTGACGATCAACGACCACCTCCGCCGCGCCGAGGATCTCTACTGGGAGCGCACGGCCGTCATCGACGAACCCGATCAGCCCGCCGAGAGTTGGGGTTCGTTCACCTACGGCGACATGGCCGACAAGGCACGGGCGTTTGCCGCCGGCCTCGACGCGTTGGGCATCGGCCCCGGCGAGCGCATCGCCATGGTGAGCCACAACTCGGCCCGCCTGCTCACCGCGCTGTTCGGCGTGTCGGGCAGCGGTCGTGTGCTCGTGCCGATCAACTTCCGCCTCGTCGCCGAGGAGGTGCAGTACATCGTGCAGCATTCTGGAGCCCGGATCCTGCTCATCGATCCCGAGCTCGAGGAGTCGCTCGCGTCGGTCACCTGCGAGCGCAAGCTGATCATCGGCGCCGAGAGCGACGCCATCATCATGAAGTTCGGCGTGGAGCCCAAGCCGTGGGCCGCGGACGAGGACGCCACCGCCACCATCAACTACACCTCGGGCACCACCGCACGACCGAAGGGTGTGCAGCTCACACACCGCAACCTCTGGCTGAACAGCGCAGTCTTCGGCTGGCAGATGGGCGTGAGCGACCGCGACGTGTACCTGCACACGCTCCCGCAGTTCCACTGCAACGGCTGGGGAATGCTGTATTCGGTGACGGCAATGGGCGGCAAGCACATCATGATCCGCAAGATCGACGGCGCCGAGATCCTCCGTCGCATCGAGGAACACGGTGTCACGCTGCTGTGCGGCGCGCCCGCCGTTGCGAACATGATCCTCGACGCCGCCCAGACCTGGCAGGGTCCGATCCCCGGCCGCGACCGAGTGCGCATCGTGCTCGCCGGCGCGCCGCCGCCGTCAAAGACCATCGAGCGCATCGAGACCGAGCTCGGCTGGGAGTTCGTACAGATCTACGGCCTCACCGAGACCACGCCGTTGCTCACCATGAACCGCGGGCGCGCCGAGATGGACGCGCTCTCGCCCGCAGACCGCGCTGTGCGCCTGTCACGCGCAGGCGGCACCGCGCTGGGTGTCGAGACCCGCATCTCCTCGCAGGGCGAGATCCTCGTGCGCGGCAACCACATCATGGGTGGCTACTGGAACCAGCCCGACGCAACGGCCGATGCCATCAAGCCGGCGAGCGATGACCCGAACGGACCGGAGTGGTTCCACACCGGCGACGGCGGCATCATCGACGACGATCACTACGTCGTCATCTCGGACCGCAAGAAGGACGTCATCATCTCCGGCGGCGAGAACGTGTCGTCCATCGAGGTCGAAGATGCGCTCTTCAGCCACCCCGAGGTGAGCGAGGTTGCCGTCATCGGTGTGCCCGACGAGAAGTGGGGAGAGCTCGTGCTCGGCCTCGTCGTCACCACGCCTGGCTCGGCGCTCACCGAGGCGGACCTCATCGCCTACTGCAAGACCAAGCTCGCTGGCTACAAATGCCCGAAGAAGATCGAGTTCCGTGATGCCCTCGCACGCACGGCAACCGGAAAGCTGCAGAAGTTCAAGCTGCGCGAGCCCTACTGGGCCGATCGCGGCCGCCAGATCAACTAGCCGGTCCCCCCTCCTCTTGTTCTCGGTCGCCAAACTGCACGTTTTGAGCACGTTCGGGACCGAGAACGATCGAGGGGTTGCGTTCTCGGTGGCCAAACTGCACGTTTTGAGCACGTTCGAGACCGAGAACGAACGGGGGGGGATGGCATCGCGGTGCGGCCGGGTAGCCTGACAGGGAGCCGACATCAAGAAGGTCCCACCGCAAGGTGGGGCCTTCGTCATTTTTCCGGCGCGGTCACTTTTCCGGCGCGGTCACTTTTCGGCGCCGACCCACATCGGGCCTGCCCGTTGCCTGGCGGGTTTCCGGGCCGAAGGTCCCATTGCACACTCGACTGGGGTTCCGTATGCTG
>CANIBN010000188.1 GCA_947465505.1 Acidimicrobiales bacterium | reverse complement strand
GCCGCAGAGATGCTTGGTCGCCCCTTCGAGGCACGTGGACCCGTGGTGCAGGGCGATCAGCGGGGCAGGCTGATCGGCTTCCCCACCGCCAATGTCGAGGTGCCCACCCAGATCTGCCTACCTGCCGACGGGGTCTATGCCGGCTGGTACATCCGTGGCAACGGCGAGAAGCATCCGTGCGCGATGAACCTCGGCCGACGTCCGACCTTCTACGAACATGCCGATGTATCGCTCCTCGAGGCTCACCTCATCGACTTTGCCGGCGACCTCTACGGCGAACCAGCCAGCGTCCAGTTCACGAATTTCCTGCGCGGCGAGCGCAAGTTCGACGGGATCGATTCGATCCGCACCCAGCTCAAGCACGACATCGAGCACGCACGTCAGGTTCTCGGGCTCGGGTAGCCAAGCCCGCCCATCGGTTCACATGAGGTGCTGCTCATGCGTCGGCTAGTTGCGGTGGCTGTTGCGCTGGGCTTGGCATTTGTTGTGATCCCTGCTGCAGGCGGCGCCGTGCCGGTCAGCTATCCCGGTTGCACCATCCCGGTGGCAACGAAGTTCCGTGCCTCGGGCAGCCGGGCTCGATGCGTCCAGCTCGCCCTCGCTGCACGCGGCTACTCGAACCACCGTGTGGATGGACTGTTCGGCGTGCGCACGCACCTCACGGTGCGAGACTTCCAGCGTGTGAACGGTCTGAAGGTGGACGGAATCGTTGCCGAGCAGACGGCCTCGCTCCTCGGAATCTGGGGTGGCTCTGTGCCCAAGTCGAACCCGGTCCACGAATCGCGGGTGATCGGGTATTCCGTGCGCGGACGACCGATCACCGCGTATCGATTGGGCACTCCGGGCGGGAAGGTTGTCCTTGCCGTTGGCAACATGCACGGCGACGAACCCGGTGGTCTGGCCGTCTCCTTCTACCTCCGCTACCAGGCGGTGATCCCCGAGGGGCTCGACGTGTGGGTCCTCGACACGATGAACCCCGATGCACTCGCCTCGCGTAGCCGTGTGAACGCCCGCAACGTGGACGTCAACCGGAACTTCAGTACCAAGGACTGGGTCCGGGCTGGCGGAGGGACCAAGAACTACAGCGGTTGGGGAGCGGGGTCCGAGCCAGAGACGCGGGCCATGATGGCGTTCATCCGGGCGGTTCAACCGAAGGTTGCGGTGTGGTGGCATCAGCCGTACGGAGTTATCGACCTGCAGGACACTGCGGCCAATCCGGAACTCATCGCCGACTACGCAGCCCTCACGGGATTGCCTCTCAGCCCGGTGCCGTGCGGGAAGACGCCCTGCATCGGCAACGCCTCGGTCTATGTCAACACACGGATTGCAGGTGCCACGTCGTTTATCGTGGAGTTACCCACGCGGATCTCGTTGGACAACGCGGCGACACACGCCCAGGCATTCCTCGCCATCGCCCAAAAGGCCTGACCCTCGCTGCTCACCCTCCGTCGTTCTCGGTCCCAAAAACGTCGAAAACGTGCAGTTTGGGGACCGAGAAGCAGAGTGGGCTGCGGTTCTCGGTCCCGAAAACGTCGAAAACATGCAGTTTGGGGACCGAGAACGATGGGGGGTTAGTCGAATTTTGGCCAGGTGCGCTTCTGGCGCGTGCGCTGGCCGGCCTTTCCGAGCTTGCGGTGTTCGGAAAGCGCCCACTGGCGCCGCCATCCGCGGTACTCCGGTCCGGTGAGCGCCGGGTTCTTGCGCTCTGCGGCACGCTGGCGGGCGCCCCACCAATCACTGAGCGCCTCGTCGCCGAGTTCGGTCACTGACTGCTCGATGCGTTCGTTGAAGCGACGTGTGTTCTCCCCGTCGACCGGAAGGATCGGGTGGCCGAACACTACGCGGGTGCGTCCGGGCTTCAGGCGCTTCATGCCCTTGCCGAAGATGGCTCCCGCACCGTCGATGTACACCGGAACGATCGGCGCCCCCGTGCGTGCGGACAGGTACGCAGCGCCGCCCTTGAACGGCTGTCCCCACCCATCGGGGGAGCGACCACCTTCTGGAAACAGCAGCAGGCTCCAGCCCTCGTCGACCAATTGCTTTGCAAAGTCCGATGACTTGCGGCTCACCGTCTCGCGGTCAATCGGGATCGCGTTGAGCATCAGGGCGGATGCCGCTGCGCTGAAACGAGTAGTGAAGAAATAATCGGCAGCAGCGCCGACAACGATCTTGGAGCGCCACGGCTCGGGGATCGCCATCAGGCACAGTCCGGTGTCGAGGTGGCTGTGGTGGTTCGGCGTGAAGATCAGCGACGGCGGATCCTCGTCCTTGCCGGGTCGGTAGTCTGCGAGGCGGTCGAGTCCGTCGATCTCGGGATCGGCAACGACCTTCACGAAGAGGCGGAGCGGACCGGCCTGCATGATTCGGCGCACCGCGCGTGCCGGTGCCTCACGTGCCCAGGCAGTGTCGTAGTTCGCCTCGAGCTTGGAAGGAACCTCGGGAACGGTGACTCCAGCAGGCACCTCGGGCGCCCGGTACGGGAAGCCCACCGAGCCCATGGCGCGCTTCGCGCGCATGGTCATCGAGCGACCCTTGGCGCCGATGGCGCGTCCGGCCAGGCGCATCTCGCGCAGCGGTTGTGAACCCTTCATCGAACGGCCCTGCTCAGCTCACGTCCGCAACCATGAGCGGCGGCGCGTGGAGGTGGGTGATGGTTGGCGAGCGACCGACGACGTCCGAGGCGATCTCCAGCGCGTCGTTCATGGTGGAGGCCGGCGTGAAGCCGAGACGGCGCACTGCACGAGGGTCGCCACCCACCACGATGGTCCGACCAAGGTGAGCCATCGCATGGCTCGCCCAGTACCACATGTAGAACGGGTGCACGCCGTGGTAGGCGTAACCCGTGCGGTAGAGGTGCTTGTACCACTCGTCCTCGGCGAACTGCTTCTCGTACTTCGCCTCGATGATTGCCGGGTCCGTGGTGTCGGCCAGTACTTGCTCGAAGAAGTCGATGTAACTGGGGTGGTGCACCGGGTGGAAGTCGGGATAGGTGGGGTGGGTCATGATGACCACGCCACCCTCGCGCACGAGTGGCTTGCCCTTGTACATGTTGAAGTAGTACCCGAGGCCCATGCACGCCACGAGGATCGGGTTCATGATCGAGTGCACGTTGTAGGGCGAGATGAACGGGATACCCATCGTGAGGATGTCGGTCTGACCCTTCACCTCAACGAGTTGCTGCTTCCACACGTTCTCGGTGGTGACCTTGTGCACCGCCTCCACCTCGCCGCACTGGATGGAGGTCATCTGGTGCGGCGCTTCGATGGAGTGGAAGATCTTCCGTGCGAGCTTCACCGGTGTGCGGTTGAGTGCCTTGGTGGTGGCGAGATACGTGGCTCGCTCCTTGGCGCCCCACTCCCACTCTCGCTTGGACAGGAACTCGAACGGTGCCGGGAACGTATCGGTGTTGATCGTGGTCTCGATCTGGAAGATGCGAGGTCCGCTTTCCTTGAGCACCTTGCCCATGCGCCAGTTCGAGTGGTGCAGCTCGCTGCGGTGCTGGTCCATGAACGACCGTGACTGGCGCATCGTGTTGACGTTGTGGTGGTGCCGCAGGCTGCGATAGCTCGACAGGCCGGTAGCAGTGGACTTCCAGCCGCCGTCCATGGCCACGAGGTTGATGTTGACGTAGACGAGCAGGTCGCTCTCGGCTGCCCGCTTGTTGATCTCGACGTCCTCGCCGTGAGGGGTCTGGCCGAGCGAGGTCATGCCGTTCGGGTCCTCGGCATCGTGTTGGTACAACTGGCCGCGCGGTGCGAAGGCGTCGTACACGCGGTCGCCGAGCGCATGGCGCAGTTCGTCCTCGGTCATCCGGCGGTGCAGCGCGAGTGCAGCGATGATGTGGACGTCATCCACGCCCACCTCGGCCGCCGTGTCCAGCACTGCCTCGATGACGCGCTGGCGGATGTCGGGGCGGCGCATCTTGGGCAGGGGCAGCGAGATGTCGTCGAAGGCGATGGTGAGCTTCATGCCCGGGAACATCAGGGCCTTCAGCGGGTCGCTGTCGATCGGGTTGGCGAGCGCATGGCGGATCGCAGCGTCGACGTCCTTGATGGCGGGGAGCGGCTCGGGCGCGTAGATCACCCGGCTGCGGCCGGCGGGCAGCTTCTCGAGGCTGAAGTTCTCGCCGCGCCAGAACAGCGTGGGCGGCGTGGAACGGTCGACTTCGAGGACGAATCCGGGACGGGGCATGGTGCTAGCGCTTTCTCTCGTTGCGCAGGTCGAACGCCACCTTCACCGCACCGCGCCGACCGGCGTTGGCGGCGTGCGAGATGGCGTCCTCGTACTGGTTGAGCGGATACGTGGCAGAGACGAGCCGTTCGAGCCTGGCGTTGCGTGCCAGTTCGAAGGCGAGGTCGAAGGTGCGGGCGGTGCGGCCGTCGGCAAAATGTTCGGTGCCGTAGGCGTATGCCCCCACGAGAGAAGTCTCGCGGTGCCACAGCGTGGTGAGTTCGAGCTTCACCGAGGCAGGCATGCCCACCACGACCACCGAGCCGCGCGGGCGCACAATCTGCAGTGCAGTGGTGAGTGTTGAGCTGTCGCCGACACAGTCGAGCACCACATCGGCACCCCCGGTGAGCTGATCGCCG
>CANIBN010000187.1 GCA_947465505.1 Acidimicrobiales bacterium | reverse complement strand
TCAGAGATTGAACAGCGCCCGGGCGTTGTCGCCGATGAACTTCCGGCGGTCCTCTGGGCGGAACATCGAGACGAGTTCGTTGAGGTCGTGCACGTACTCGGGAGTGTGATCGGCGTGGGGGAAGTCGGATGCCCAGAGGAATCGCTCGACGCCATAGCGGTCGGCGAGAGCCGGGATGGTGCGCTCGTCGGGGTCGCAACTGATCCAGCACTGCGTACGGAAGTAGTGGCTCGGTGGGTGCTTGAGGGGTACTGCTCCGCCGATGAACGTGTGCGAGTACACAGCATCCATCCGGTCGAGCCAGTAGCCGATCCAACCTGCTCCCGACTCGAGCACGAGGATCTTCAGTTCGGGGAACTGGTCGAACACCCCGTAGTCGAACAGCGTCGTGAACTGGTGACGTACTCCGTCGGCCCCCTGCACGGACGCGAGCAGCCGAAGTTGCTTGACGTTCTCCCACGAACCCATGCGGGTTCCCTTCGTCCACTGCGGCTCGAAGGTCGGGTGAATGGCGAGGGGCACGCCAAGTTCCTGGGCGGCGGCGAACACCGGGTTGTGGTCGGGGTGGCCGAGAGGACGACCGTTGTGCGTGAAGGGCGCGACGTAGCCTCCGCGTGCACCGTTTCGAACTGCCCGCCGCAACTCCCGAGCAGCCGCCTCGGGGTCCGACAGCGAGAGGTGCGCCGTCGCCACCAGACGGTCCGATCCCGAGCAGAACTCGCAGATCCACCGGTTGTACGCCGTCGTGTATGCCTGGGAGAGCGCTGGGTCCTCGATCTCGGCTTCCCAGAGCAGTCCCACGGTGGTGTACAGGATGGCGATGTCGATGTTCTCGGCATCGAGCACCCGGAGTCGCTCTGCAGGGTCCATCGAGCCGTACGGCGCTTCCGTGAGGTAGGTGCGTTCGGGGTTCTTCATGATGTCCATGAAGTCGGGGGCACCCATGGAGCCCAGTGTGGACACGAATCCCCGGCGGCTCATCTGCGAGCGGTCGCCGTTGAGCTGCAGTTCCTCGAGCCCTTCTTCGTCAAGGACGATCCGCAGCGCACGATCGCGGAACTCGGGATCGATGTAGTCCACCCAGAGGTTCGGTGGCTCCAGAATGTGCCCGTCGGCGTCGACGGCACCGTCGACCTCGACACGGTGGGCGGCATGCATGGACTTCTGGGCCGGAATGGCAACCGTGGTCATCGTCGTCTCCCCTTGTCTCGGCGTCCCCCAACGCCGTGGGGCGTACGTTAGCCCCGAGCGTCGCTACGGGCGCCGGGACTAGGCTCGCCTGAGCGACCTGAGTGGTCCCGGAATGGGGGTTCTGGACATGGCGATGACTGAAGACATCCCGATGCACCTGCGGGGAAATGGTGCGCCGACTGCGGAGGAGCACACGCTGCTCAACCTCAACGTTGTCGGGACGCTGCCGCGCGAACTCGACGGGCGATATCTCCGAAACGGGGCAAACCCGATAACCGGCATGAGCGAGCACCCGTTCTTCGGTGACGGCATGGTGCACGGCATTCGTCTCCGTGACGGTCGTGCCGAGTGGTATCGCAACCGGTTCGTCCGCACGCCGTTCTTCGCGAATCACGAACTGAACATCATGGACCCGTCGGTCCTCATGGACATGACCTGCTCGAAGGCCAACACGCACGTCGTCGGCCACGCCGGCAAGATTTACGCGCTTGAGGAGGGACACTTCCCCTACGTACTCGACGGAAACCTCGACACCGTCGGTGCGACCGACTTCGGTGGACGACTGAAGGGTACGTTCACCGCCCACCCGAAGATCTGCCCCACCACCGGCGAGATGGTCGCATTCGGATATTCGTTCCTCGCTCCGTACCTCACGTACCTGCGTGTCTCTGCCACGGGTGAACTGGCGCAGGTGGAGAACATCACGGTCGGCGGTCCGACGATGATGCACGACTTCAACGTCACGCAGAATCACGTGGTGTTCATGGACCTTCCGGCCGTGTTCAGCCTGGAGGCCGCCATGAAGGGCGACATGCCGATCCGCTGGGACGACGACTATCCGGCCCGCCTCGGTGTCATGCCGCGCAACGGCACGGATGCCGACGTGCGTTGGTACGACATCAACCCGTGCTACGTGTTCCACCCGATGAACTCGTACGAGGACGGCGACAAGATCATCCTCGACGTTGCCCGCTTCCCCTATATGTGGAAGTCGAGCGGTGTGGACTTCCCGAAGCCGTATCTGTGGCGTTTCACCATCGACACCGTCACCGGCAAGGTGCACGAGGAGCAGGTGGACGACCGCAGCGCCGAGTTCCCTCGCGTCGCCGATGCCAACATTGCTCGTCCGCATCGCTACGGCTACATGATGTCCGCGAGCGGTCGTCCCGACCGTCCCGAGGAGCAGGCGGGCGCCATCCTCAAGTACGACCGGCAGACAGGTACGCGTTCGTCCATAGAGTTCGGCCGTGGTCGTGTTGGCGGCGAGCCGGTGTTCGCCCCGGCGGAGAACGCGAAGCACGAGGACGACGGCTACCTCATGACCTTCGTCTACGACGCAGCGACGAACTCGAGCGAGTACGTCGTGTACGACGCAGCGTCGATGGACAACGAGCCACTGGCACGCGTGGAATTGCCTCGCATCCCCTCGGGCTTCCACGGGAGTTGGGTCCCGTCGTCCGTAGCGAACTGATGGCGCACGAGGGCGCTCTCGGATGACCGGCCGCCCCAACGTCCTCCTCATCACGCTTGACCAGTTCCGGGCGGACGCAATGTCCTGCGCAGGACATCCCCTGGTGCTCACGCCGAACCTGGACCGGCTTGCGGCATCAGGAGTCCGTTTTGCCCGCCACTATGCACAGGCCGCACCGTGTTCGCCGGGGCGTGCATCGCTCTACACCGGCATGTACCAGATGAACCACCGGGTGGTTGCGAACGGTACGCCGCTCGATGCGCGGTTTGACAACGTGGCGCTCATGGCGCGGCGTGCGGGATACGCACCGGCGTTGTTCGGATACACCGACCAGGGAGCGGATCCCCGCACGATTGACGATCCCCTCGACCCGAGACTGTCGACGTACGAAGGGGTGCTGCCCGGCTTTGATGTCGAGACGCTCCTGGTGTCGGACCATGGGCCCTGGATCGAGTGGCTTTCGTCGCTGGGTTACCACGTCACCGACGCGTTTCACGCGCTGCGCACCGAACACGAGCGTCCTGTCGAGCATTCGCTCTCCTCGTTCACCACCGATCGTCTTCTCGCGTGGCTTGGGGGTAGGGGGAAGTCTGATTCGGCGGCACCATGGTTCGCGCACGTCTCGTACCTGCGACCGCATCCACCGTTCAGTGCGGCAGGACACTTTGCATCGAAGTACGACCCTGATCACTGCGGAGATGCCCTGCCCATTCCACCCGACCCGCATCCTCTGCACTCCGTCGTGCTCGCTGACCGGCGTGCAAGTGCCCCTGCGGACCGGCGCGCGCTCGGCAAGTTGCGAGCGCAGTACTTCGGGATGATCTCCGAGGTGGATGCGCAACTCGGTCGCGTGTGGGATCACCTCGAGGCGTCGGGGGAGTGGGGGAACACCGTGGTCGTGGTCACTGCCGATCACGCGGAACAACTCGGCGACCAGGGATTGCTCGGCAAGCTTGGCTTCTTCGAGTCGAGCTACCACATCCTCGGGATCGTTCGTGATCCCCGTCGCCCGCAGGCGCACGGCACGACGGTGAACCACTTCACCGAGAACGTCGACGTGCTACCGACACTGTGCGAACTCCTGGGACAGCCGATCCCTGCACAGGTGGACGGTTGCTCGCTGGTCCCGTTCCTGTCCGGCGAGGCGCCCGGTGCGTGGCGTCGAGCGGCCACCTACGAGTTCGACTGGCGCGACGTGTTGATCCAACTCGACCCAGAACGCTGGCCCTGGGATGCCCGGCTTGCGGAGTGCAACCTGGCGGTGCGCCGATCGGCCGATCGTGCGTATGTCCAGTTCGGTGACGGCTCGTGGCGATGTTTCGACCTTGCCAAGGACCCCACCTGGTGCACCGAGGAGACCGATCCGCACATGGTGCTGGCGGAGGCACAGGACATGCTCGTGTGGCGTTCGCGACACCTCGACCGAACCCTCACCGGGATGCTGCTCGAGTCCGGTGGCATCGGCCGTCGACCTGTCTGAGCAGGAACGACGGCGCCGGTCGGGGGACGGCGGTAGCGTTCTGGGGTCCGTAACCCCGACTCAAGGGAGAGCGCCGTGAGCACTGCCCGTCGCGCCGTAGGCGTGTTGTTAATTGCCGCCCTCGCCGGCACCGCCTGTGGCGGATCCAAGAACGATGCTTCCACCACCACGGTTGCTTCCTCCGCCGAGACCACCGCAGCGCCGGGGGCCGACTCGACCGTGGCAGCAAGCGGCGGTGCAGGTGAGTTCGGCGACCTCGTCGGCGTGTGCGGACCGGGATCTGCGAAGGGTGCCACCGAACAGGGAGTCACTGACAGCCAGATCGTCGTCGGCACCATCTCCGACCCGGGTAACTCCATCATCCCGGGCCTCAACCAGGAGTTGTTCGACGCGGCGGACGCCTTCGTCGGCTGGTGCAACGAGGCCGGCGGAATCCTCGGTCGCAAGATCGTGCTGAACAAGCGTGATGCAAAGATCATGGAGGCCG
>CANIBN010000186.1 GCA_947465505.1 Acidimicrobiales bacterium | reverse complement strand
GGCTTGGTTGCCGAGCGGGTCGCAGCGGTGATGCGCGAGTCGAAGGACCTACTGCTCGAGCGACTCGCCCATCGCATCGCGGAGGAGGCACTGCTCGTCGACCGAGTCGAGGCTGTGGAACTCACCCTCACCAAGCTGCGCCCGCCGATTCCGGAGGACCTGCAGTCCACTGCGGTTCGCATCCGTCGCGACCGGAAGCAACTCAACGTCCCGGTGCGCCAGCAGCACACGGCAATCGTTGCGCTCGGCAGCAACCTCGGTGGCCGCGTCGGATTCCTGCGGTTCGGCATCGAGCAACTCGGGTCTGTTGTGCGCCAGTCGCGTGTCTACGAAACCGAACCGGTCGGCGGCCCAGATCAGCAGGGCGCTTACTTCAACATGGTGGCTGTAGTGGAGACCCCGCTCGACCCCTTCGCGTTCATCCGCCGTTGTCAGCGCATCGAGGCACTCGCCGGACGCCAGCGTGTCATCCACTGGGGACCGCGCACGCTCGACATCGACCTGCTCTTCTACGACGACGCGAGCATCAGCACCGAGGAACTGCTGGTTCCGCACCCGCGCATCGCACAGCGTCGATTCGTGCTGCACCCACTGTCCGATGTTGCGCCCGAGCGCTGCCCGGAGGCCTGGGACGATCTACTGCCCAAGGGCGGTGTGTGGTCCATCGGGGAACTGTCGTCTCTCGCCAACGCCGAGGACTGAGCGGACACCTCCCGGTGAGCGACCCGCAGAAGGCCTCAGGCAAGTCCGAGTCGTTGTTCGAGTTCGCGCACCTTCTCGGGGTAGTGGGCGCGCCCGTACTCGGGACGCTGGCGCAGCACGATCTCCATGAGTTCCCAGTGCTGTGGCGTGTCCTTCCAGGGCAGTGCGATGTACACGGGCAGGTCCCAGCGACGCAGTGCGTCGAGATTGCTGTACACCTGCTTCTGGTAGAGATAGCGCTCTTCCCACGGCCAGTTGCTCGGGGCGAAGCCTGTTCCCGGGTCGATGATGCAGCGGTGGCGCAATCCGTACCGGTCGGCATCAGCGAGTCTGGCCTCGAAGAACTCCACGATGGCGTCCACCGGGTTGGTACGCACGTGTTCCATCTCGCGCGGGTTCGGCCCCGACAGGAACGGCACCACGATCGGGCAGTCAAAGTCCGCAGCCACCTGCCACATCTGGTCGGTCTGCATGCCGTCTGCAGCGTTGATCACCGTCGCCCCGGCCTGCAGAGCGCGGCGGGCAACCTCTGGTCGCCATGTGTCAACGCTCAGGTCCACCCCCAGGGCGGCAACCGCCGGAATTACCTGCTCCAGTCGCTCCCATTCGGACTGCCACGGGACCACCGTTGCGTTGTCGGTGGAGCCCTGACCACCAAGGTCGATAGCGTCGGCACCGTGCGCAAGCAGCATCGTGGCCCGAGCCACGGCCGCATCCGGCCCGTCGACGATCGAGTCTGCGTTCAGCGAATCGGGCGACGCGTTCACCACTCCATAGATCAGCACGATCCCGCAACGTACAGGCAGGAGCGGTCATGACCACGCACGGCGTGCGCACCTTCGACACCACGGACTGGGACCTCGGAAGCGCTGTCGAGGCCAAGCGCGGCCGCACGGTGTCAGTCTGCATACCGTGCCGCAACGAGGCAGGCACGATCGGTGAACTCGTCGGCAAGGTGCTGCCGTTCCTCGCTGGCCCCAACCCACTGGTGAACGAACTCGTCGTCCTCGACGACCGTTCGCAGGACGGCACCGGACACGTTGCTCGGCAAGCAGGCGCACGTGTGGTGCACATCGACGAGGTACATGCGCTCTATGGCCGGGGAGCCGGTAAGGGCAATGCGCTTTGGGCAACGCTCGCCGCCAGCTCGGGCGACTTCGTCGTGTGGTGCGACGGTGATGTCACCAGTTTCGAGGCGTCGTGGGTGACGCGGCTCGTGATGCCGCTGCTGCTCGATGCCGAGATGACGCTCGTGAAGGGCAACTACGCGCGGCCCACCGACCACGGTGGAGGCGGCCGCACGACAGAACTGGTGGCCAGGCCGCTCATCTCGCTGTTCTTCCCGACACTCGCCGGCCTGCACCAACCACTGGGTGGCGAGTACGCCGTTCGTCGCGAGATGATTGAGCAGTTGCCGGTTGTCGAGGGCTGGGGTGCAGAGATGGCGATGCTCATCGACGTTGCTGAACGTTTCGGCGCGCCGGCCATCGGACAGGTCGACCTCGGCACGAGACTGCACCGCCACCAGGACCTACACAGCCTCTCCCATCAGGCGGCCGAGGTCATGGCCACAGTACTGGCGCGTACACCTGCCGCCGCTGCGTTCGCCACTGAGGTCCTCGAACTGTTGCGGCCGAACGGTGTGCACGAAGCACTCAACCTTGCAGAACGGCCCCCACTCGCCGTTGCGCGCCTCTCGCCCAAGCCCTGATTACGCCGACGCCGCCTCGACGAACAGCCAGATGGCGAAGGCGAAGAAGAGCAGCGCGGCGCCGATGCGGATCGCCTTCTCGGGGAGGCGTGCCCCGAGATGCCGACCGACGACGATCGCCAGAGCGTCCGCGACCACCATGCCGACCGTCGACCCGAGCCAGGTGCCAACGATCCCGTGCTCTGTGGCCAAGGTAATGGTGGCGAGCATGGTCTTGTCGCCGAGTTCGGCGAGGAAGAACACCACCGCAACTACCCAGAACGCGCTGCGTGTGCCCTCTTTAGCCCGTTCCTTCTCCTCGTCGCTCAGCGAGTCACCGCGGAGGGTCCAGAGCGCGAAGATGACGAATGCGACGGCAGCGATCACCTTGATCGGTCGTGTGGGCAACGCTGCGCCAAGTGCAGCGCCGATACCGACCGACACGGCGTGCACCAATGCTGTCGCTGCGGTTATGCCCGCCAGCACCACACCTATCGGGTACCGCGTGGCAAACGTGAGTGCCATTAGTTGGCTCTTGTCGCCGAGTTCCGCAACGAAGATAAATGCGAAACTCACGAGGAACGCAGAGAGCACTGACGACATGGCCTGATCACCGTAGCAAGCCACCCCGATTACGACGCGGCCGAGGTGTTAGCCGAGGTGCTGTGCTTCGTTGGGGTGCGGAGGGAGCCAGTTGTTCGAGCCCAAAGCAATGGGAAGCGTGAGTCGGAGCACCGTTCCCGTGCCATTGGGCGGGTCCACGAATGCCGCTCGCCCCCCGTGTGCGCTCAGGATGTCTGCAACGATCGCAAGACCGAGTCCGGTGCCCCCGCTGTCGGCGGATCTGCTCTCGTCGAGGCGCACGAACGGCTGGAACACGCGGTCCCGATCCTCGGGGGCGATGGTGGTCCCATCGTTGACGATCTCGAGAACGGCGTCATCTCCGAGAACAAACAGGGAAAGAGTGATTGCCGACTGCGCGTGGCGCTCTGCATTATCGAGCGCATTTCGCAGCGCCCGGAGCAAGAGATCGGGTACGCCGCGCACCGAGGTGGCCGTGAGGTGTTGCGTGAACGTGAGATCGCTTCTCCGCTGGACACGAAGCTCGATTTCGTTGCGTATGAGCGAGGAGAGCTCCACCGGTCGTGACGCTGCAACAGTACGCACGGGGTCGAGGCGCGTGAGGTCGAGCAGGTCCCGCGCCAGCACCTCCAGGCGCTCCAGTTCGGCGAGCGTGTCTGCAGCAACGTCGGGCCAGGATGTCTTGTCGGGATGGGCGACGGCCACCTCGAGCCCGAGACGAGCAGCGGCGAGTGGGCTGCGAAGTTCGTGGCTGGCATCGGCGGCAAATCGCCGCTCGCGCTCTCTGGATCGATGGAGCCGTTCGAGCAGACTGTTCATCGTCGAGGCGAGGTGCTCGATCTCGTCGCCAGTGGGCTGCTCGGTGAGGCGAAACTCGAGATGCTCCGGATCCACGTGATCCACCTGTGTGGACAGCGACTCGACGGGCCGCAGCGCTCGGCCCACGGAGAACCACACCGCGAGGATGAGCAGCGCCTCGAGCAACGGGATCCCCGTTGCGAACAGCACCGTGAGCCGATTGCTGAGATGGTTTACTCCGCCGAGTGTTGTCGCTGCGTAGATGCCGACGGGACCGATGCGCGAGTCGACCTGGAGCGCAGCGACGCGCCACTCATCCTTGGCGCTGCCGAAGACATTCAGGTTCTTCACCGAGGCATACGCCGGCGATCCCGAACTGGCCTCCACCCGGTCCAGGATCGCGACGTCGGAGAGTCCCGGTGTGGAGGCGAGCACCTGACGGTCGATCGTGATGATCTGCACGATGCCGGTCTCGCGGCCGGTGACCGGAATCGCAGCGGTGAGCTGACCGAGGCGTGCGCTGTCGATGAGGCCGACAATTCGGTCGCGCAGGCTGCGGTCGATCTCGTTCACCATGGAGCGCCGCTGCAGGGCGATGAGCGCGAACGCACCGATAATGAGCGCGACAAGCAGTGCTGCTGACGCCGCCACGGTGACGCGCAGACGAATGGAACGCCTTCGAAACCAACTGGGTCGGTCAGCGGGCATGTGGAACCATCCGGTACCCACCGCCACGGATCGTCTCGATAGCGCTGTCGCCGAGCTTGCGCCGTAGCGCCGAGACGTGCACCTCGACAATGTTCGGGCCACCCTCGTAGGCGAAGTCCCACACGTGCTCGAGGATGTCGTGCTTGGGAACCACCTCGCCAGCGCGACGAAGGAGGTACTCGAGCACAGC
>CANIBN010000185.1 GCA_947465505.1 Acidimicrobiales bacterium | reverse complement strand
TTCCGGTGTTCTCGATAAGCGCCTCGAGCAGGTTGGCCCGTGTGTAGAAGAAGTCGATCGGCTCCTGGCCGAGGAGGGTCTGGGAGATCGCCTTGCCGGGATCGCAGAACCGAACATCGATCGTGCCGCCACGCTCTTCTGCCTTGGCCGACGCTTCCTTCACGCGGGATGATGCCCATCGGGTCATTGCGTCCTGCAGTGTCTTTGTGGCCTCCGCATTGTCGGCAACCAGCACCCAGTGCACGCACACCGGTGAGTCCTTCGCCGAACGTGAAGCGACGAACGTGTCGTTGCCCCATCCCGCGGCCGCCGTCCACGCCTTCTCGGCGCCGATTGCGGATGCGAGGGTGAGATAGAGGCGCACGATGCCGAGTGTGCCGGAGTCCACACGACTGCCGTCCACCTTGGGTTCGTCGACAGACTCTGGAGCGTCTTGCGCGAAATAGGCGGTTGGGTTGAGCACCTGGTCAAGGGCGACCGGCGGGCGCACAAAGAGTTGGTCCACCCCTGCCTTGGTGACAGCTGCGGCAGCGACGAGCGAGGGGCCGATGACGTAGGGGGCCTCCAGAGCGGCGGCAGTGACCCGGGCGATGTCCTTCGTGGTCTCCTTGATGTCGCCGGTCATCTTGCCGATGTCGTCGAAGTAGGCCTCCTGCTCGGTGGCGGGCAGCGAGGCAAGATACTTGCCCTCGACATACACGGCGTGTCCCTCGAACAGTGCCGTCAGCGCACGCACAGCCTCGGGCCCCTTCGCCTTGCTCTGCAGCGAGCGGATCTTCAGTCGCTGGTCCTGTAGGGCGTGGACAAGTTCGTGGGCGATCGTCGTGCGCAACGTCACGCTCAAGGTGGTGGCGGCAGGGTCCTCGGCGCGGGCAACGATCTGTCGGCTCCCGAAGTCGTAGTAGGCGAGGATGCCGCTGGAGTTCAAGGTGTTCTGCTCCTTGAGCAGATCGGTCGTACCCGTGTACCAGCCAAACGCGCGACCCACCGCCTCGTCATCGGCAATGGCGGCACGTTCCTTGTCCGACAGCGAGCCCTCGTCCTTGGTGACCTGCTTGTTGAACTCGTCGTCTGCGAGGAATCGGATTCGCACAGGACGGGTGAACGACAAGTCGGTCTCGTTCTCGACGAACGTGACAATGCTTTGCACCTTTGGGTCCCACTCGGTGGGCGAGTCGGTGTTGCTGACGAAACGGTACGCAAGGAAGCCGCCGAGGCCGGCGAACACCACACAGACGGCCACGAACACGACGAGCCAACGTGTGGAGCGCGGTGTCGGCTCCATCGGCGTGAGGTCCCACCCGGCGCGCCGGCCCTGTGGGTCAGGAACGGGTGGGGGAGCAGGCGGCGCGTACCGAGGTCCGTAGGCCGCGTCGATCAGCGGGTGTGGCGCAGGCCAGGGTGACGCAGCATCCTGCTCGTGGTTCGTCACGCCGGCCCCGTTGTCACTCGTCGTCTTCGTCGTCGCCGCTGATGGCGTCCAGGAAGTCCTCCACGTCGCCGTCTTCGCCGCCGACGAGCCACACAGACTCCACGCCGGTTTCGTCATCGGGGACGGTCAGCACCTCGAGAAGCGCGACATGAATGACGTCGAGAGCGTTGTCGTCCTCGGGGTCCGGCTGGACAAACGAGAGGTCGACTTCTGCATCCGGGTCCTGAAGCCGGAGAAAGTCGATGAGTTCGCGAACGAGCATGGTGAGGGGTCTCCCGGGGTTCAGTCCTCGTCGAGCCATGCCGGGGCACGCTCGAGGAGGAAGAGGCTGACGGCTTTGCAACGGTCCAGCAGTTCGCAGAAGGGCTGGTCGTCGGACAGGAGCACGTCGGCGAGGTTCACAGGAACCTTGGCGACGACGCTGAGGCTGCGCTGCGGCGCATCGGTAACGGACTGGATCGAGTCGATGGCGGTGACCTCGACGGGGAGCTCCATGCCGCCGACACCAGCGAGCTCGGTGGCGAGCACCAGGAGATCCGGCGCCGAAGACAGCGGTGGCAGCGTCCACGTGAAGTGCATGGGGAACGCGTAGCCCTCGGGCGGGGCCTCGTCCGGGTTGTCCTGCTTCAGGACTGCATCCTCGAATCCCAGCAGGGCGCGTGGATCGACCTCGAGCGAGAGGTGGAGGTCGGTCGGGCCGTCGCAGGCTTCCTCGGGGTGGAGATCCATCTCCCAGAGCTGGCGCAGGGAGTAGGTCTCGACGAAATGCCGCTCGTCGTGGACGTGGAATCCGTGGTCGACAGCGTGGGTCTTCAGGTCTGCGATGAAACCAGCGACATCGATGACGGCCAACAGGACTCCTTGCCGCGTGTGTCGCGGGCGTAGCGGGTGCGGGAACGCAGTTTGGACACTACCGTCCGGTCAGCCATGACCGACGAAGCGCTCCTGCAGTTGCTCCACGACACCGCCGATGCGGTGGCCGATGCACTTGCTTCGGTACGGGACTGGGGCCTGTCGGGGTTGCGCCCTGGCCAGTACCTTGCCGACCTCGATGCCGATGCTGCTGCGCTCGAAGTGCTGCGTCGGGGAGCGGTGGGCATCCTCTCCGAGGAGAGTGGTCTGGAGCATGCGGAGCGACCCCTCCTCGTGGTGGTCGACCCACTGGACGGTTCGACCAACGCATCGAGGGGAGTGCCGTGGTTCGCCACTGCGCTCTGCGCGCTCGACGCCGATGGCCCTCGCGCCTCGCTGGTGGTGCATCAGGCCGGTGGCCCACGCTTCTCGGCGGTTCGGGGATCTGGCGCGTTCGCAGACGGGCAGCGGATCGCTCCGTCGACCTGCGTCCGCATGGAGGACGCATTCCTCGGCCTCAACGGCCTTCCCGCCAAACCGTACGGCTGGGCTCAGTACCGAACGCTGGGTGCCGCCGCACTTGATCTCTGCGCCGTCGCGTCAGGTGTCCTGGATGGCTACGTCGATTGCGTAGCGGACGCACACGGTGTTTGGGACTATGCCGCCGCTGCGCACATCTGCCACGAGGCAGGAGCCGTGTGTGAGGACGCCTGGGGTCGTGACCTGTTCGTGCTCGATCACGCTTCTCGACGCACGCCGGTTGCTGCAGGGACGCCCGCGTTGTTTGACGCGTTGCGCACTGCGCGAACGGTGTGACGAGTCGTCGTACTGCGTCAGGCGGGAACGGGTGTCTTCATGCGGTCGGGCCACAGCCGTCGCACACTCGGGTGTCGCAGCTTGCCGAGTGCTCGCGCCTCGATCTGGCGAATGCGCTCCCGAGTGAGTTCGAAGCGCTCGCCGATCTCCGCAAGCGTGCAGGGCTCATCGCCGAGTCCGAAACGAAGCGTGATGACGTCGCGTTCGCGCTCTGACAGCCGGGAGAGCTGAACGTCGAGCACCCGTCGGTCGATGCGCCGCAGGACGTCGTCGAATGCGGCGTCGGCGGTCTGGTCGGCGATGAGGTCGCCGAGGTCGGTGTCTCCCTCGGCACCCACGGGAGCGGACAGCGACACCAGCGCATTGCGGTGCTGTCGGGCGAGGTCGACATGTTCCTTGCTCAGGCCGGTGTGCTTGGCGACCTCGGCTGACGTTGGCGTCCGGTCGAGTTCCTCGGCGAGCCGTTCGGTACTCTGGTCAATCAGCGAGTAGGTCTCACGTACGTGGCTCGGTACCCGGATGGTCCTTGATCCATCGGCAAGTGCGCGCCCGATCGCCTGACGGATCCACCACGTGGCGTAGGTGGAGAACTTGAAACCCTTGGTGTGGTCGAACTTGTCGACCGCCCGCATGAGACCGAGATTGCCCTCTTGTACGAGGTCGAGCACGGAGAGACCGCCACCATCAAATCGGCGCGCGATCGAGACAACGAGACGCAGGTTTGCGTTGATGAACCGAACGCGCGCGTCCTCGCCGTCGCGCACCGCTCGCTTGAGCGCAACCTTCTGAGCGGCACCCGTGACGCCAGCCTCAAGGGTCGCAGTTGCCTCGCGCCCGGCAACAATGATGGCAGCGAGCTGCTGTTCGTCGGCGGCGGTCAGCAACGGGTGCGCACCTACCTCCTCGAGGTAACGGCGCAGCGAGTCGCTATCGGAACCACTGGATCGGCCGGCCACGGAACAAACGGTACTTTCGGCCGCGCGTGCGATCGGGGATACCCACGGTGTTCGCCGGATACGATGAGTGGCCGAGCGGGCGCATAGCTCAGTTGGTTAGAGCACTGCCCTTACAAGGCATAGGTCGGGGGTTCGAGTCCCTCTGCGCCCACCGCTTCTCCTCAGGCGTAGCCGAGTGAGAAGGTCACCCAGCGGATCTCCGTACGGCTTGTCACCTTGAACGAGATGGTGTCGCCCTCGACAAAGACCGCGCTGTCGACGACGTTTGAGCACGAGGTGCTGCTTGCGAAATCGCATTTCACGGAGGTGGCGATGCCGTTGCGGAGCACGGTGACCGTCGCAGTAATGCGCGACTCGCTCTTTGCGTAGATGCGACGTGCAGTGCCCGCGGGCATCGGCACGCTCACGATCGACGTAGCCGTAGATTCGAGGACGGTCGGCACGGTGTATCGCGTTTGATAACGCCCCATCCTGTTGACGCCAGCGACGAGCAACGTGCCGCCACTGCCGCCACCGGGCGGACCGGCAGGTCCCGTTGCCCCGGCAATGCCGGTATCACCCTTTGTGCCGGTTGGGCCTGCGGGGCCGGTTGCTCCGGTGTCGCCTTGTGGTCCGGTGGCGCCGTTGAGTCCGGGTGTGCCGCTGCTGCCGGCGGTTCCGGTGTCGCCCT
>CANIBN010000184.1 GCA_947465505.1 Acidimicrobiales bacterium | reverse complement strand
CGTTTCGCCGCACTCGGCGACAAGGTTGCCGTTACCTACAACTCGTCGCCGCCTCCCGAGGGTCTCTTCGGCGTGAAGTGCGATGTCACCGACTCCGCTCAGGTGGATGCAGCGTTCAAGGCCATCGAGGAGCACTTCGGCTCCGGGGTCGAGATCCTCGTGTCGAACGCCGGCATCACCAAGGACACACTGCTGCTGCGCATGAGCGAGGGCGACTTCGCCTCGGTGGTGGACGCCAACCTCACGGGTGCGTTCCGCGTGTGCAAGCGCGCCGCGCAGGGAATGCTCCGTGCCCGCAAGGGACGCATCGTGCTCGTCTCGTCGGTAGTCGGCCTGCTCGGCTCTGCCGGTCAGGCGAACTATGCAGCCTCGAAGGCTGGTCTTGTGGGCTTCGCCCGATCGCTCGCACGCGAACTCGGCTCGCGCAGCATCACCGTCAACGTCGTGGCCCCGGGCCCCGTGGCCACGGACATGACTGCCGTGCTCGGCGAGGACCGCCTCAAGGAGCTCACTGCCGCCGTCCCCCTCGGACGGATGGCATCGCCGGAGGAGATCGCCGGAGTCGTTGCATTCCTCGCCTCCGACGACGCTGCTTACATCACCGGAGCCGTCATCCCCGTGGATGGCGGCCTCGGCATGGGACACTGATTCACCCAACTATCAGTCCGGGCTCAGCGCCCGGACCACATCACAAGGAGACAACTGTGGCTGACAACTGGGAACGCTTCCGCAAGTGCGCCGTCGACGTGCTGAGCGTCGATGCAGACAAGGTCGTGCCCGAGGCCCTCTTCGGCGATGACCTCGACGCCGACAGCCTCGACCTCGTCGAGCTCGTCATGGCTCTCGAGGAAGAATTCGATGTCACGGTTCCCGAGGAAGAACTCGAAGGCGTAAAGACCGTTGGTCAGGCCTTCGAGCTCGTCACCGGCAAGCTCTGACCCGCCAAGTTCTGACAAGGAATATCGCATGAGAGGCAGCGCGCGGCGGGTTGCGATCACCGGACTCGGTGTCGTGGCCCCGTGCGGTCTGGGCAAGGACGCGTTCTGGAAAGGACTCCTCGGCCCGGGCATCACGGATCACAAGGCAATCCACATCCCCGATTGGGATCCCCTCCCCTACTTCGACAACCCGAAGGATGCTCGACGCGCTGACCGCGTCGAGCAGATGGCGCTTGCCGCTGCGGCAGAAGCCATCGCGCAGGCAGGAGATCTCGGTATCGACAGCCGTCGTATCGGCACCATCTTCGGTACCGGTGTGGGTGGCCTCGGCACGCTTGAGGAGCAGATCCGCGTGCTCGTGGAGAAGGGCGAGCGCCGTGTATCGCCGTTCCTCGTGCCGATGATGATGGCCAACGCCGCCGGTGCTGCCATCTCCATGCGATACGGGCTTCGCGGCCCGAACGAGACGATCTGCACAGCATGTGCGGCGTCCACTCACTCGATCGGCTACGCCGCACGCCAGATCGCCTGGGGTATGTGCGATGCAGCCGTTACGGGAGGATCCGAAGCCGCAGGCGTGCCCATCGCCATCGCCAGTTTCGGCAACATGACGGCGCTGTCGACCAGCGGCTCCAGCCGCCCCTTCGACAAGGACCGTGACGGCTTCGTGCTCGGCGAGGGCGCTGCGGTGCTCGTGCTCGAGGAGTGGGAGAACGCCAAGCGGCGCGGTGCCACCATCCTCGGCGAGGTGCTCGGTGCCGCAAGCAACGCCGATGCGCATCACATCACCGCACCGGCACCTGGTGGCGTGGGCGCCATTCGCTGCATCGAGTTAGCGCTCGAGGATGCGGGCCTTGCACCGTCGGACATCAAGCAGATCAACGCTCACGGTACGTCGACGCCGCTCAACGATGCGGCCGAGGCCGCTGCGATCGCTCACGTGTTCGGCCCCAACGGTCCGGCCGTGGTGTCCACCAAGGGCGTCACTGGTCACGCACTCGGTGCAGCAGGTGCGCTCGAGGCTGCGGCGGTGCTGCTGTCGATGCAACACCGACTGATCCCGCCCACTGCGGGCACCACGAATATCGACCCCGATTTCACGATCGACATCATCACCGGCGCACCACGGGCCTGGGAGCCGGGCCCCACGATGTCGAACTCGTTCGGCTTCGGCGGGCACAACGGCACGATCGTGCTCGCCCCGCCTAGCTGACAGAACGCATCGCAACCGCACAGCGGCTATGTCGGCGAGAACGTGAGCGTCGCTGCGCCAGCAGCAGCGAACACGCCGAACTATGCCGAAGCGAAGCGGCGGCTATGTCGGCGAGAACGTGAGCGTCGCTGCGCCAGCAGCAGCGAACACGCCGAACTATGCCGAAGCGAAGCGGCGGCTATGTCGGCGAGAGACTACGCGTCGACGACGACAAAGAGCAGGTCGCACTCGCAGGCAACCTCACCGTTGAGGATCGCCTTGCCGCTGCCCTTGCCCGCACGGGCCGACATGCGCCCCAGCTCGACGACCAGCTCCAGCGTGTCGCCCGGGCTCACCTGACGGCGAAAGCGCGCACCGTCGAGCCCGCCGAACAGCGGCAGCTTGCCGGCAAAGCGCTCGTCGGTCAGCACCGCGATGGCACCCACCTGCGCGATGGCCTCGCACATCAACACCCCGGGCAGCGTCGGCCGGCCCGGGAAGTGCCCGGGGAAGAACCACTCGTCGCCCTTGAGGTGCCACGTGCCCGTGGCGGACTGTCCCGGCACGAGCGCAGTGATCTCGTCGACGAAGAGGAACGGCGGCCGGTGCGGCAGCACGCTCTCGGGGTTGGGGAATCCGTCGCTCATTTCCCGAGTGCCTCCAGGAGTTTTGTGGGCGTGTCCTTCGGGCTGATCTTGTACCAGGCGTGCACGATCTTGCCCTTGCCGTCGACGAGGAAGGCCGAGCGAACGACGCCCATGTATGTCTTGCCGTAGTTCTTCTTCTCCTGCCACACGCCGTACGCCTCGGCGACTGCGTGGTCGTCATCGGCAAGTAGGGGGAACCCGATGCCGTACTTGTCGGCAAACTTCAATTGCTTGGCCACGATGTCCGGGCTGATGCCGACGATCGCGGTGTCGCCCACCTGGCCACGGATGTCGTTGAGCAGACAGGTCTGCAGCGTGCACCCCGGCGTGTCGGCCTTCGGGTAGAAGTACACGAGTACGTTGCGGCCCTTCAGGCCAGAGAGGGTGACCTTCTTGCCATGCTGGTCGAGCAGCGAGATGGCCGGGGCCTTGTCCCCATCGGCCAGCATCACGACACTCCCTTGCGCTTCGCGCCGTGACCGAAGAAACCGCCACGCGGACGTGCGTGTGCGTGGTAGTGGTCGGGGATGTTGCGCATGTTGTCGTCGACGTAGTGCTCGTACTCGAAGTGCGTCTCCACCACTATCGCGAGGCGTGCGTGCAGTTCGGCCTTCACATGGTCGGGCGGGCTGTTGTCGTGCTCACGCCACACCACCATGGGCACGGCGCAGATCTCGCACTCTGCGATCCAGCAGAGATCGTCCTCGTGGAACCACTCGGTGATCTTGGCTGCCTCACACAGTTCGCACTTGCGCTCACTGCTCATCCAACTGCTCATGCTGACCCCCTAGTCGCCGATAGCGGCCCGGACCTCGGCAACGTAGTCGCCGACAGCATCCGGTCCACCGTCCATGAGTCGGCGGACGACCGACGCACCCTGGATCACACCGTCTGCGACCTTCACAGCCTCGGCTGCCTGTGCGGCGTTCGACACACCGACACCAATGAGCACCGGGATGTCCGTGACGGCCTTGAGGCGGCGCGCCATCACCGTTGCCGAACTGGCCAGTGCGTCGCGTTCGCCAGTAACGCCGAGCAGGCCGACCGCGTACACAAAGCCACGAGCGCGAGCGCAGATGCTCGGCAGGCGCTCGTCGGGTGCGGTGGGTGCCGCAAGCATGATGGTCTCGACACCGGCAGCGTCGGCCGCAACCGCCCACGGCCCGGACTCCTCGAGCGGGAGGTCGGGAACAATGGCGCCGGCGATGCCTGCCTTGACGAGACTCTGCGCAAAGCGCTCGTGCCCTGCGCGGAACACGGTGTTGTAGTAACACATCACGACGATCGGGATTCCGACGTCGAGCGTGCTGATGGCGTCCATGATGCCCACGGGCGTTGCACCGTCGTCGAGCGCACGTTGCGATGCCTGCTGGATAACCGGTCCGTCCATGGCCGGGTCCGAGAACGGCAGGCCGACCTCGACGACATCGGCACCGTTCGCCGCTGCAGCACGGATAGCGGCTTCCCAGCCCGGATAGCCACCCGTGACGTACGGGACGAGCAGTTTGCGGCCGGCATCACGCTTGGCGCGCAGCACCGCTTCGAGGGGTCCGAGATGTCGCATGGTGTGACCAGTGTTGTCGATCAGCCGAGGATGTCCATCATCTGGCCGACGTCCTTGTCGCCGCGGCCGGAGAGGTTCAACAGCACCGTTTGGCCCTGCATGTTCTTGGCCTCACGCAGAATCCAGGCGAGTCCGTGCGCCGGCTCGAGCGCCGGGATGATGCCCTCCCTGCGCGACAGCGTCTGGAACGCGTCGATGACCTCGGCGTCGGTGACGTTCGGGTACTCAACGCGCCCGATGGATGCGAGGTGCGAATGCTCCGGCCCGATACCGGGATAGTCGAGCCCTGCAGAGATGGAGTGCGCCTCGAGCACCTGTCCGTACTCGTCCTGCATGAGATAGCTCTTCATTCCGTGCACGACACCCGGCACACCACGGGCAACCGCAGCGCCGCCCGCAGGCTCGACACCGACGATCCGTGCCTTCGTGTCCACGAAGCCGCTGAAGATGCCGATGGCGTTGGAGCCACCGCCCACGCAGGCCACCACCACATCGGGGTCGGCGCCGAGCAGTTCCTTGCACTGACGGTTCGCCTCCGTACCGATCACGCG
>CANIBN010000183.1 GCA_947465505.1 Acidimicrobiales bacterium | reverse complement strand
GCTCAACAAGCAGATCGCCACTGCTGCCGCTCGTACGTCGAAACTCGGCGGGTACCCACTCGTCGGCCCCGGCAACTCGTTCGACCTCCTTGTCGGGGGCACGGGGAAGCTCGCCTTCGTGAACATCCAGCAGCGCTCCTACTCCGTGGGTGCCAACGTGCAGGTACCCACGGGCGCCGACGCCGTGAATCGATGCAAGGCTGTCCTCGAGGCGACCAAGACGGGCTCGACGTCTGGCTACACGCTTACCGCGTCCCTCGTGTACTTCTCGCCGGCATTGTCGGAGAAGATCACCACGATCGAGCCGGCGCTCAAGTGCGACGGAACCGCCGCGAACGGAAAGTCGCTGCGCACCATCTTCGTCCGGGCACGAATCGATGTAACCCCCAGCGATCTTGCCTCCGGTGTCACGCTTACAACCCGAGCCCTCGCGGATCTCGACGTGCTGGGTCTTGAGCTCGGCACCTCGTACCGTGCGGAGAACGCACACCCGCGACTTCGTTCTACGGGAACCTCCACGCAGAACTATGAGACGCTGATGACGAATTGGGGCATGGACCTCAAGGTCGACCTCAACGACTCCACGCCCGACAGCATCTTTGCTGCGGCTACGGACGGCGACGCAACGGGCGCAGACTCGGTGGACATGTTCTGGTACACGGGGCACGCCTACAGCGACGGTTGGCAGACCGATACCGGTTTCACCAACGTGCCCGATCTGCGGCTCGGGAACACCGACCTCGAATGGCTGGTCGTTGCGGCGTGCGGCCCGCTGCAGGACGTCGGCGGGGGCGGAACGTGGCAGGAGCGCACGACACCGATGTTCCAGGGGCTCCACCTGTTGCTCGCCTATGCGAACACCTCGTGGGACAGCACGGGAGAAGGTGCGGCGTTTGCCACGTACTCGATCGTCGGTGCGTTCCCGCCCGCAAGCTCGGCACAGCCGTCGTTGGTTGCGGCCTGGATCTACACGGCACTGGACAACCAGCCCGAGACCGTGAGGTGGGGAGTGGGCGGCGTGCAGAGCAACACGTTCAGTTCCCTCGGCGACTGCTTGCTGTGTGCCGAGCGTGACATCCCGCCGACCGAGGCCGGATTCTCGATGTGGCGACTCGTCGGGCAGTCGTGAGCACACGGGGTGGCCGCTTGGCGTGCGCGCTTGCGCTCGTCGTCTTCGCAGCGGCGTGTGGCGGTGGCAGCGGAACGTCAGCAGGTACGGACGAAGCGGCACTGCGCAGCACCACAACCGGAGCGCCATCGGTAGGAGTGCAGATCGGGAACGAGGGCGTCAGCAGTTCCTCTGCACTCGTGTTCGACACCTTTACGCCGGCACCTGCAACAGGGTGGGGCGCTGATGTAGCGGACACAGCCATGACGTATCGCCCCGATCCCGATGGGTTCGCCGTTGCCAATGCCGCACCACCGGAGCCTTTCGGAGTGGACGACGCCATAGCACTGTTCGGCGAACAGGCGGTGTGCGAAGAGGCCTCCGGTGTCTGCACTCCCAAGGCGCCGGCGCAGGCGTGGATCGACAAGGTTGCCGCCTCGTCGGCTGGTGGCGTGTGTGAGGGTCTCGTGTTGCTCAGCCTCGACAGGTATGTGGCAGGTGTTCAGCCGCCCACCATCCAACTTCCGCTCGACAGCGAAGTGAGCAACCGTGTCGTGCGACTGTTCGCCACGCAGTTCCTTCCCGATGTCATCCAGACAGCGGCCACTTCTCGTGGGCAGACGTTGGCGGGTGTGGTTGACACCATCCGCACCGGACTCGAACGGGGGTCGAGCCCGTACACGCTCGGCATCTACCACGGTGGTACGGGCCATACCTTGCTGCCGTACGCCGTCCGTTCGATTGCTCCGAGCAGGGTTGCGCTCTATGTGTACGACCCCAACTGGCCGGCCACCGACCGCTTCATCGAGTTCGATCTCGACAACGGGAGTTGGCGCTACTCGTTCGACACTGCGGACCCGACGAGTGACGCTGCACCCTGGTTCGGCACGGGAGCCGAGTTGGACCTCGTGCCGCTTGATGTTCGTGAAGCACCGTTCGACGAGCCCTTTGCGGGTGCCGGCACCGGCGATGGACGCACACTGCTCACGGTCACCACAACGGGTCAGCACTGGAGCGTGCGCAACGGCAGCGAGACCGTCACGGTCGACAGCGCCGTACCGGGCAAGGGATCGGTCGTGTCGGTCACGCGCGGCGGGTTCGGTTCGACGACCATCGTGATCACAGCGAGCGGTGACGTGTCGGTAGAGAGCGACGGACTGCTGGACGTGATGTCGGAGGGCGAGCGCGGTGCGCTCCGCGGTCGCAACGAGAACGGTGGGCGGTTCGACCTGACGAGCGAAGGCAGTCGGGAGATCCGTACCGGGGGCGACGACGCCGAACTGCGTGCGTATGCACTTGACGGCGTGGTGAGCGCAGAGACCAATTCGGGCGGGTCGTTGGGGATTGTCGGCGACCGCCAGGTTCGGTACACCGGTGCGAACGGAGACAGCTCGCTGGTGTCGCTACCGGGAGGGGAGCGACACGACTACCGCATCGACCTCGAGGGCAACGCACAGGAACAGTCGGTCGCAGCAGCGCCGGCAGCGGTGCGAGAGGCGGCTCGACAACCGCTCCTGACCGCCAGCGATGGCGAGGTTTCCGTGGATACGTCGGTCGCAGGCAGCACCGGTCCGGGTGGCGTCACATCGTCGTCCTCCACCGTCCCGACGAACGGCACCACGACTACCACCACGAGCACCACAGCCCCTCCGCCCAATACCAGTTCACGTGTGGATGTCATCGTGAACTTCGGGACGACCGCCGGGGTGGTCACCGTCAAGGTGATCCCGAAGAACGGATTTACCGGCAGCTTCACCGTGGCCGTGAACGGGCCTCAGTGGAGTTCCCTCGACGGTCCGGCAGGTAACTACTTCCGAACCTTCCAGAACCTCGTCGTCAACGGCTATTACGTGATCACCGTGACGTTCAGCGACAACCTGACGCTCACACGCAACTTCACGGTGCCCTGATCCGATAGCGCCCGATCGTCGACGTGCCAGCGCCGCAATGCTCACTGGTACGTTTGGCTCACACCCCGAATGGCGTGTCGAGCGTGGGGCTCGACGGCGTTGGGGACGGCGCACGGGAGGACAGTTCGATGGGTTACGAGTTCGAGGCGGATGCGGAGTACCAGGCAGAGCTGGACTGGGTGGACAACTTCGTCCGCGAGAAGCTCGAGCCGCTCGACTTCGTGGTGAAGCATCCCTACGACCGCAGCGATCCCATTCGCGAGCGGCTCATCCCGCCGCTGCAGGCCGAGGTGCGCGCACGTGGCCTCTGGGCGTGTCACCTCGGACCGAACCTCGGTGGCCCGGGCTATGGCCAGGTGAAACTGGCGCTGCTCAATGAGATCATCGGTCGCGCGAAGTGCGGGCCCGTGGTGTTCGGCTGCCAGGCGCCCGACAGCGGTAACGGCGAGATCCTTGCGCACTACGGCACGCCCGAGCAGAAGGAGAAGTACCTCAAGCCGTTGCTCAACGGCGAGATCTACTCCTGCTTCTCGATGACCGAACCACAGGGTGGTGCCGACCCGAAGATCTTCACCACCACTGCCGTTCGCGACGGTGATCAGTGGGTGATCAACGGTGAGAAGTGGTTCTCGTCGCATGCACGTTTCGCGTCGTTCCTCATCGTGATGGCAGTCACCGACCCCGACAACCCGCCGTACCAGCAGCAGTCGATGTTCATCGTGCCGATCGAGACCCCCGGCGTACAGATCGTGCGCAACGTCGGCCTCGGTGGTCAGGACAAGGGACCGAACGAGGGCACGCACGCCTACATGCGTTACACGGATGTGCGAGTGCCGCTCGACCACATGCTGGGCGACCGTGGCCAAGCGTTCGTGGTGGCACAGACGCGACTCGGCGGTGGGCGTATCCACCACTGCATGCGTGCCATCGCACACACGCGCAAGGCACTCGACATGATGATCGAACGCGCTGCATCGCGCTACACGCAGGGCGAGCGACTCGGCAACAAGCAGATGGTGCAGCAGATGATTGCCGACTCGTGGATCGACCTCGAGACGTTCCGCCTCCTGGTGCTGCGCACCGCATGGCGCATCGACAAGTACAACGACTACAAGCGCGTGCGGGCCGACATCTCCGCCGTGAAGGCGATGATGCCGCGCGTGCTGCACGACGTGTCCGCCCGCGCGCTGCAGGTGCACGGTTCGCTCGGTCTCTCCACGGAGATGCCGTTCATGTGGATGATCGCCGAGAGCTTCCACATGGGCCTTGCCGACGGCCCAACGGAGGTACACAAGGCAACACTGGCCCGCCAGTTGCTGTCGCGTGCGACGCCGGCACCGGGACTGTTCCCCACGGGGCATCTACCCACGCGTGAGGCCGCGGCACGGGAGCGCTTTGCCGAGATCCTCGAGGACCTCCTCTAGACCTTCACGGGATCTCGGTCGATGTTCTGTGAGCAGGTCACAGAACATCGACCGAGATCTCTGTGTGCGATCAGGCCTCGAGGACCGAGCCACCATCGACGTTGATCGCCTGACCGCTGATCCAGCGCGCTTGCTCGCTGCACAGGAACGCAACCATCCAGGCGATGTCGATGGGCTCACCCGCGCGACCGAGCGACGATCGGTCGACGAGTGCATCCCAGCCCTCCTGCCCCTTGAGGTCGTCCATGCGGGCCGTGTCGATGAGGCCCGGGCAGATGGCGTTGACACGGATGTTGTCCGGGCCGAGTTCGCGGCACATCACCTTGGTGATTGCCTGCATTGCCGCCTTGCTCGATGCGTAGGCCGCGGTGTTCGCGCCGAACACCTTGCCCGCAATGGAGGAGATGTTGACGATGGAGCCGCCGTTGCCCGCTGCGACCATCTGCCGGGCGAACGCACGGGAGACGAGGAACACCGAGTCGTTGTTGGTGTTCATCACGGTGTGCCACGCCTCGAGGGGCAGAT
>CANIBN010000182.1 GCA_947465505.1 Acidimicrobiales bacterium | reverse complement strand
GAGCGGTCGGGGGTGGTGGAGGGGAGTGGCTTGCCTGCCTTGGCGGCACGGGCCGCCTGGCGTTGGGCGATCCGTTCCGCGCGAATCGCCTGGAGTTCTGCCCGGTTCTTGAGGAACGCCGGGCTCCACCCGAACTTCCAGAGCACGGAAATGGCAACGGTGGTTACCGCAACGGCAACAACCAGAGCGGTCAGTGACCCGAGCACCTGCTTGCGCTGGAAGAGGAGGACGAACGCGGCAAAGAGGCCGGCATACATCAACTCAAAGGTGAACAACCGTTTCCACGGCACGCGTCTGCTTCTGTCCCAGGGCACGGCACCGTTCCTAGCACGGCACGACTCCGATTCCCTACCCGAAGAAGACGGTGGCGACGTCGTCGTACAGGTGGGGGTCGACGGTGCGGGTACGCGATCCAGCCACGGTCATTGGCGATTTCACGATGTCCATACCCCGGAGCACCACCATGTCGCCAAAGGCCCCATCGTGGACCGCGTCGATGGCGGCAATCCCGAATCGCGTGGCGAGCACGCGGTCGTAGGCGGTGGGAGTACCGCCCCGCTGCACGTGACCGATCTGTACCACCCGGGTCTCGAAGCCGGTCTTGGCCTCTACCTCGGGTGCGATCCGCTGTGCGATACCGGAGAACTTCACGTGGCCAAATCGATCGAGTTCCTTGGAAGCCCGCTCGGAACTGCCCGATCGCGGTTCGGCACCCTCGGCGACGACGATGATCGATGCATAGCGACCGCGCTCGTGTCGGGCCTGTATTGCGTTGCACACGGCGTCGAGATCGAAGGGACGCTCGGGAATGAGGATTGCGGCGGCTCCACCGGCAAGCCCGGCGTAGGTGGCGATCCAGCCTGCGTGTCGCCCCATCACCTCGACGAGGATGACCCGGTCGTGGCTCTCGGCCGTGGTGTGCAGCCGATCAATGGCGTCGGTCGCAATCTGCACTGCAGTGTGGAAGCCGAAGGTGAAATCGGTTCCTTCGATGTCGTTGTCAATCGTCTTGGGAACGCCGACGATCGGGAGACCGTACTGTTGGTGCAACTGACTGGCGACGGTGAGCGATCCGTTGCCGCCGATGACGATGAGTCCCTCGATCCCCAGCTCCGCGAGGATCTCGCGGGCATGCTGGGGTCCCTCGGCCCAGTCGTACGGACTGCCTCGCCTTGTGCCCAGCACGGTGCCTCCGCGGGGGAGTGTGCCGCGCATCGCTCGGATGTCGAGCTGAACGGTGCGTCGTTCCTGCACCCCATCCCATGCGTCGAGAAAGCCGACCACCTCGTCGCCGTAGGCGTTCTCCGCCTTGCGGACGATGGCGCGGATTACTGCGTTGAGACCTGGACAGTCTCCACCTCCCGTCAGCACACCGACTCGCATGCGGCAGAGGTTACCGATGTCGCATCAGTTGCGAGTCGCGGCCGCCGTGAGGGGAGCAGTCGGGGTCGTCGTCGTGATCGTGTCCATCACCCGATCGATGAAGTCGTACAGGGACAGCGGGTCTCGGGTTGTGGTTCCGGAACTCGTCGGCCAGTCCTGTGGTTCGCCCTCGACAAGGAGACGTACCCGGCGGACCCCGGGAAATCGTGAGGCGGTAACCACCAATTGCCCGACAGCATCGAGCAGTACATCGCCTGCATTCCCGAGGAACTCTGCGCTCAGATCAACGGTCAGCGTTCCTTGGTTGTCGCTTGACGTCGAAATCAGCGCAGTACCTGCCGGAACCGCGGTGCGTACACCGAGCGAGGCCTGCTCGGAGGCAGTCGGCCCCTCGAGGAGCGCCGTCAACAGGCCCGTTGGGTCCTGTTGTGATGCCCGGTCGACGGCAAGCAAGGGGGACTGGGCAGACTCGCCTGCGGGAAGCAGAAAGTAGACCACCGAACCGATGCCGGGCTCTGGAGCGGGTGCAACGGTGGTGTTTACGACGGTGGGGCGCTCGACGTCGAGGATGTCGCGCGGCTGGCGATCCGTGCTCAGCGAGCAAGCGACGAGCACGAGCGCAACGGCGAACGCAGCGGCAATCCGACGCATCATGCGGAGAGTTCCTCTGCCGGGAGTTCGATGACGAAGCGCGCTCCGGGCTCGCCGTCGCGCCGATCCTCCACCCATACCTTGCCCCCGTGGAGACGGACGTGTTCGGCGACGAGTGCAAGGCCCAAACCTGCACCCTCGCTCGTCGCTCGACGTCCTGCCGCACCTCCACGAGCAAAGCGCTCAAAGACCAAGGAACGTTCCTCCTCGGGCACGCCGGTTCCGTTGTCCTCCACGGCAATCCACACGTTGCTGATCGGTTCGGGTTCCTCTGCCTCGTTCACGTACACGGCGATGTCGCCCGAACCGTGCAACCTCGCGTTGTCGATGAGGTTGGCGATCACCCTCGCCAGTCGACGGCGATCGCCACGGATGAGCATCTGCTCGCCGCGTTCGGACACGAGGACCGTGGCGTCGCGCACACTGCTGACGCTGACGGCCTGGCGAACGAACTCGCTGACAAGCAGTTCGTCGAGATTGAGGTGAATCGCACCAGCGTCGAAACGGCTGATCTCGAGGAGGTCCTCGACGAGTCCCTGGAAGCGCAACACGTCGCCTACGAGCAGATCGAGCGCCGTCTGCGCGCGCTCGGGCATGTCCTCCCGGCGGGCCTGGAGCACCTCAACGGATGCAGCAAGGGTCATGAGTGGCGACCGCAGTTCGTGGCTCACGTCTGACGCGAACCGAGCATCGCGTTCGACACGCTGCTGGAGCGCTGCGGCCATGTTGTTGAACGAGGTCGCGAGTCCCTCGAGATCGGGATCGCCACCCGAGTCGAGACGCGTATCGAGCCGTCCACCCGCGATCGATTGAGCCGCTTGTGCAGCATCGGCTAGGGGCCGCACCGCGCGTCGCGCAGCGAGAGCGCCGAGCAGCAGGCCGAGCGAGGTGGTGATGACACCCGCCCCGACGAGAGCGCGGCCAACGCTGCTCAGTGTGGCCTGCAGTTCGCTGAGACTGGAGAACTCGAAATAGCTGGCGTCCACCTTGTCGAGCGGGATGCCGACGGCGATGACCGGCTCATCGCGAACACGTGTAACCATGCGGGCGGCCACGCCATCGGCGTTGATTCGTTCTCTCAGTGTCTCCGGGAGCGCGTTCGGCCCGAAGTCCGCTCGTCCGGCGGACCAATTGCCGCGGTAGTAGAGCACTGGACGATCCACGCCGAGCGTCTGCAGGCGTGAGAGCAGCGCGGTGAGGTCGGTCGGGTTGGAGCGCAGTTCGCTCGCCACGATGCTCGCGTTCTTGTAGGCGTCGCTCAGCGCGGACTGGTCGCGCTGTCGCACCAGGCGGCTCTTGGTAAAGCTGTACGTGGTGGCAGCGAGGAATCCCGACAGCGCGAACCCGCCGAGCGCGAAGGAGAGCAGGATTCGCGTCCGGAGCGAGATCCGGCGGTGTCTTGCCCGGTCGAGGAATCGGGTGACGCCGTGCAGGGCTCGAGTTGCAGCCGATGGGCTGAGGGCATCGGGCTCCGATGACTCGGGGACACCGCTCACAGGTCGCTCACGACTGGAGGCGATAGCCGAGTCCGCGAACCGTGACGACATGCCGCGGGTTCGCCGGGTCTGACTCGACCTTGGTGCGCAGGCGTCGCACGTGGACGTCCACGAGCCGTCCGTCTCCGAAGTAGTCGTAACCCCACACCTTGTCGAGCAACTCCTCGCGTGAGAACACGCGACCCGGATTCTGGGCCAGTTCGCACAGCAACCGGAATTCGGTCTTGGTGAGGTGCACCTCGTGCCCGCCGAGATTGACCTTTCCTTCGTCAGGAACAATCTCGAGGTCGCCGAACAGGAGGCGAGCATGCGCCGGGCTGACGGGCCGAACTCGCCGCAGCAGCGCGCGAATGCGAGCGCTCAACTCCTTCGGTGCAAACGGCTTCGTGAGGTAGTCGTCTGCACCTGCCTCGAGGCCGGCAACAACGTCGTGGGTGTCTGCACGGGCAGTGACCATCACGATCGGTACATCGCTGGTGCGTCGCAGAGTGCGGCACAACTCGAAGCCATCAATCCCGGGGAGCATGATGTCGATGAGCACGACATCGCTCGGGTGCTGGTGGAAGATGTCGATAGCCGACTCACCGTCTGCTGCCTCGTCGACCAGCCAACCCTCGTCCTCGAGGGCGAGTTTCACGGCTGCTCGAATGCGCTCGTCGTCCTCGACGGTCAGGATGCGGGTCCCCACGGGAACATCCTACGCAGGATGTGGCGTCGGGTCCCCGGTGGCGGCCGAACCGGCGTCGATCCCGGCGTCGATCTGGGCGATGAGGTCCCGGAGCGGCCCGAACACGTCGGGATTCGCCACGAGAACCGAGGCGGGCCGTACCGGGCCAGCATCGAGGGCCGAGACGCGGCAGCCGGCCTCAAGGGCAATGACCTCGCCCGCTGCCAGGTCCCAGGGGTTGAGGAATTCCTCGAAGTAGGCGTCTACGCGTCCGGACGCGGCGTAGCAAAGGTCGGGCGCCGCGGCGCCGAGTCGCCGGATGTCGCGTATCTGGTCGAGTAGCGCAGCGATACGGGCACCCTGACGGCGGCGACGGGTGGGATCGTAGGAAAAGCCGGTGGCGACGAGCGCGCGACCCAGCCCGTCGGTTTGGGAGCACCGGATCGCTGCGCCATTACAGAAGGCACCCCCGCCGCGACGTGCAGCAAAGAGTTCGGCTGTCGATGGCACGGCGACGACCCCGACGAGTCCGCCATCGGGATCGCGTGCGGCAATCGAGACGCCGTAGCCCGGGAGGCCGTAGAGGAAGTTGGTCGTTCCGTCGATCGGGTCGACGAGCCAGTCGATACCGCTGGTGCCGTGACGGTCCGAGCCCTCCTCCCCGACGATGCCGTCGTGAGGCCGGGCACTCTGCAGGCGTTCGACGATGAGTTGCTCGCTGAGTCGGTCGTACTCGGTCACCATGTCGGTCGATGACGACTTCGTCGACACCTCGAGG
>CANIBN010000181.1 GCA_947465505.1 Acidimicrobiales bacterium | reverse complement strand
TTCGCCTGCCACCGCAACGCCGGACGCCAGACTCGCGACGACGATCACCAGAACAACCGCCGATCCCCCAAGGATCGAACGTACCGACCGACTGGTCATCCTGCTGCACCTCCCCCAAAGACACCGTCCGTCCACCGGCGCGCTACCCGCTGAGCGCGGCGGCCGACGTCTAACAACGTTGAGGACCGGAGTGTAAGTGTGTGTTCATCTGGAGTTAGTCCAGTTCACCCAAAGTTCATGATGGTCCGTCAGAAGGTTGGACTAGTCACACAGACCCCGGATGATTGCGTTGAAGGAACCATGGCGCTCTTCTACGACCCCGGCCAGTTCATGCCGAACTCCGAAGATGGATTCACCGAGGCCTCGTGGTTCCGCACCTGGCCCGACGGTCCGTACCACCTCCACGACGTCGAGCCCGGCGGCACCGTGTACCTCGTGCGTTCGGGGGACGACCAGCGAATCATGTGGGAGACCCGAGTCACCCACATGGTGGCCGTTCCATACGAGGCACTCGACGGTTTCGCCGACGAGGTGAACCGTCGCTGGGGGATCACACTCCTCTCCATCGATATGCAGCCGGGCGGCTTCTGCATCGGATGGAAGGCAGAGCCCGTCGCCTACCTCAACCGCGCGCCTCGACAGCTCCCCGACTATCTGGAACGCTCACTCGAACCCGGCGAGTCGCTCGACCTGAACGGCTGGCAGTTCGGGTCCGACCTCTCGGCTGCCTTCCGCTATCGCTGGGCACTTCCCGAGCGGGACCCGAGCGACCAGCACTTCTGCACCGGTCGCGCACCCATCGGCTGGTTCTCGCTCTAGCGCGTCTCGAGCGCCACTCCCTCCGGCATCGCCCCTCCGAACCACGAACGCCAGCACGTGGCGACCAGGTCTCGTTGGGGGTTCGCACCACCCGATCGGTGCACGGCATCGAGAGCAAACCAGGGCCAGGGCGAATACGGCCCCGATCCCTCGGGGGCTGGCAGCGAGGAGAGGCGGTCCCCGAACTCGGCCACCGCATCACCCAGGCGGTCGCGCTCGCCGCTAACCAGCTCGTCGAGCTCCCGGAGCGCGTTGACGAGGCGCCGGGCGAGCAGTGACTCACCGCCCAATCGCTGCACGAGTAGACGGCCGAAGGTCTCCTGATACCAGACAAAGCCGCCGAGGCCGGCCTTGAACCGGGAGAACACACCCGGGTCGCCAGAGTCGAGCGTGGAACGCAGGTTTGCCAGTTTGTCGGCCGCGGTTACCCGCGTGATCCCGAGGTCTGTTTCAGCCCCCGCATCGGTCACGTGGGCAATGTGGGTCACCTTGCGCGGCCACCACGGGGACTTGTGGTGGGGGTCGCCACTCCAGTCGTCGGTGCAGGCTGCAACGATGTCCGCAACTCGCCGGCCGTATCGACCTGCGAGTTCGTCCACCGTCACGTTCGCGTCCTCGATCGAGTCGTGGAGCAGGCCCGCAATGGCCTCATCCTCGTCGGCGCCGTCCTCCAGGAGGTACGCAGACACGGAAAGCACGTGCGAGACGTAGGGGATGTCACTCCCCTTGCGGAACTGGCCGTGGTGCCAGCTGGCTGCATCGCTCAGAGCACTTGCGTAGCGGGGCCCGAAGGCGGAGGGTCGGTCGGTCATCGCCCTCTAGTACAGCACGTGTCTGTCAGGTGATTTCCGGGGGCCCTGTCGTTATTCATTCAGATAACACTACTGCCGTAGCTAGGCTAGGCTGGGCTGCATGGATGCTGGAGAACTCCTCCGTCGTGCCCGCTCGGCAAGCGGGCTCTCCCTCCGAGCGCTGGCCGAGCGCGCCGGAACCTCGTACAGCACGTTGAGCGCCTACGAGAACGGTCACAAGGCACCCCGCCTCGACACCTTGGAGCGGATTCTGCGCGCAGCCGGCGCTTCGTTCACGGGCCGCCTCGACGTTGGCCTCGAATACGGCAACGGCATGCTCCGCGACGAAGAGCTGATGATGGTGCTCGATCTCGCCGAGGAGTTCCCCCGAAAGCCACCGTCACCAACGCTCGTCATGCCGCGCTTCGGCCGGCAGCAGTAACGGGGTCCCCATGAGTCTGCTCGCCGAACGGGTCCTGTTGCTGCACCGGTCGCTCCATCGCTCCCGAATCCCGCACGCGTTCGGCGGTGCGCTCGCACTGGCCTACTGCACGCAACAGGCGCGCGGCACCATCGACATCGACCTCAACGTGTTCCTCGACGCGGAGCAGGTGTCCCGGCTGAGAGCCGCTCTTCCAGAGGGCCTTCGAATCAGCGCCGCTTCCGCACGGCAACTCGAGACAGAGGGACAGGCACGTGTCCTCTGGGACAAGATCCCGGTGGACTTCTTCCTCAGCACCACGGAGTTCCACCACCAGGTTGCTGCACGTGTGGCGTGGCACCGGTTCGGCGGAAAGGAGGTCCCGTTCCTCGCATGCAACGACCTCGCCGTCTTCAAGGCGTTCTTCTCGCGCACCAAGGACTGGGCCGACCTCGAGGAGATGCTGCATGCGGGTCTGCTCGACACGCCGACCGTGTGCTCCGCGTTGGCGGAGCACCTCGGGCCCGACGACGAACGCATCACCCGGCTCCGCAACCTTCCGGGCTAGGCGCCCTGATTGCCACCTGAGGGGACGAGTCGCTGTACGTCTGCGGAACTCAGAAACTGCATTACACCATCGGTCACGGGGCCTCGACCGATCAGTTTCTTCTCACGGTTGAAGTCCTGAGAGTTCACCCACGGCTCACGGTCTCCCTGCATCGGCATGAGGTGCATCACGCGCTGCATGTATCCCGGCGAGA
The DNA here is from genome assembly GCA_947465505.1 of Acidimicrobiales bacterium. GTDB lineage: Bacteria > Actinomycetota > Acidimicrobiia > Acidimicrobiales > Ilumatobacteraceae > WLJO01. Next base: position 2,204 of record CANIBN010000181.1, on the reverse strand, counting down.
AGTCCTCGATGAATGCCCGTTGCTGCATCCCTCGATCAGAGGCACGCAGGCGCGGTGTTGCCTGCACCGCATCTGCCGACTTCATGTGGTTGAGCAGTCGACAGACGTACCTGCTGATGAGGTCGGCCCGCAGCGTCCACGAGGCATTGATGTATCCGAACGTGGTGATGAGATTCGGGACATCGGAATAGCCCATGCCGCGGTAGGTCCAGCGCTTCGAGAAGTCAACCGGCTCGCCGTCCACGGTGAAGTCCATCTCGCCGACGGTGACGAGGTTGAGCCCTGTTGCGGTGACGATGATGTCGGCGTCGACGTGACCACCTGAGGAGAGTCGGATGCCGGTCTCGTCGAAGGACTCGATGGTGTCGGTAACCACCGAGGCCTTGCCCGACTTGATGCTGCGGAACAGATCACCGTTGGGCAGCAGACACATGCGCTGGTCCCACGGGTTGTACTCGGGCGTGAAGTGCGTCTTTACATCGAAGTCCGGCCCGAGTGCCTTGCGGACTCCGCCGAGGATGAGGTTCTTCACCTTCTCCGGTTGTGTGCGCGTCCGCTTGTAGAAGTAGCTGCCGAGAATGACGTTCTTGCGTCGCGTGATGGCGTAGGCAGCACGGTCGGGAAGCACCTTGCGGAGCGCATCGTTCACTGCGTCGCGATCCGGCCGTGCCACGACGTAGGTGGGCGTGCGCTGGAGCATGGTCACGTGTGCGGCGGTGCGCGCCATGGCCGGCACGATGGTCATCGCGGTTGCACCCGAGCCGATCACGACGACGTTCTTGCCGGTGTAGTCCAGGTTGTCGGGCCACTCCTGCGGGTGGACGATCGTGCCGCCAAACTGCTCCCGCCCCTTGAATTCAGGAAGGTAGCCACCCTTGTACGAGTAGTAGCCCGTGCACATCGCGAGGAAGTTCGCTGTGAACTGAACGCTCTCGCCGGTGTCCGTACGACGGGCCGTGAGTGTCCAGCGCGACGTGACACTGTCCCAGTCGGCGCGCTCGACCCGGTACCCGAAACGGATCTTGTCCTCGATGCGATGCTCTGCGACCGTCTCACGGAGATAGTCCATGATCGACGGGCCGTCGGCGATGGACTTCTCGTGCTTCCACGGCTTGAACCGAAACCCCAGGGTGTGCATGTCGCTGTCTGACCGCACACCCGGATAGCGGAAAAGGTCCCACGTTCCGCCGATGTCGGACCGGCCTTCGAGGATGGCATAGGTGCGGTCGGGGCACTCGGTCTGCAAGTGGCAGGCCATTGAGATGCCGGAGATGCCGGCCCCCACGATCAGGACATCGGTGTGGCTCATGCCCGGACGGTACCGCACCTGAGGTGGGGCAACACCACGTCGGTGGCCCGACGTACGCAGGTTCGTTCGGGTCGCTAACCTAAACCGTATTCAATTGATTCGTCTGGAGTACTCCCCCATGCGCCGCATCCTCGCCACCGTCCTTGCCATCGCCAGCCTGGTTTCTCTGGCTGCGTGCAACGTCGATCGATCGGGCACCCTCTCCTCCGGGAACGGCGTCACGCTGAACTCGTGCAGCGGCGCCGCTGCCACCACCGAGGTCACCTGGTCAGGCCAGACAACCTCCTCCGTGCGGGTCACCTACCGGAGCGGATCAACGAACTCTCGGACCGGGTGGGTTGCCGCGTCGGGGTCAGCGTCGGGCACCGTGTCGGTGGCAGTACCCGCTACTGCCGCCACCGATGCCTGGACGGTGTACAAGGTCGAACTTGCGACGGCGGCCAACGGCGGTGGCACCAAGACCAGCGTGACGATCAACTGCGCCACCGCAGTCACGACAACCACGGTGACACCCACGACCGAACCGCCCACCACCACGACCGAGCCGCCAACAACGACCACCGAGCCGCCAACAACGACGACCGAGGCGCCAACGACGACTCCGACCTGTTCGGTGGCGCCACGCAACATCGTCGCCCCCAGCCTGACGTCAGACGCCTCGTGGGTCTACGCGGCCGAAGGCACGTGGGACGCCGGCAGCAACTGCTCGATCGTCCGCAGCGAGAACCATTGGGAACGCAGCTTCAACTACGGCGCTTGGGCGGCCTTCAGCGGCGTCAACGACCCCTACCAACCAAAGAGCTGCCAGTACCGGTACCGAGTCACTGTCGTGAAGTGGAACCAGTTCGGGGGCACCGAAGCAGCATCCGCGGAGATCGGACCCTGGTGCTAGCGG
>CANIBN010000180.1 GCA_947465505.1 Acidimicrobiales bacterium | reverse complement strand
GGTTTGAGTACCTCGGCGAACTGCCGGAGATCGTTGCGCCGGAACTGCTCGAGGTCCTTCCTCCCCAGGACTGCCTCGACATTGGGGCCTACCCCGTCTCGCTGCGGCGTGAGAAGGTGGTTGTTGCCGTCGTCGATCCCACCGATCGCACCGTGCTCGGAGAGATTCGTTCCCGGTTCGCAGGGCTCACGCTCGACGTCGTCGTGACCAACCGCGACGCCCTCGAGGCAGCGGTAAGCAACCTCGAGGACGCTGCGGTTACCGACGACTACCACGACGACGAAGCGCTCACGCGTGCAGCGTGGTTGGCGAGCACCGAGGACCAGGTGGTGGCTTCCGGCCGCATCGCAGACCTCGCAGACCTTCTCATCGAACGCGCCTTCCTGAGCGGTGCATCCGACATCCACATCGAACCCGACGGCGATCGCTGTTCGGTGCGATTCCGGCTTGACGGCGTGTTGACCCCGGCGGGCAACCACCCCGGTTCGTTCACCCAGACACTGGTCAACCGCATCAAGATCCTGTCGCAACTCGACGTGGGCGACCGGCGCCTTCCGCAGGACGGCCGCGCCAGCGCTGTATACGGCGGGCAGACGGTCGACCTCCGAGTGGTCACCATCCCTTCCGCATGGGGCACCGAGTCGTGTGTGATCCGCCTGCTGCACCAGACGCGTGTGCAGCCACGTCTGGCCTCGCTCGGGTTCAGCCGCCACACGGGTTCACGGCTCGAACAACTGTTGTCGTTGAGCGGCGGTGTGGTGCTGGCAACCGGACCGACGGGTTCGGGCAAGACCACCACGCTGTACAGCGCGCTCCAGCGGCTCACCACCGACGAGGTGAAGACGATCACCGTTGAGGACCCGGTGGAGTACCGGATGCCGGGGATGCTGCAGGTGCAGGTGAATCGCGCCATGGGGTTCGACTTCGCCATGGCGCTGCGCGCCATCCTGCGAGCAGACCCTGACGTGTTGCTGGTTGGCGAGGTGCGCGATGGAGAGACTGCCAAGACCGCCATCGGTGCTGCCCTCACGGGGCAGGTGGTGATGGCGTCGCTGCACGCCGCAACTGCGGCGTCGGCGCCGGTGCGTCTCATCGACCTCGGTGTCGAGCCGTTCATGGTGGGAGCAGCACTCCGCGGTGTGGTGAACCAACGGCTGCTGCGTCGACTCTGCCGGCGCTGCCGACTCCCGTACGCGCCGCGCCGATCGCAGTTGGACGACGCCGGATGGACCGCCACTCGGCCCGACCGCCTGTGGGGCGCCCGTCCCGGTGGTTGTGAGGTGTGCTTCGGCACGGGCTACCGCGGACGAACAGTGGTCGCCGAGGTGATGATCATCGACGACGTGCTGCGCACGGCGATCATCGAGCACGCCGAACCGGCCAAGATCGAGGCACTCGCCGTCGAGCGAGCGATGGTGCCGATTCGACAGGACGCCCTGCACCTGGCGCGCCACGGGGCTACCTCGCTCGAGGAGATCGCCCGTGTACTCGGTCAGGGTGCTGACTGATGCCCAGTACCTATCGCTATCGAGCGACCGACCATCGTGGTGAGCGTCGACGCGGCCAGTTGATCTCGGCGGACCGACTCACCGCGGAGATGCGGCTCCGTCGGCGAGGGTTGACGATCCAACGCCTGAGGAGGCGCTGGGGGCTCGAGATGGTCGCGAGAGACTTCGGTCGTCTCCGGCGAAAGCTTCCCCTTGGGGAGGTGTCGTGGATCTTCCGCAACCTTGGGAGCCTGCTGCGCAACGGCGTGACACTTGCATCGGCCTGCGAGCTCACCGCAGATCAGCGCCCCGGGAAGCGGACCGGTCGGTTGGTTGCTGCAGTGCAGGCCGATCTCGAAGCGGGCGCGGACGTCAGCGATGCGTTCGGCCGTCATCGCCGAGCGATCGGCGATGTACCGGCATCGCTCGTTGCCTCGGGTGCGGCCGCTGGTCAGCTCGAGCCGAGCTTTACCAGCATCTCGTCGCTGTGCGATTCGCAGGCGCGCATGCGGGCGAACCTCCGACGGGCCGTGACCTACCCCATCACGGTGCTCGTCACCACAGGAATCTTGCTGTTCGTGATGATCTACTTCGTGGTCCCCCGGTTCGAGAAGATCTACCTCGAGCTCGGCGCGCCCCTGCCCGGCTTCACGCGCAAGGTGATCAGCGTGAGCTCCACCGTGACGCGACAGGGCTGGATCATCCCGATCGCTGTGGCGCTCCTTGTGTGCCTGGTGGTGCTGATTCGCCAGTTGCCGAATGGTCGCATGCTGCTGGATCGCCTGATCCTGCGCCTTCCCCGAATCGGCCCCGTGGTGAAGCGGTCCATCGTTGCTCGTTGCGCGAAGACGCTCGGCATGCTGTTACAGGCAGGCGTGCCGATGCTCGATGCGCTGTGGCTCGCGGGGACTGCTTCGGGCAATGCGATGATCGAGCGGGCGTTTGGGGACGTGCAGCGTGCCGTGGCCCGCGGTGACTCCGTAGCGAGCGCGTTCTACTCGGTGGACGAGCTACCGCTCGTGCTTCGAGACCTCGCTGCAGTCGGCGACTCGGCAGGAGACGTCGGCGGGGTGATGCTCCGCTATGCAGCCGAGTTCGAGGAGGACATCCGCCGCGACGGAGAGGGCATCGGCAAGTCGCTCGAGCCGTTCCTCGTAGTACTGCTCGGTGCACTCATCGGCGTGGTGATGGTGGCGCTCTACCTGCCGATCTTCAAGCTTGCGGCTGTGGTGAAGTAGCGCGCTCAGACGAAACGAAGCGTCAGTGGCTCGAGGGGCAGGCCGTCGATCTCGACGGTGTACGACTCGCCGGCATGGGCCCAGGCCGCATCGGTAACCGTCCCCGTGGTGATGATCTCTCCTGCGTGGAGCGGCACATCGGCGGTGCGGGCGAGGTGGGCGATGGCGTTCAGCGGACTGCCGAGCACGTTCGAGCCCCGGCCGGTGTCGATGACCGAGCCGTCGCGGAGCAGTCGCAGCGTGAAGCGCTCGAGATCCGGGATCATCGACTCCCAGGGCGTCACGCGGGTGCCGACCCGCGATGCTCCGTGCAGTGATGCATCGATCACCGAGTCGATTGCCGTGAGCTTCCACTCGGGGAAGTGGCACTGCACCACCTCGAAGCCGAATGCCACCCACTCGATGGACGCTGCGATTCGCTCGACGCTTGCCCCTGCGGGAATGTCGTCAGCCAGTTTGAACACGATCTCGGGTTCGGCCCTCGGCTGACACAGGGTGTGTGCCTCTACCGTGCCCTGCCCGTCGTTGCAGAGTTGCAGCGAGTCGTCGTACATCCATCCCCAGATCGGGGCGTACACGCCGTAGAGGTCCCAGATGGTGGTGTTGGTGAAGCCGATCTTGCGGCCGACGGGATGGGCGCTCGTGGCAATCGAGCGCAGCACCGAGGCCCGCTGCAGGATGTCGTAGCCGTCGTCGAGCGTGAGGTCGGGATACTGGGCGCTGAACAGGCTCACCGTGACTGCCCGGCGGCGAGCATCCTCGATGAGCGTCGCGATTTCGTTGTGGTCGTACATCGGCGTTGCCTCCTGTCCGGCGAACCTACTCTGCCCTGCAGCGGCCGGGCAGCCCTCCGGCACAGGGCCTAACATGGGCACGTTCACAAGGAGACGTCATGCGAGTAACCGTTGATGGAGATCGTTGCCAGGGCCACCAGATGTGCGGAATCGCCGCGCCGCAGGTGTTCGGTGCCGACGACTACGGCAACTCGGTGGTACTCATCACGGGCGACATTCCTGTCGAGCTTGAGGCAAAGGTGCGCCGCGCCGAGGGCAATTGTCCCGAGCGTGCGATCCACATCCACGAGTGAGCAACGGCACTCGCGCTGGCGGGTCTACCGGAGCACGTATGACGTCATCGAGAGCGAACCGAGGGCGTAACCGCCGATGAGCTTCTCGCACGTGGTGCCGGCTGCAACGGCGAGGCCCGCGAGGTAGAGCAGCGGCAGGAAGTGATCGGGAGTCGGTGACGCAAGCGGGTACGCAGGGTGCTCGAACAGCGAGAGGATCTCACCGGGGGCCGTGGTCATGATGCGTTCGGCTTCTTCGTCGAATGCCTGAGCCCAGTCATACGCAGCGTCGGGGTGGCCCCAGGCCAGTCGACCGAGGTTGTGCACCACGTTGCCGCTGCCCACGATGAGGATTCCCTGCTCGCGCAGCGGCGCGAGCGCTGCGCCGAGCCGTACGTGGTAGTCCGGCGCAGCCGCACCGTTGATCGAGAGCTGCAGCACGGGCACGTCGGCCGACGGGAACAGGTGATGCAGCACGGACCACGTGCCGTGATCGAGGCCCCAGCTGTCCCGGTCGAGACCAACCCATGTGGGCGCCACGGTGTCCAGGATCTCCTGTGCGATCTCGGGTGACCCGGGTGCCCCGTACTGAAAGGCGAACAGTTCGTCGGGGAAGCCGAAGAAGTCGTGGATGGTTTTGGGTTGCGCCATCGCGGTGACCGCAGTGGCGTTGATGTACCAGTGGGCGGATACGGCGAGCACCGCTCGCGGGCGGGGCACCGAGGACCCGAAGGAGTTCCACAACTCGGTGTAACGGTTGTGCTCGAGCGTGTTCATCGGGCTGCCGTGGCCCATGAAGGCTGCCGGCATCAGATCGGTGGTCACGTTGCTGACGGTAGCGGGCACACTGGAGAGGTGCCCGACTGGAAACACCTGCTGGACAGTGCGATCGAAGTGCCTGTTGTCACGAGCTTCAGCCGTCTGGGCTACGACGTGCGATCACGCGTGGGGCACTGGCGTGAGATCGGCACGTACGACCTCGCGGGTCGAACCGTCGTGGTGACGGGCGCAACCTCTGGGCTCGGGCGATCCATGTCCGAGACGCTCGCCCGATGCGGCGCAACGGTGGTGCTCTGGGGTCGGGCCGAGGCCAAGACGAAGCAGGTACGCGACGAACTCGCGCGTTCCACCGGCCGGAACGATCTCGACGTCGTCATCGCCGACATGGCCGAACCCGAAGCGGTACGCCAGGGTGCGTCGCAACTCCTG
>CANIBN010000179.1 GCA_947465505.1 Acidimicrobiales bacterium | reverse complement strand
CTCGTCAACGGAGCCGCTCCGCTCCGACGCTTCTCGCTCGGAACCGACCGCCTCGGGGTGTGGGTCTGTCACGTCCCGCTCGGCATCACCGACCCGATCTACAACCCGGTCGACTTCCGCCTGTCGCTCAACGTGGACACCGTCACCAAGCAACTGACCGAGCACATCACGCCGTACTTCGACACCTTGAGCAACGGTCAGTACCGCCCCGAGTTCGTTGCGGGTGGCGAGGTGACGATCGCGGTGAACGGCTCGAACCGCGACTGTGTCGACAAGGCACAGCAGCAGACGGGGGACGACATCGACGGTCTCGTGGTGATTGCGGATGCCGAGCATGCCGAGAACCAGCATGGTGGATGGGGTCGCCCGGGTGAGCCCTGCAAGGTCGATGCACCGTGCCCGGCCAGCGTGAGCGGCCGCGCTGCGTATGTCGGGGCATCGGACTTCCACCCCGACTGGGGCGCCGTACCAGCCGTCGACCTGCTCGAGCACGAGATCGGCCACACGCTCGGCTTTCCGCACTCGGGAGGCGGCGACGGCTACACGAGCGGCATCGACGTGATGAGCAACAGTGCGGCACCGAGGGACGTCGACGAGACCCGTCGGGACGGCCCGGGGACGATCGCGGTCAACCGGATCGCCGCCGGCTGGCTGCCGCTGAGCGCCGTGCGGGTGGTGTCGGCACCGGGTGCCTTCGACCTCGTCGCCTCGTCGGCGGCCTCGGGCCAACGGGTGCTGGTGCTGCCGATCGACCGGTACCGATTCCTCACCGTTGAGGTCCTGGACAACAGCGGGTTCAACAGTCATCTCCCCCACTCGGGCGTTGTGGTGCACGAAATCGACCAAACGCCGACAGCATGTGGGTCTGGGGGTGGGACCGAACCCTGCCTCAACGAATACCGAACCCAACTCCCCGTGTCGGGCACCGCCCCGTTTGTCGATCTGCTCGGCGACGGTGCAACGTGGTCGGCTCAGGGTTGGTCCGTCGCTGTGGCGGCCCGCGGGGGCGGGAACTGGACGATCACCGTGGGCAAGACGAGCTGACGTCGCAAATACGAACACGAATACGAAGGAGCACTGGTGAAGCAGCAAGCGTGGATGATGCGTACGTACTCGGGTCACTCCACGGCCCGCGCCTCCAATGCCCTGTACCGGACGAACCTCGCCAAGGGTCAGACCGGTCTGTCGATTGCGTTCGACCTGCCCACACAGACCGGCTACGACCCCGATCACGTGCTCGCTCGCGGTGAGGTGGGCAAGGTGGGCGTGCCGGTGTCGCACCTCGGCCACATGCGCACTCTGCTCGAGGCGATCCCGCCCGGCGAGATGAACACGTCGATGACCATCAACGCCACGGCAGCGTGGTTGCTCGGTCTCTACGTGGCGAACGCGGCCGATCAAGGAGTGCCCAGCAAGCAACTGCGAGGCACCACCCAGAACGACATCGTGAAGGAGTACCTCAGCCGAGGCACGTACATCTTCCCGCCCGAGCCGTCGAAGCGTCTCATCGTCGACATGATCGCCTGGTGCGCGAAGAACGCACCCAAGTGGAACCCGATGAACGTGTGCTCGTATCACCTGCAGGAGGCCGGGGCCACGCCCGTCCAGGAGATCGCGTACTCGCTCGCCACCGCCATCGACGTGCTCGACGCCGTACGCGCCTCCGGTCAGGTGGAGCCCGATCAGTTCGAGCAGGTCTTTGGTTCCATCTCCTTCTTCGTGAATGCCGGCATCCGCTTCGTGGAGGAGACGTGCAAGATGCGTGCCTTCACCGACCTCTGGGACCGCATCGGCCTCGAGCGATACGGCGTGCAGGACGCGAAGGCCCGCCGCTTCCGTTACGGCGTGCAGGTGAACTCGCTCGGTCTCACCGAGGCACAGCCGGAGAACAACGTCCAGCGCATCCTGCTCGAGATGCTCGCCGTGACTCTCAGCGAGAACGCCCGTGCACGGTCCATCCAGCTTCCGGCGTGGAACGAGGCGCTCGGCCTGCCTCGTCCGTGGGACCAGCAGTGGTCGCTGCGCATGCAGCAGGTGCTCGCCTACGAGACCGACCTGCTTGAGTACGGCGACATCTTCGACGGCTCGAAGGTGATCGAGGCAAAGACCGCCGAGTTGCGAGATGCGGCGTGGACCGAGCTGCAGGACGTGCTGTCGCTCGGTGGCGCGTTCGAGGCGGTCGACGAACTGAAGGGGCGTCTTGTGTCGTCCATGGCGGTTCGCACGCGGCGCATCGAGTCGGGCGACCAGGTGGTGGTGGGCGTGAATGCCTACACCGAGACCGAGCCCTCCCCGCTCGGTGGCGACGGCGCGATCCTCAAGGTCGACCCGGCGGTGGAGCAGGAGACGATCGACGACGTGAACGCCTGGCGTGCGTCGCGGGACAACGCTGCAGTCACTGCTGCGCTCGACTGGCTGCGCCGTGCGGCGAACAGCGACGAGAACATCATGGGGCCGACCATCGCGCTGGCACAGGCCGGCGGTACCACGGGAGAGTGGGCGGGCGCGCTGCGCGAGGTATTCGGCGAGTTCCGCGCACCAACCGGTGTCGCCGCAGCAGTGGGCCGCCGTCCGGTCGAGCTGTCGAAGGTGGCGGACCGCGTGAAGCTGATGGCCGGCGGGCCGCCGAAGATCCTCGTCGCGAAGCCAGGGCTCGACGGCCACTCGAACGGCGCCGAACAGATCGCTGTTGCCGCCCGCGACTCCGGCATGGAAGTGGTGTACAGCGGTATCCGTCTCACACCGGACCAGATTGCTGCATCGGCCCGGGACGAGGACCCGGACGTGATCGGCCTGTCCATCCTCTCCGGCTCGCACATGGATCTCGTTCCCGCCGTGGTGAATGCCGTGCGCGGCCAGGGCTGCGATGCCCCCATCGTGGTGGGCGGCATCATTCCCGAGGACGATCGCGGACCGCTGCTCGCTGCCGGCGTGTCTGCCGTGTACACCCCGAAGGACTTCGAGCTGTCACGCATCATGACCGACCTCGCAGACCTCGCCGAGGAACACCGCCGCAACTAGCGCGAACCCGACCCGTCGGAGTCGTCGCCGTCGCGTTCGCATTCCCGTCGGTAGACCCAGCGACATCTCGCGCGCAACGCGGCGAGGCGGTCGACGGGTTGTTGGGGGTGTGGTCGTGGATCGCGGTCGCGTTTGGTGTGGTCGCGGTTGTGGGGCTGGCAGCCGACGCGGGCGTTGAACTGGTCGGTGCTACCGCCATCGGCCCACGGGATGATGTGGTCGATGTCGCCCTTTGAGGCGGGGGTGCTGCAACCCGACGGGTGTTGACAACGACGGTCACGCGCCTGGATCGCAGAACGGAGCTTGCCGGTGAAGGTGCGTTTCTGGGACCCGGTAAGCACGACGGACGGTCCGTCGAAGAGGAACGCCTCCATGAGGGCATCGTCGAGCCAGCTGCCAAGTTCGTCGGGGTGCAGAACAGTGCCGCCGGCGAGCTCACACAGACGTCTCGCTGTTTCGTCGCCGACATGCACGACGAACAAGGGCTTGGGGCGTCGAGCATTGTCGGGCATAGCTGCTGATCTTGTCGCCATCTCGACGAGAGCAGCAGCACGCCGCTGGGCGTTGGTGCGCTCGCTGCCTGATTCCTTGTCGGCGAGGTAGAGGATGTGCTCCAGGCGGTCGAGCTCGTTACGGAAGATCTCGCCGGCGATCGGGTCCAGCAGGCCGTTGATGACCGTATTCCCATCGAGGGTCTCCGAGGCGTGGAGGTGCGCGTCTGCGGCGCGGTCCCGCCGCTTAACGGCATCATCGTCCCCGGAGCCATCGGCGTCGGCGCGGTTGCGCCAGTAGGCGACGGCGCGGATGGCGTCGTCGAAGGGGAGCGGCTTGCACGCGGACACAAGGGTCTCCTCGTCCTGTGAAAATCGCTCCCGTCGGTGGGACCGGTTCGCCCGGCCGAGCAGGTCGACGTGGTCGGGAGACAAGGATCCCTCCGCGAGAGCGGCTGCGGTGACGGGCATCTCCTGGAGCTGCTTTGCGCGGCGCAGCGTGCAGCGCGCCGTGGCCTTGGAGATACGCGCCTCAGCAGACAGCCGCGATGCTGCGGACAGTGTCCCGTTATCGCCCCACAGCCGCAGACGGTCCCAACGGGCGACGGCTGGCGCGACGGCCGCGACAAGGCGGTGCTGCTCCACCTGAGCTCCGATCACAAAGGCGTGCAGCTCGTCGTCGCCGTCGAACGCATCGGGTGCAGCGAGCAGTGCATCCACGGCGGAGCGGAGCGCGATCAATGCATCGGTAGCTGCGGACATGTACCCATCATGACAAAGGGGTGTGACACGGATGCCGCGCGAAAACCGTTACCCACAAAGGGTTTTTCGCGACGTAACACCACGCTGCGATCAAGGATTTTCCCGCGGGAAATTGTCGGCTCACGTCAGCGACACACCGCCGCAAGTCTTCGCGACGATGGTGAGGTTCTAGGATGCGGTCATGGCAGACCAAGGCGCTCAACACGAGACGGTGACGTATCCGGGTGCTCGTCTGCCCGACCGTGCCTACCGCATCGACGCGAACGGTGTTGGTATCTCCGTAGTCGAGTGGGGCAAGGAGGACGACCCGGTCCTCATGCTCGTGCACGGCGGCTTCGACTTCGCAGCGACGTATGACGTGTTCGCCCCGAAGCTTGCCGCACGGGGATTCCGCGTGGTGGCGTGGGACCAGCGCGGTCACGGCGACAGCGATCACGCGCACCTCTACTGCTGGGATGCAGACCTGCGCGACTTCATCGCTGTGCTCGACCACGTAGCCGACCAGCCCATCCCGGTGATCGGGCACTCGAAGGGCGGTTCGCTCATCGTTCAGCTTGCGGACTTCCAGCCACACCGCTTCTCGCAGATCGTCAACATCGATGGCATCCCGTGCAAGCGGCGGGCTCCAGACATCTCCGAGCACGATCGCACGAAGATGCTCGGTGCCGAACTTGCTGAGTGGCTAGACCACCGTCGACGTACGGCACTCGCCTCGCGTAAGCCCGACTCTCT
>CANIBN010000178.1 GCA_947465505.1 Acidimicrobiales bacterium | reverse complement strand
TGCCGGTGGGCTTGTAGGTGAGGAAGCCCGCTTGCTCGAGGCCTGCGCAGATGCGGTCCCGTTTGAACTGCAGATCATCGGCGATCTCCCGGTAGTACTCGTCGGGCAGCCGCAGACCCGTTGCGATACCGGCCTGGAACGGCCCGCCCGCAACGTAGGTGAGGAATTGCTTCGCGGTGCGCACTGCAGCGATGAGGTGCGGCGGTGCGCACACCCAGCCCACCTTCCAGCCGGTGGTGTTGAAGGTCTTGCCGCCGCTCGACAGCACGAGCGTGCGCTCCCGCATTCCCGGCAGCTCGGCCATGCAGACGTGCTTCACACCGTCGAACACGAGGTGCTCGTACACCTCGTCGGACACGACGAGGAGATCATGCTCGATCGCAAGGTCGGCGATGCCCTGCATCTCGGCGCGTGTGAGCACCTTCCCAGTCGGATTGTGCGGGGTGTTGATGAGGAGCAGCCGCGTCTTTGGCGTGATCGCCTTGCGGAGCGCGTCGAGATCGAGGTCGTAGTGCGGCGGGCGCAGCGTGACGTACTTGGGCACGGCGCCGGCCATGGCGACGACGGCGGAGTAACTGTCGTACGACGGCTCGAGCATCACCACTTCGTCCCCGGTATCGCACAGACCGATGATGGATGCAGCGAGCGCCTCGGTACATCCGACGGTGACGAACACCTCGGTGTCGGGGTTGTACTCGAGGTTGTAGAAGCGCTTCTGGTGCTCGGCGATCGCCTGTCGCAGCGCCGGTATGCCCGGCCCGGGCGGGTACTGGTTCAATCCACCGTCAATGGCGGCCTTCGCAGCATTCAACACCTCGGATGGCCCCTCATAGTCGGGGAAGCCCTGACCGAGGTTCACTGCTCCCTTGGCAATGGCGAGGGCCGACATCTCGGCGAAGATGGTGGTGCCGAAGCCCTGGAGCTTGGCGGAGACAAAGGGGACGCGTGCTGAGCCCATCGCCGCGAGCGTACGCCCCCGATAGCGTCGCGGGGGTGCCCGCACCGTCAGATGCACCCGTGATGCGCCAGCTCGTCTGGACCGACATGGCCGACGAGGACCGGCGCTCGCTCATCGCCCGGGGCCTCGACGACATCATCCCGGCAGGGCTGCGGGACTCCATCGTCGACCTCATCGAGGACGTACGGCAGCGGGGCGATGCCGCCGTGTGCGACGCCCTCGCCAGGTTCGACCGCACCACCGTGCGACCCGACCAACTGCGGGCCACAGATGCCGAGTTTGCTGCTGCGTCCGGGAAACTGGCGCCGTCGGTGATCGCGGCGATCGACGACATGATCGAGCACCTGCACCGCTTCAACGCCGAGCAGCGCAAGCGGGCAGAGAACTGGGGTTTCGAGACCGAGCCCGGCCTGTGGGTGGGCGAGAAGATCACCCCCATCTCGTCGGCGGGCCTCTTCTGCCCGAGCGGCAAGGCCAGCTATCCCAGCGTCATCGCTCAGCTCGGTACGCCGGCCGTGGTGGCAGGTGTCCCCGAGATCGCCGTCGTGGTGCCGCCCGCCCCGGGTACCAATGGCGAGATCGACCCGGCGGTACTCGTCGTGTGCGAGCGCCTCGGCGTCCGCAACGTGTTCCGGGTGAACGGACCTGCAGGCATTGCTGCGCTGGGTTTCGGCACCGAGAGCATCCCGAAGGTTCGCAAGATCGTCGGCCCAGGTTCGCCAGCCGTCACGTGTGCACAGGTGGAGATGCAGCGCTATGGCGTGGCCACGATGATGGTGCTCGGGCCCACCGAGAGCCTCGTCATCGCCGACGACACCGCCGACCCCGTCCGTCTTGCGGCAGACCTGCTCATCGAGGCCGAGCACGGAACGGACTCGTGCACGGTGCTGCTCACCACGTCACCCGGCGTGGCTGCCGCCACCGAGGTGGAGCTACAGCGACAGATCGCTGGCCTGCCTGCAGCCCGAGCGGAGGCCGCCCGCGCATCGCTCGGGGCCAATGGCGGGTGCATCCTCGTCGACTCGCTCGGCATCGCTGCATCGATCGCCAATCAGTTCGCCTCGGAGCACCTGCAGATCGCCGTGGCACCGGAGGCCGAGGAAGACCTGCTCGATCTACTCGTCAACGCCGGTGAGATCCTCGTTGGCCAGCACACGCCGTTCTCTGCGGCCAACTTCGTCATCGGCTGCCCGGCGTCGCTACCCACGAGTGGCTTCGCGCACGTCAGCAGCGGCATCACCGTGGACACGTTCCTGAAGCGCACGGCGATTGCAAAGGCGGACCTGCGCGCCGCACGCCGCATGGCACCGAGTGTCATCGCACTCGCCGAGCACGAGGGCTTCCCTGCCCACGCCGCTGCGCTGCGCCTCCGCCAAGAAGGCTGACGCCCGAGCCGCAGCGAGGCGGCGCTGCACCGCTACAGGTTGAGTGATGCGGTTTGGGTCTTGGTCCCGAGGAACGTCCGGTTCTTCGCCGTCACGCGGAAGCGATAGCTGTTCCCGGCTACGAGGCCGGTAACGGTGGTCGTCGTCGTTGCGCTGCTTAGCGCGGCGACACGCTTCCACGGCTTGCCGTTCCGCGAGACCTCGACCGTGTACGACTGAATCAGCGATGAACCGTTCAGCGTCGGTCGCAACCACGACAACGTGACTTGTCCCGCCCCCGCAACGGCCTGCAGGTCGCGGACCACCGACGGATATCGGGGACCGAGCACGACAGCCGTCGGAGGTAGTGCAACGAGGTTCACACCATCGACACGAACCGAACCTGCGCGCTTCGGGCAGATGCGGAACGTGATCGTGCCATCCGGAGACGTGATACCGGTACGCGCACCCGTGCATGCGGCGCTCTTGGTGTCCAACAGGCCGGTGTACGTCAGCGAGACCGACGCATCACCGATCGGGGTGAATGATGCGTCGACTGCGCGCACCGTGACATCGAGCGGTGCGCCGGGGTCGACGAGCGGCGGGATGCTCCCCACGAGTTGTACCCGAGGCAGGTTCGGAAGCGTGATGACTGCAGGTCCGGCCAACGACGCTGTTCGTTCGGCGGACGTGGTCCCGTCCACAAAGCGAACCGTGATGTCGTCCACCTCAAAGCGGTCTGGAAACCCAGTAACGGTCACGCGACCATTCACGTCCGTTTGCACTGATGCGTCGAAGCCCGAATACGTCACGCCGTCGAGCGTCGAGTTCTCGGTGGAACCCGCCAGTCCACTCTTGACCACGATGTCGGCACCGCCAACCGGGGTCCCGTCGGGGAGTTGCACCGACAAGGTTCGGCTCGCCAGCAGCGGCGCTGCGCCAATGAGCACGCGCGCCCTACCGGTGAGCGGGATTACGGCCCGCGGCATCCGATAACCCCTCGTTTCGAACGACGAGTTCCCGTCCCGGAAGTGCCCTCCCTCAAGCGTGAACTCGAGCAACCCAGTCGGTACGTTCCGGAGCACAACACGCCCCTTCGAGTCGGTCTTCGGGGGCGTCTGCGTTGACGCCCCGAGCCGGACATGCCGCCAGGACACCAACGCACCGACAATCGGCCGACCCTCATCGGTGACGAAGGTGACCTCGACAGTTCTCCTCGTGCGCTGGGTCCACGTCACGACGTACCGCTCTACGACAGCCGATGGCGCTGATACACCGAGAGCTGATCGAGCCCGCACCCGAATCCACCAACGACCAACTGACAAGTGAATGGAGCGGCCATTGAGAGTGCGCTTGATGCACTCGGTGCAAGCGCCGATCTCCTTCCAGGTGCGCCCGCGATCCGTCGACCCCTCAAACACGAGGCCTGTCGCCGGTGTGAGTGGCTGGTTGTCCAGGAGGACGTCAGCCTTCCACGAGATGAAGCCTTTGATGTCGTCGACGAGGGCGTCGTCTGCGCTCACCACAGGTGCGGGCGGTGGCTCGCCGGGGGCGACTACTCCGCCCCAGATTGCGGCGCCCTGAGTAAATGGGTAGGCCATCGACAAGTGCGAAACAGTTCCCCGATAGAAGGTTCCCATGCTCAGTTCCAACGGAGACTGCCGCAGCATCTTCGAGCCCGTGCTGAGCCATTGCCCCGGTCGCCCGTCATCAGTAATGAAGCACAGACCACACCCCGCGCCGCCCGGGTGCACGGTGCGAATGGTCGTCGTTGCAAGCGCTCCCACGTCGACCGTGATCGGAACGAGCGTGTTTGTCGTCCATCCCTGACGGTCGAGCAATTCGCTCGAGCGACCCCAGCACACCAAGCGGCCGGCAACCGTGACGGCGCACGTTTGCTGGGAGGCCATCTCGACCTCACGAACCGGCTCGTCTGCAAGCTCTCCGATCAGCACCGCTGTGGGCACAAGTACGTATGCCGGATCGGTCGCCCCAATCCCCACTTCGCCATATTGGTTGTGCCCCCAACACGTGGCGACGTGCGCCTCCGTTACCGCACACGTCGAGTCCTCACCGACCGCCACGTCGATCACGGTGTGTCCCGTCAGGTCACCGCCGACGACAAGTACCGGAACGTTCCGGTTCGCGGACGTGCCGTCGCCGACCTGGCCGTAGGTGTTGCTTCCCCAGCAGGTCAGGCGGTCGTCGTCGCGAATCGCACACGCGTGGTATCGCCCTGATGCGACGCGCTTCACGGTGTGTCCCGCCAGTGCACCGCCGTCCACCACGGTTGGTGCGAGTGTCACCTGATCCGATCCGACACCGACTTGTCCCGAGGTGTTGTTTCCCCAGCAAATCAAGAGGTTGGACTGATCGATCCCACAACGCCCGCTGAGGCTCGACAAACGATGGCTCGCCAGTGCGCCTGCGGTCACGATGCTCGGTTCGAGATGGTCGGGCGAGCTCCAGCAGTGGACCAGTCCGTCAGAGGTAAGAGCGCACTTGTTCTCCGGCTCGAAGATGTTGATGCCAACGATGGATCGGCCAGTGAGGCTTCCCCCGCGTATGGGGACCGGAAGCGAGCGTGACGTGGTAGTCCCGTCGCCGACCGCCCAGTCGTAGCTGCCAATACCCCAGGCGACCGTGCAATACGAGCCCCATGCAGACCGGACGGAACCGGCGCCCGTAGCGGCGACACGGTATTCGTACGGCGCCCCATTGGTACCCGGGACGTCGACGCTCGTCGCCAGTGTCGCGGTCGGCCCGTCGGTCCAGGTGTCCGTCCCCTCCGCCCGGTATTGCACGACGTGACCAAGTA
>CANIBN010000177.1 GCA_947465505.1 Acidimicrobiales bacterium | reverse complement strand
TGTCTCGCCGACACGAACCGGGATTCACCCTCATCGAGATCCTCGTTGTCGTTGCCATCCTCGGAATACTCAGCGCAGTCGTGGTCATCTCGGTTGCCGGGATTCCCGAGCGGGGCCAGAAGTCGGCCTGCTCGGAAGATCGCAAGGTGCTCGAATCTGCGTTTGAGGCGGCCGCCACCAACGGGGTCGACTTCTCTGCGCCCTCAGCCGACGTGACCGCTGCGCTCGTGTCTGCAGGGCTGTTGCGTGGCGCTTCGCAGTACTACGCAGTAACCAGTGCTGGCGACGTAACGCCGCGCCCTGGTGTGACGAAGTGCTCCTGACGAGTCGCTAGCGCACGATTTCGATGCGTCGCCCCTGATCGTCCCACTCGGGGTCCTGGGGCAACCGGGTAATCGCCTTGCCGGCAATTCGGCGAGCGGTCCACAGCAACGCAGCAGCGTTCAGCAGGTGACGGAGCGAACTTCCCGGCGGTGGCTGCGCCATGGCGAGGGCACGCAGGCCAGGGAGTCGGTCCTGAAGCAGAGCGAGGCGCTCGGCCGGACCGTCGTGCCAGTAACTTGACGTTGCTGCAGGACGGTCACTGTTCACCAACAGGACGCTCAGGTCGGGAATCCCGGAGAAGATGCGGCGCTGGTGATAGGCCTGAATCTCGGTGTCTACCTCGCGGATCCATCGGAAGCGGTGGTAGGCCAGAGGTGTCAGCCAGGGGTCGAGTTCCTGCGCCTTGGCCATGTTCGGTGCATAGAGCGCTTCTCGGCACGGAACCTTCGGGATCGCGACACGGCGCGGCCACCCGAGCAACGTGCGGGCATCGTGGTCGCAACTTCGGTATCCGCCGAAGGGGCGATCGGGAATGCCGATCGGTGCATCGATGACGATGTACAGGAATGACGGCCGGTAATCGATGACGTCGGCGAGTGTCTCGAGCACGAACGGTTCCTCGGGCACGATCGTGGCCGTGAAGAGACGCGCCGGTTGCACGAGCCAACCACCAGGACAGGGCACAACCCCTGCGAGTGGTTTATACGGGAGCGGCGGCGGCATACGTGTTCAGGCCGAGCAGGTCAGCGTCGGCCGCCGAGCGGGATCTGGCTCGCCCGGGCAAAGCGCGGGTCCTGGATCTCCTTCGGGTACTGGCTGAGCGATATCGCTTCCTCGTAGGTGATGAGCCCGGCACTGAGCACCGCGTTCAGCGACGACTCAAGCGTTTGCATACCCTCGGCGGCACTGGTGGCGATGACGTTTCGGATCTGCCGGGTCTTGCCTTCGCGGATGAGGTTCCGCACTGCGTCGTTCGCGAGGAGTACCTCGAACGCGCCCACGCGTCCCTTGCCGATGCGACGGGCGAGGCGCTGACTGACGACACCTTGGAGTACCGACGACAACTGGGTCTGGATCTGGTCTCGGCGCTCTGCGGGATAGGAGTCGACGATTCGATCGATGGCCTGTGCCGCGTCGTTGGTGTGCAGCGTCGCGAACACGAGGTGACCGGTCTCGGCGAGTGTGAGGGTGATGGAGATCGACTCCTGGTCTCGCATTTCGCCGAGGAGGATCACATCGGGATCCTCTCGGAGCGCGGCGCGCAGTCCATCCTCGAACGTGCGCACGTCGGTGCCCACCTCGCGTTGGCTCACCAACGCAGTGCCATGGCGGTGTACGTACTCCACCGGGTCCTCGATGGTGAGGATGTGACAGGGGCGGTTCTCCGCAATGCGCGAGATGAGCGCAGCCTGTGAGGTGGATTTGCCCGAACCGGTCGGGCCTACGAAGAGCACGAGTCCGTAGGGAAAGTCCATGACGCGTTGCACACCTGCGGGAACACCGAGTTCCTCGATGGTGGGGATGTAGTTCTGGATGGCACGGAACACTGCCGCCGGGTAGCCCCGCTGGTGGAACGCGTTCACGCGGAAGCGAGAGTCGTCGCCGAGCGCTACCGAATAGTCCACCTGTCGCTCGTCGTTGTAGCGAGTCCACAACTCGTCATTGAGCGACGAGCGAAGCATCCGGTTGAGTTGGTCGGCCGCGAGGCGGGGCTCTCCCTCGATGGGGAGCAGGGTGCCGTCGATGCGGGCTGACGGCGGTACGTCCACGGTGAGGTGGAGGTCCGAGCCGCGGTTCGAGATGAGGTAGTTGAGCAGGCGACTGAGTTCGGGGTCGAGGTCATCGCCGGTCGGGGCGAGGGACGGCTTCGCCGGTGTCCAGGAGTCGAGCGATCGATCTGGCTGCGGCGTGCCGGCGGCCGCACGGTACAGCAGCGCAAAGTCGTCCTCGGGGGCGTTGATCACTGGTTCGTGATGCTGCGGGGCGCCCGATTGTCCGTCAGCGTTCATCAATACTCCTAGGCTGCATGGAAATGTTCGTGACCTTGCTCGTAGTACTCGGCGTCCTGTCGGGCTCGTACCTCGGCGTGGTGGCAGATCGCCTGCCGCGCGAGGAGCCCACCAGTACGGGTAGGTCCCATTGTGACGCATGCGGGGCCGCGCTTCGGTGGTTCGAACTCATCCCGATCATTTCGTGGCTCGTTCAGCGCGGCCGGTGCCGTGGCTGCGGCGCGTCGATCACGCTCGCACCGTTGCTCATGGAGATCCTCACCGGAGCACTCTTTGGCGCCGTGGCCGTCCGCTTCGGCGTGCACGTAGAGACGGCCGCGTTCGCGGTGCTCGTGGCGGTGCTCATGCCGCTGAGCCTCATCGACCTTCGTACCAAGCGACTGCCGCGCCAACTCATCTACTTCGGTGGCGCTGTCGGCGCTCCGCTGCTCGTGGCTGCGGCGCTCGTGGCCGACGAGCCGCACCGAATCTGGTGGGCGGCGGTTGGCGGCGGTGGTGCCCTTGCCTTCTTCCTCGCGCTCTACCTCGGCTGGAGCGGTGGGATGGGCGACGGCGACGTGCGGCTCGCCGCACTGCTCGGCATGTACCTCGGTTGGATCGGCCTGTCGCACGTGCCGATCGGACTGTTCCTCGGCTTCCTGCTCGGTGCCGTGGTGGGCGTGGCCGTGCTCGCCCGCAACGGCGGGGACCGCAAGACGGCCGTCCCGTTCGGTCCGTTCATGGCGGTTGGCGCGGTGATTACCGTCCTCTGGGGGCGCAGCATTGTGCGTCTCTGGCTGGGTCACTGAACCTCCCACGCGTTGACCGCGTAGGCGCCGTTCTGGTTCACCTGGACGATGGCGATAGAGGTCTCGCGGCCCGAGCCGCGTGACTCGATGCGGAACACACGCTGAACGACCGCTTCGACGAAACCGATCGGCACTGTCTGCAAACCGCTCGCACGTGAGTCGGTGATGTCGAACTGAGCGGCAAGCACGCCGCCGGTCATCTGCACATCCCGCCCCGTCGAGTTGACGACCCGAAGACGACCCTGAGGCAGGCTCACGTAGCCCGGAATGAGCACCGTCGTGGTAGTGGAGTTTGCGAGGTCGATCTCGAGCACCGGCGTCGGCTGGTACAGCGTGGTGGACGCAGCGGGAACGGCCGGAACGGCACCGCCCCCCGATGATGGCGTTACTGCAGTACTGGCGGACGAGGCGGCAGAATCACCGGCTGCGTTGGTGGCGACCACGGTGAATGTGTAGGCCGTGCCGTTGGCGAGGCCGGAGAAGTCGCACTGCAGTGCGGGCGGGGGAGACGTGGCGACGGAGAGCGAACAAACGAGGCCACCCGGCGAGGACGTCACTCGGTAGGTGCTCACGGGAGCGTTGGTGGTGGCCGCAGCGGTCCACGTCACGCGGGCTGCGCTGGAGTACGCGGTTGCTGTCGGTGCCGCCGTGGCGGAGGGGATGGCGAGAGCAGTTCCGTTCGCCGACGGGGTAACGGAACTGGAGGCCGAGGACGCCGAGGAATCGCCGACCACGTTGGTGGCAACGACGGAGAACGTGACGGCAGTGCCGTTCGCAAGCCCGGTCACGGCACACGCCGTCGAGCCAGACGTCGTACAGGTAGCGCCCGATGAGGCAGTCACCCGATACGACGTGATCGAGGCACCGCCAGAGGTGGGGGCACTCCACGACACGACGGCCGCGCCGTTGTACGCAGTGGCCACGACTGACGTCGGCTTCCCGGGCACCGTGGGCTTTGCGTGGTAGTTCGACGGGTTGTACCCCGCAGACGTGGCACTGACGGGGTCCACGTTGCCGACGAGCGAGCGGGGAATACTCAATGCCCCTGTTCCGCTCCAGGTGAGGTCCTGCGCTTCCGAACCCGGGAGGCCGTTGACCGTGGCGATGGAGAGTCCTGCAGAGGTGTCGGTATCGGCATCAGCGGTGCTGACGTATCGGCTGTTGAAGATCAGCGAAGTGCCGAGCGCACTCGAGTTCGTCACGACCAGCCGACCGTTCTTTCCGAACACGAAGGTGCCACCGAGTCCGCTGATGTTGTGGGTCACGGGAGCATCCACCGCATAGAACGCAGCATCCTGGTCCGACGAGCAGCCTTCGGCGGCACCGAGGCCTACCACCACCGATGCACCTGCCTGCACGGTGAGCGTGTTCTCGAAGTAGTAGATCCCGGAGGCGAAGTAGGTGGGGCCGCTGAGCGTTACCGCATCGGTGTAGGTGCCGGGGAAATACACGGTGCAGGTGGCGAACCCCGTCGGCATCTGGAACCCCACGGGGGAGCGGCGGTCTACTGCGTGCACGGGCAGATTGGGCAACCAGATCCGGTTGGTCTCCGAGAACTGCGTCGTCGCAGATCGCCATTCGTTCGCAGAGTTCGGGTCTGCGGGCGTGTAGCGGGTTCCGGTGAGGAACGTCGGAATGCTGGAGCCAACTTGGGTTCCGGCGAGGCCGTAGCGCAGCTCGTTCGAGTTCTGGGCAGTTTGGTAGTCGAGGAAGTAGCACTTGGTCGAGACGCTCTGACCGCTCATCGTCGTCGATGCGAGGTTGACGGCCACGGACGGACCGGCATTGCCGCAGGTGCGATAGAGCGCCGCCGGATCGGCCAGCGCCACACGGGTGCCGGCCTTGACCGCCTCGAGACGCGCCGTCTTCTTCGAGAGGATCGAGTTAGAGCGCAGGACCGTCTGCTGGTACGAGAGCAGAGGGATGATGACCAGTGACACCACGATCGTGAAGATCATCACGATGAGGAGCACCGAACCCTCGTCGTTGGTCGGCCGTCGACGAATGCGGCGTCGCACCGCATGCG
>CANIBN010000176.1 GCA_947465505.1 Acidimicrobiales bacterium | reverse complement strand
CCATGTATTCCTGTGTGCCGGACAGCGAGCCGGCGAGGTTGCGGTAGAAGCGGTTGGCGAGGATGAGCGTGGCCTGCTCCTGTGAGGCGGAATGGCGGCGCACCAGGTCGTCGAACGTGGCGCGGGTGTCGAGCATCACGGCCCACAGCTCGCCGGTCGTCACGTTGGGCACCCGACTCGGTTCGTGTGAGATGCTCACGCCGATCGCATCGGCAAGACGTTTCGCTGGGTCGATCGTGACCACGACCACGCGACGACCACGTTCGGCGGCCGCAAGTGCAATGGCTGCCGATGTGGTGGTCTTGCCCACCCCTCCGGCGCCGGCGCACACGAGAACCGAGGCGCGATCGAGGAGATCGTGAAGATCACTCGGTGCTGCGGCCATCACTGCACCCCGCCGGTGGCGAGCAGCGCAGCGAGTGCAGTTACATCATCGGGGGAGAGCCCTGCTGCGAATACCAAAGGCAGGTGTACCTGCGGAAGCGGAAGCGCAGCGGACAACCGGGCTACCTGTTCCGTCTGATCCCGCGCACGGTCACGACGGAAGGTTGCAGCAGACCTCAGCGCGTCGGCGAACGGCTCGTTGTCCAGGTTCACGCTCGACGGGTCCACCAGCGCGGCGCCTGTCTCGTCGTAGGCGTTCACCACCACCGGCCCGAGCTGCACGCCCACGCGGTCCTCGAGTGCGAACGCCGTCTCGATCGTCTCGTTGATCGGCGTCTCCTCGGGGATGGTGACCAGCACCACCTGACAGCGCTGCGGGTCCTGCAGCATCTCGAGCACGTCGTTGGCCTGGCTGTTGATCGGTCCGGTACTGATGGTGTCGCGCAGCCCGGCAGCGGCCATGAGGAACGTGATGGCGTGGCCGGCCGCCGGCCCGTCCACCACGATGAAGTCGTAGGTGTCCGTCCGCTCGATGGCCTTGACGCGGCCGAGCACGAGCAGGTCGTCGATTCCGGGCGCCGCAGTGGACACCACGTCCACTACCCCGGTGGACACCAATCGCTTCGACAACCGACCCATTCCGTGGCTGTCCAGGTACTCGACGAGGGCCGCCGCCGCCTCGAGGCTGCGGCCAGACACCGACCCTGAGCCGTTCGGCCCAAGACCCGAGAGCAGCAGGCGCTCCCCGTAGCCGAGGCGACGGTCGGACTCGGTGGCAAGGGGGGCGCCGAGCAGTTCGACGAGGCCCGGACGGCCGTCGACATCGATCACCAGGACCCGGAGACCCTGCTCGGCTGCCGCTCGGGCGAGCGCGGCCGTTACCGTTGTCTTGCCGACTCCACCCTTGCCCGCCACGATTGCCAGGCGGGAGGCGGTGAACGACTGCAGTGAAACCACACTCCCTCCGGAGGAACTAGTGCGCAGGTTAGCCATCGTCATCCTTGTGGCCACGCTGGCCGCCCCCGCGGCGCGGGCGTTTGCTCAGGATGCTGGGTCTTCACCTGCGGTGAACGCGGCACCTGTCGACGTGTTCAAGGTGACCGGTCTGATCGACTCGGTACTCGCTGACGGTATCGACAAGGCCATCGATCGAGCGGTCAACAACAAGTCGCAGGCCCTGGTCATCCAGATGAACTCCAAGGGCGCCGTGGTGTCGCGTGGTCGGATGGAGCGCCTTGCGCAGAGAATCGCCAATGCGGAAATCCCGGTGGCCATCTGGGTCGGACCCTCGGGTGCCCGTGCAACGGGCCTCGCCGGCCAGTTGCTCGGAGCGGCGGCCGCCACGGGAATGGCGGGCAAGACCAAGATCGGCAACTTCGGTGAGACGCTGCAGCCCGAGGGCGTCACGCTGCAGTTGGGCGATGCGGCCGAGGCGCTGAAGTCGCGCACCGTCGGTTCCCAGGACGCCCGTCAGCTCGGACTCGTGCGCATTCAGAGCAAGGACCCGACGATCGAGATCGTGAAGAACATGATCGCCGGTCTCGACGGCCTCGAATACAACGGCAAGGTGCTCGATACCGCCATCGAGATCGTGCAGGGCGGCACCACCCAGCAGCAGCTCACCGGCGCCCGCTTCACGGACCTCGGGCTTACCGACCGTCTTTTCCACACGGTGGCAAGCCCACCGATCGCCTACCTGCTGTTCATTACGGCGCTCGCGCTGCTGATCTTCGAGTTCTACACCGCAGGTGTTGGTCTGGCTGGCGTGATCGGCGCTGGTTGTCTCGTGCTCGGTTGCTACGGCTTCGGGGCACTGCCCGTTCGCGGTTGGGCAGTTGGGCTCATCGTTGGCTCGATGATCGTGAGTGCCGTCGATGTGCAGGTCGGCATACCCAGGTTCTGGACCGGTGTCGGGCTATTGGGAAATCTCGTCGGGGCACTGTGGCTGTTCCGCGACGGTTTCTCGCTCTCGTGGGTCACGCTGGTGGTCGGCATGATCGGAATCGCGCTGGCCTTCATCGTCGGCATGCCCTCGATGGTGCGCACACGCTTCGCCACGCCCACTATCGGACGCGAGTGGATGATCGGCGAGATGGGCGAAGCAGTGATCGCCATCGACCCTGAAGGAGTCGTGGAAGTGCGCGGCGCACAATGGCGTGCACGCACGAACCGTGCAACCCCGGTGGGCCGCGGCGACAAGGTGCGAGTGGTTGCCATCGACGGCATCACGCTCGACGTCGAGCCCGAGACCGGTGGAGCGCGCGACTATCGCGAGCGCCGGCCGAAGGACGACGGAACGGCCAATGACGAGGCAGTGGCCGACGAGACAGCCTCGGCTCCCGGGACGAACTGATCCGATGAGCGCCTCCCGACCACCGTCGGTCGACGCGCTTGCCCGTTCACTGGTCTCGTGCGGACTGCCGCACGCATTGCTTGTCGAGGTTGCGCGCGAGTCGATTGCCGCAGGTGATTGGGAACACGCCGCTGCACGCGCCGCCGCGCTGGCACAGTCGCTGCTCCAACCCGTCATCAACGCATCGGGTGTTTTACTGCACACGAATCTCGGCCGTGCACCGCTGCGCCCCTCGGGTAACGGCAGGCCGGTGAACCTCGAGTTCGACCTCGCAACCGGCCGTCGTGGGTCCCGACAGTCGTCTGTCGGCGGGTTGATCGCACGTCTGTGCGGCGCCGAGGCGGCCATCGTGGTGAACAACAACGCTGCGGCCGTCCTGCTCGTGCTCGCGTCGCTCGCCGAGGACGCCGAAGTACTGGTGGCGCGCGGCGAGAGCGTGGAGATCGGCGGCGGCTTCCGCGTCCCCGAGGTGATGGAGCAGTCCGGGGCTCGCCTCGTCGACGTGGGCACCACCAACCGCACGCGGGCAGACGACTACCGCAGGGCCATTACCGAACGCACCGCGCTCATCCTGAAGGTGCACCCATCGAACTACCGCGTCGAGGGATTCACCGAGGAAGCAACCGTTGGCGATCTTGCACCGCTCGGTGTTCCTGTGGTGTCCGACATCGGATCGGGTCTCGTCGACGCAACGTGTCCGTGGCTGAGCGCAGGTCCTCCACGATGGTTGAACGGCGAACCCGCAGCGCGCCAGACACTCGATGCGGGCGCTGCACTCGTGACGTTCAGTACCGACAAGTTGTTCGGCGGCCCGCAGGCAGGAGTGATCGCCGGCCGTGCAGACCTGGTTGCTCGCTGTGCACAGCATCCGCTCATGCGCGCACTGCGTCCTGGGGCACTGGTGCTCTCCACCCTGCAGGACATCACGCTCGCGTACTTGCGCCGTGATGTCGTCGAGGTGGTGCCGTTCTGGGCGATGGCGGCAGCCACCACCGAGGATCTCGAGCGGCGGGCACGCGCGCTTGGGGTCGGCACGCCCGTCGCACTCGACGCCCTGCCCGGCGCGGGTTCCCTCCCGGGTATCACGGTGCCATCGTTCGGCGTGGTGCTCGATGGCGATCATGCGGAAGCACTGCGCCATCATCAGCCGCCGGTGATTGCGCGTGTACGAGACCAGCGCACCTATCTCGACCTGCGCACGGTCGATCCGAGGGACGACGACACCGTGGCAAACGCGGTGCGCTCACTGCTGTCGTGACGACCGAGCCGACCAACGTACGCGTGGTGGCCACCGCCGGCCACGTGGATCACGGCAAGTCGTCGCTCGTGCTGGCGCTCACCGGCACCGATCCCGATCGGTTCGAGGAGGAGAAGCGGCGCGGCCTCACCATCGACCTCGGATTCGCTCACACCACGTTGGCCTCGGGTGCAGGGATCGCGTTCGTGGATGTGCCCGGTCACGTGCGCTTCCTGCGCAACATGCTCGCCGGCGTGGGGGCGGTGGATGCTTGTCTCTTTGTCGTTGCGGCCACCGAGGGATGGAAGCCCCAGACCGAGGAGCACCTGCGCATTCTTCAACTCCTCGGTGTAGGCCACGGTGTCATCGCACTCACCAAGCGCGACGCGGTGGACGACGAGTGGCTGGAACTAGCCACTCTCGAGGTGACCGACCACGTGAGGGGTACGTTCCTCGACTCCGCACCGATTATCCCCGTGTCGGCACATACCGGTGAGGGACTCGACAATCTTCGGGTCGCGCTCGACGAACTCGTTGCCTCCACCCCACAGGCGCCGGATCGATCACGCCCGCGGCTGTGGATCGATCGTGTCTTCGCAGCGCGTGGCTCGGGAACGGTGGTCACGGGCACGCTTACCAGCGGGGCCTTCGCCGTCGGGGATCTCGTGGATGTACTCGGCGCGATTGCGACGTATCCCGTGCGCATTCGGGGGATCCAGACGCTCGGGCGATCGGTCGACAGTGTCGCCCCGGGCCAGCGCGTCGCACTCAATCTCGTCGGTGTCGAACATGGTGAGATCGGACGTGGCGACGCCGTGGTGCGGGCCGTGCAGTGGCGTCCCACACAACGCTTCGATGCGTCGCTCGATGTGTTGCCCTCCCTCGATCACGACGTGTCTCGACGCGGCGCCCACGTTGCGTACATCGGGGCAGGTGAGTTCCCGGTGCGGCTTCGGGTGCTCGGTCCCGAGACGCTCGCCCCTGGCCAGCGAGGGGCCGTGCGCGTTCATCTCCAGCAGTCGCTGGCTCTGTTACCGGGCGATCGGTTCATCCTGCGCGAAGCCGGGCGCAATGAGACGGTGGGCGGCGGGGAAGTACTCGATGTTGCGCCGGTTCGCCCCGCCTCCCGAGCGCAACCCGATCGTTCGGTGGATCGAGTGGTCGCCGAGCGCGGTT
>CANIBN010000175.1 GCA_947465505.1 Acidimicrobiales bacterium | reverse complement strand
ATGCTCGAGCGAGAGCTTGCCCAGGCTGACCATCGGGATGACGAAGAACACCAGCAGCCAGACGAGCCCCGGCACCATGAGCGCCCAGGGGATCCACCGACGCGATGGCTGCAGGTCGCCAGACAGAGCCGCCTTGTCCGCCATCAGAGTTGTGTCGCCTCGACGAACAGGGCTGCCAGTTCGGACTCGATGTCCTCAGGCACCACGTCGAACTCGTAGAGCTTCGACCCAGCGGGGGGATTGACGAATGGGTTTGCCCTACCGGCTGTGCTCATGTACTCCGCCGCGCCACGAACCGACGGCACGTAGTTGATGGCCTCGTAGAACGGACCGGCCACCGTGGGGTCGTAGAGACGGTTGAGCAGCAGGGCCGCACCGCGCGGGTTCTTCGCACCGATGGGAATGAGCGCGTTGTCGGAGAAACTCATCGCTCCCTTCGGCGGCAGCACGAACTCGATTCCCGGAGTGTCCTTCTTCAGGCCAGCGATGTCACCAGACCATGCCAACGCCGCCCACACCTCGCCGGTCTGCAGGTCGTCGAGGTAACTGTTCCCGGCAATCTTGCGGAACTGGCCCTCATCGCGCGCCTTCTTGATCGCTGCCATGGCCTGCTTGGCCTCGTCGAGATTGACCTTCGAGGGATCCATGCCGAGGTCGAGCATGAACAGGCCGAGGGTGTCACGCCACTCGTCGAGCAGGCTCACCCGGTTCTTCAGCGCGGGGTTCAGCAGATCTGCGATGCTCTCGATCTTTCCGCCGACCTTGTCGGGGAAGTAGGCGATACCGGTCTGCCCGATCGTCCACGGGATCGAGTAGGCGCGGCCCGGGTCCCACGAGGGATTCGAGCGGGCCGACACCACGTTCGCCTTGTTGGGGAACGCCGAGGTGTCGAACCGCTGCGCGTATCCCTGCTCGATGAAGCGTGAAGCGAGCCATCCGGTGAGCACGACCAGGTCGGCATCGATGCCCTGCCCCTGCGAGAGATAGGGCTCGTACTTCGTCCAGAAGCCGTCGTTGCTGTCGATCTCCGGGCGGTAATCGACCTTCACGCCAGTGTCGGCAGTGAACCCCTTCAGGAGCACCGAGGAGGACGCATCGTCGTTCTCGATGTACATCGGCCAGTTGAGGACCGTCACCGTGCTGCCCGGCTCTCCGCCGACGGCGGTGACACCGGGTGCCGTCGACGTGGTTGGAGCAACGGCCGTCGTGTCGGTGGCGGCCGTGGTGGTGGGCTCCGTAGGCCCGGGATTCGAGGACTGCTTGTCGTCGCCCGACACGGCAATGCCGATACCCGTGGCAACCGCAGCGACCACTGCAGCCCCGGCACCGATGAACAGGTTGCGTCGCGTGGTGGAACCCTTGAGCACGGCCCGAGGATCGAGTTCCTTCAGCTTGTGCTTCAGGTCTGTCTTGCCGTCGAGTGCGGCCTGCACCTCGTCGACGTCGGTGTTGGTCGCTCCGGCGAAAGCAGGATGGCCGCTCAGTGCGTACGGCGAACGGGCATCCCACGTGAGCCAGATCTTGTCGCCGGGTCGGAGCATCGGAAGGTCGGCGTCGGTCTCGACGGTGGACACCACTTCGGTGCCATCAGCAAGGTCCGAGATGAGACGGATGTCGGCGCCCTGGAAAATGACGTCGGTGACGGTGGCAGACAGGCCGCCGCTGCCGGGATCGGTCATCACCGGGTTGAGCAGTTCGGGCCGCAGCATGACGCTTGCTGGCGAGCCGATCTCGATCTGCTGGCCCTCGGCGCGCACCCGCGTGCCCATGGTGAGCTCGATGATGGTGGCATTGCCCTCGCGTGCGACTGCGGTACCGGGCAGCAGGTTGGCCGAGCCGATGAAGCCAGCAACGAACACCGACGACGGTGCGTTGTAGATCTCCTGTGGCGAACCGATCTGCTCGACGCGGCCCTGGCTCATCACGGCGATGCGGTCGCTCATGGTGAGCGCTTCTTCCTGATCGTGCGTGACGAAGACGAAGGTGATGCCGACCTCGCGCTGGATGCGCTTCAGCTCGATCTGCATCGCCTGGCGCAGCTTCAGGTCGAGCGCAGCCAGCGGTTCGTCAAGCAGCAGGGCGCTCGGCAGATTGACGAGTGCGCGCGCCAGTGCGACACGCTGCTGCTGGCCACCGGAGAGCTGCCCTGGGCGGCGACGCCCGTAGTCGCTGAGGCGAACCGTCTCGAGCATCTCGTTGGCGCGGCGCTTCACCTCCGCCTCGGGGACACGGTTGCTGCGGAGGCCGAACGCAACGTTGTCGAACACCGACATGTGCGGGAACAGCGCATACTGCTGGAACACCGTGTTGACCTGGCGCCGATACGGCGGCACCCCTGCCTGGTCCTGGCCATCGAGGAGTACCCGTCCTGCGGTCGGGTCCTCGAACCCCGCAATCATGCGGAGCAACGTCGTCTTGCCACATCCCGAGGGACCCAGCAGTGCGAAGAACTCGCCGCGCTGGATGCCGAAGTCGGCTTCGTGTACGGCAACAAAGGATCCGAACTGCTTGCGGATCCCCTCCAGTCGGATGACCTCGTCCGACATACTCATGGCAGGCCTTGCGGCCGCAGCCAAGTGTTCAACGCGCCAGACTCCTCAGGGTTGTGGTGGGTAAGGACAATGTTCCGGAACTGCATGGATTCCGGGGAGCGACCGTAACGCGCCGGGGACAGTTTTACCCAACACGGACACGGGAACCGGCACCCGCGGACCAACGGCCCCTTGCCCGCAGCCTTCAGCGGGGCAAGGATCGGTGCGATGACCTCTGCTCTGCGACCACGCACCGTCGGCGTACCCCGGGAGATCAAGACCGCCGAGCGACGGGTTGCGATTACCCCCGATGGCGTCCGGGAACTCGAGCGTCACGGGGTGGAGGTGTTCGTCGAGACGGGAGCAGGTAGCGGTGCGTCGATCTCCGACGACGACTTCCGTGCTGCAGGCGCCGACATTGTCGCTTCTGCCGAGGACGTCTGGGCCCAGGACCTCGTGGTCAAGGTGAAAGAACCCCAGGAGTCCGAGTACGCGTTCCTCCGCCCCGAGCTCACGTTGTTCACCTATCTGCACCTTGCCGCTTACCCAGACGTCGCCCGCGCGCTACTCGACAGCCACACCACCGCCGTCGCCTACGAGACCGTCCAGACCGAATCTGGCGCACTCCCACTGCTCGCACCGATGAGCGAGGTGGCCGGGCGACTTGCACCACAGATGGGGGCCCACTATCTCGAGAGCCACAACGGGGGTAGGGGTGTGCTGCTCGGCGGCGCACCGGGTGTCCGGCCCGCCAAGGTTGTCGTGCTCGGCGCAGGGAGTGTCGGCTGGAACGCCGCATGGATCGCTGCTGGCATGGAAGCCGAGGTGGTGCTGCTGGACCGCAACATCGATCGCCTCCGGTGGGTCGACCAGATCCAGAAGGGTCGGATCGTCACCGTTGCCTCGAACCGCGGCGCCGTCGAGCGCCATGTCGCCGATGCCGATCTCGTGATCGGCGCCGTGCTCGTGGCAGGAGGCCGTGCCCCGGTGGTCGTGAGCGAGGAGGTGGTGGCCTCGATGAAGCCGGGGGCCGTCATCGTGGACGTTGCGGTGGACCAAGGTGGCTGTGTGGAAACCACCCACGAAACCACACACACCGACCCGGTCTACCTCCGTCACGGCGTGGTCCATTACGCGGTGGGCAACATGCCCGGCGCCGTGCCGCACACGTCCACCTATGCGCTCACCAACGCCACACTCCCCTACCTGGTCGACCTTGTGGTGCACGGAGCGGGTGGTGCTGCCGCCCGGGACCGCGCGCTGGCCCTCGGGGTGAACACCGTGAGCGGCTCGTTGACCAACGCCGCCGTGGCCGAGGCCCTCGCCGCCCGTTTTGTCGACCCGGTGGCAGCCCTGCAGGCCTGAGTGCCAAGAGTGCCAAGAGTGGCAGAATGGGCACCGATGAGCGCCCCCATCCCCGTCCACGAGCTCGACCTGCCGTCGCTCGACATGGACTCCAACCCGGATGCAGCAGCGAGGGCCCGTCTCATCGAGGAGGCTCGCAAGCAGCACTGGCTGGCCCGCGGCCTGTTTGGGTACACCGTCACGTCCTACGACGACACCCTTGCGGTGCTCCGGGACAAGCGGTGGTTCAGCGCAGCAAGCCTTGCGGTGGAGCTTTCCGGCGTCACGGACCCGGAGTTCACGAGGAACCGGCGGCCCTCGATCCTCGGGATGGAGGGCGAGGACCACACCCGACTGCGTCGCCTCGTCGCCCCCGCGTTCTCACCCCGGGCAGCCGACCGTCTGAGGCCATACATGCGCGAGGTCATCAACGGCCTCGTCGACAACGTGGTGACGACAGGCCAGTGCGAGTTCGTCAGTGACATCTGCGAGCCGTACCCGATCCCCATCATCTGCGAACTGCTCGGCGCGCCCAAGGAGGACTGGCGACTGTTCTCCCGCTGGGCCGGCGACCTGCTGAAGATCTTCAACTTCAACCTCGGCGAGGACTACAAGCTCGTGATGCGTGCGAGTCGCGAACTCGACGCGTACTCCAGCGCCATGATCGAGCAGCGCCGCTCCGCCCCGGCCGAGGACCTGCTCACCGCTCTTATCGCCGCCGAGGAGTCCGGTGATCGTCTTACCCATGACGAACTGCTCAGCATGGTGAACGCCGTCATCGTGGGCGGCACCGACACCACGCGCAACCAACTCGCCTGCAGCGTTGCCCTCCTTGCGTCGCACCCCGATCAGTGGAAACTGCTCGCCGAGCAACCGGATCTCGCGCCCCGCGCCGTCGAGGAGACCATGCGATACCTCGGCGCGATCCGTGGCACTGCGCGCTTCGCCAGCGAGGACATCGAGTACCGGGGTGTCCTGTTCCCGAAGGGAACCTTCATCGCCGCAGCCACGGCTGCAGCCAACCGTGATGCCGCGGTCTGGACGGACGCCCAGCGGTTCGACATCACGCGTGAGCCCAGCGGACAGCCACAGATGACGTTCGGCGCAGGGATCCACTACTGCCTCGGTGCCTCGCTCGCACGCGCAGAACTGCAAGAGGCCCTGCCGATCCTTGCTCGCCGCATGCCGAACCTTGCCCTTGACGGTGAGATCACGTGGAAGCCTGACGGTGTGGCGATCTGGGGCCCTGAGCGACTCCCCATCTCGTTCACGCCTGCTTCATGACGACCGTT
>CANIBN010000174.1 GCA_947465505.1 Acidimicrobiales bacterium | reverse complement strand
CCGTGTACTACGGCGGCGTCACCGAACCGGCGGTGCGTCTCCTTCGCCAATTGCGCGACGCGAACATCACCGTCCCCTTCATGGGCGGCGACGGGATCTTCGATTCGTCCCTCATCTCTGGCGTCGGCGCGGGTTCGGAGGGCGCCTACGCCACCTGTCCGTGCCTCGACCCCTCGCTCACAAATTCCACCGATCGGAAGTCGTTCAGCGATTCCTACGTGGCGTACTTCCAGGAATCGC
This sequence comes from Acidimicrobiales bacterium, assembly GCA_947465505.1. Taxonomy (GTDB): domain Bacteria; phylum Actinomycetota; class Acidimicrobiia; order Acidimicrobiales; family Ilumatobacteraceae; genus WLJO01. The sequence continues at coordinate 4,941 of CANIBN010000174.1, read as the reverse complement.
CAGTGGGTTTCGCCATGGAGTACTTCGACGCGGTGAACCTCATGCTCCGGGCGATGGACGACGGCGCCCGCACCCGTCGCGCAGTTGATGTCTGGCTCGACCGCGCAGATGTAGCGGGTATCACCAAGCAGATCGCCTTTGACGAGCAAGGTGAGGTGAAAGAGGGAGCGATCTTCGTGCACCAAGCGCAGTCCGGGCGCTTTCAGCAGGTCGCTGCCGTGCTTGAGGGTCGGGTAGACCCAACCTGACATCCGACAGATGGGGATCGTGCGCCTTAGCGCGCGAGTGCTCCGAGAATCTGTGCGTGCACGTGCTTTCGAGCAAGTGGAAAGTTGTCTCGACCGCCGATGCGCTGCGTGGGCAGGTGATTGCCGGCGTGCCAAACCGAGGTGCCAAGTGTGACCCAGCCGACGAACGCCGCATCGAGCCCGACCTCCGTCGGAGTAGGGGGCTTGCCGTTCGTTCGCACTGCCGTCTTTGCCGCAGCAACCAACTGCTGCAGATTCTGGAAGTTCCTCGCTCCGGCCTCGTTGAGCAGTTGGATCGACCCCTCGAGCATCTCGACCGGCATGCCCGAAGACATGTACGGGAAGTTGAGCGCAGCAGCGAGACCAGGGTTCTCCCAGGTCCAGTCGATCTGCTTGTCCACCCAGGCAACCAAGCGCTTCACCGGATCCCTGCCTGCTGCCTCCGCGGCAGCCCAGAGTGTGTCGACGTACCGCTGGTATCCGGCAACCATTGCCTCTGCGATGAGTCCGTCACGACCACCGAAGTGGTAGTTCACCAATGCCTTGGAGAGCGCGAGTTCCTCACAGATCTCCTTGGGGTGCACGTTCGCCGGACCACGACGCGCGAGGTGTTCGAGCGCGCGCTCCACCATTGCTTGACGGGCTTCGTTGCGGGGAATGCTTTTCGTCATCGGCGGTCGCTCCGGGCTGAAGAATCCTACTAAACCTAGTTTAGCAGTTATCATTCCGGCCGTGACAACTCACACCTACCGCCGGCTTTCCTTGCTCGTTGCCGGCATCGCACTGGCCGCAACACTCGCTTCCTCGTGCGGCTCCGATTCGAAGGATAGTGCTCAGCCCGCGCCTGCGCCGGTGGTTCGTGAACCGCTCCTCACGAAGGCGAGCAAGACAGTGCTCGACCAGCAGATTGTGTACCCCACGGGCACACAGGCAGAAGTGTCCTCGGCCACCGTCACCATGCAGCCGGGCCAAGAGACCGGTTGGCACCGGCACGACGCTCCGTTGTATGTCCAGATCATCGAGGGCACCGTGACGGTCGAATACGAAGGCGGAATCACGAAGTCGTACTCGAAGGGTGCCGTCGTGATGGAGGCCACCGGCACGTATCACAACGGTCGCAATCTCGGGACGGAACCCGTGGTCATCCTCACGGTGAGCATCGGCGCAGAAGGCATCGAAAACACCGTCGCCAGGCCGTGAGCGCCGTGTATCGAGACCTCGATCTGGAGGGGGTTCTCCGCGAGTACCAACCCGCGCTCCATGTTCCGTCACTTCCGGCCGTTCTTGCCGAGTACGAGCAACGCGGCACCTCGGCACGAGCAGCGCTTGAACATCGTCGTCTCTCGTATGGCGATCACCCCGACGAATGGCTGTGGTACGTACCCGCAACTGTGCCCGGTGCACCGCTGCTCGTGTTTCTGCACGGCGGCTACTGGAGGCGGCTTTCCGCCGATGATGGTTGTCTGCTCAGCGAGGCTGCCCACGCCCAGGGTTGGGCCTTTGCGTCGATCAACTACACCCTCTGCCCGAGCGGTCCGCTCGACCTGCTCGTGGACCAGAGTCGTCGCGCCATCGACCACCTCGTAGCCGGGGCGGCAGCACTGGGCCACGACGCACGGCGCATCGTCGTCTCCGGTCATTCCGCCGGTGGCCACCTTGCGGGAATGATCGCGATCCACGATCCGCGTCCTGCCGCCTACGTGATGGTGTCTGGCGTCTTCGACATCGTTCCCATCGTGCACACCCCGATGAACGACGACGTCCGCCTGTCTCTCGAGGATGCCGAACGACTCAGCCCCATGTCGCGCATCGCAGCGCGTCCAGGTGTTCCGTGCATTACGACGTGGGGTGAACACGAGACCGGCGAGTTCCGACGGCAGTCGATCGAGTGGGCGGATCGGTGGGGATCGATCGCCGCCAATGGCACTGCCACTGCAATCGAGGCTCCCGGGCGTCATCACTTCGACGTGATCTACGACCTAGTGAATCCAACAAGTGTTCTCGGCGCGGCAGTCAGCGAGCTCGTTACCAACCTCTAGATGGAACCACTGATTCGACTCAGCCGAACTCGAACGAGGTCACTCCGAAGATGCGATGCACCGGAAGCGCCGGGTGCGGGCCGAGGTACAGGCGAGCGCAGCCAAACGATTCGACGAGTCCGTGCTGCTGGGCAAGGCCGAGGCCTGATTGGTTCGGCTCCGGGACGTCGAGTTGCACCTGCTCGCCGTCGATCAGCGAGAACAGGTGGCCGAGGAGTCGATCCGCCAGATCCGCGTTGTCGGCAAAGAGCGGACCGACCTTGAACCCAATCCGGCACGGCCGCACCATGCCGTATGCCACCAGCTGGCCGTGCTCGAACAGCGCTCCTCCGTGGGCACCGGGCTGAGCGATCCACTTCCTGAGGAACTCGCTTCTCGGAGCCGGGACATGGCGTCGGTCGTACTGGTCGATGGCGTCGAACGGCACATTGCGAAGGTCAGCGACAGACGCATCAGCGCTACCGGTGGCCGTGCCTTCGAAACGGAGATCCCGATACGCGAGGGAGAACCCCCCGCGTTCGTAGAAGGGAACCATGTCGAACACGCCGTCCATCCCAATGGAGGAACCGGGCGAGAGTCGCCCGATCAAGCGATCGCGTCGGTACGTCCACAACGCTGTTCCGAGTCCAGCGCCGCGCAGATCACCGCGCACGATGAACAATCCCATGAATCCGAACTGTCCTCCGTAGGACATGATCGTCCCACCCGCAATGAGTTCACCACCCTCCCGCACCGCCACAAAGGCATCGGGATCAACCTCCCACGCGATCCGTACGTCGGCGGCACCCGGGTTCCAGTGCTCCTGTGCGGCCCACTGCTCGAGCGTGGCCAACTCGTCGGCTCGCATCGCGCCGATCGAGCGTCCAGTCCCGATGTCGAATGGTCCTGACACTCGCGCGCTACGAACTCTGGAGAAGTGATGTTGGCTCTGCGCCGAACACCTCGGCCAATGCAAGCTCCGTGAGGGGTGAGACGGCGACGCGCCAGTCGATCCCCTCGAAGACAGTGGACACTTCGGGTACAACGGAGAGACCGGTCATCAGTACCTCGAAGAAGCGGAGCAATTGACGAAGTCCGTATTCCGACTCGACATCAACGAGGCCAATACTCAAGATGAGTTCGTTCTCGCTCTCTACCTCAGCCCGCAGCACCGCACTTGCGAGCGCCGGATTGCTCACCGCTGCAAGCAGACCCTCGATACGTCGTCGACGCCAGGCGCGACTGGCGGGATCCGTGATGCGGGTGGCCACGAGGGCGACTCCATCGCGTGTGCGCAGCGTCTTGAGCCGGCGACTACTGGCGCTGGCGCTCGCCGTCGCCTGAAAGACGCAGGCCATCACAAGATCGTCTTTCGAATCAAAGTGCGTATACACCGCTGTTCGGGGAAGGCCGGCACGTCGGGCAATACGCGTGATGGTCGTGCCAACAACACCCGACCGCGACATCACCTCGCCCGTTGCGAGAAGCAGCGCATCGAGCTCGGCATCACCCGTCTCGACCGCGATTCGAGCCGCTGGAAGATCGCGAAGAGGCGGGCTCACAGCCAAGGGTGCTCTTGACCGTGCGGTTTCCCACCAGCGCAGACAGAGCACCCAATCGGGATGCAGCGCGTCGCTCACTGCACCGTTGAGCATCGCTCCGAAGTAGGCCCCCACAGCGATGGCTCGTCGCGCCCGTGCCTCGGGCGGATGTCCGTGCCCAACCCCCACAGAATCGAGCCACTCCGCCACATCGGGAACCACGACCTCAGAGAGCACCTCGCTGCGGGGCGCAAGCGCAATGAGGAACGCCCCCAGTTGCTCGGCTACCGGGTCAAAGCTCTCGGGCACCTCCGATGGTGCATCCTCCACCTGTGGATCGGCCATCTGGATAGACCGCTGGAGACCTGCGAGCACGACGTCCTTCAGACGCTGAGTCCATACCTCGATGAGCAGTTCGTCGATGCTCTCGAACCTGCCGTACACCGCCCCGGTGCTCAACCCGGCTTGCTCCGCCACCCTCCGGGCGGTGAGACCATCCATGCCGAACCGGTTGAGCACCACGACCGCAGCATTGAGAATTCGCTCGTCGTTCTGGGCGACTCGGTCTCGGCGCGGCGTGGGGGTACTCACAGACGCCAATTCTCTCAGATGGATCGCCATCACCGATCCCACCGGCGGCATGTTCACCTCCCCGAAACCAGGGGCCGCCGCTGTGTCCCCGGCGTACGATTCTCTGGTGACCATCCGGCGACCCGCCCTAGCCGTCTCCGGCACCCTGCTGCAGACCCCGACCCCGCAGTCGCTCGAGGTGCGGGAGCACATCGTGGTCGCGGTAGACGATCGTGGTGCGGTCATTGGCGTACATGCCGCCGAATCCGATGCAGGTCGGGCCGCCGTCAGTTCAGCCGCCGAGACACTGGCGCTCACGCACGCCCAGCGCTTGCTCCCCGGCCTCATCGACACCCACATTCACGCCCCCCAATGGCCACAGTTGGGAACGGGCCTGGACATTCCTCTCGAGCGTTGGCTGTTCGAGTACACCTTCCCGCTTGAGTCCCGCTACGCGGATCCCGCCTTCGCGAGCGACGTATGGCAACAGATGGTTCCCACGCTTCTCGCACACGGCACCACCACGGCGGTTTATTTTGCCACTGTCCATGAAGCCGCCACCCT
>CANIBN010000173.1 GCA_947465505.1 Acidimicrobiales bacterium | reverse complement strand
GGACGGCTGGCTGCCGCTCTATTACTCGCCGTACCGCCAGGAGGTGTACGCCGACCAGTTGGCACCGGCCAAGCAGGGCTTTGAGATCAACGCACTCGCCACGCTGAACATCACCGACGACGTGAAGGCCGGTCTGATGCCCGTGAAGGGCATGCTCGGCTTCTACATCGGGGGCATGGGCGCCAAGGGGCAGAACTACCACACCAAGCTGATGGCACGAATGGGCTTCGAGGACGAGGCCTACAAGATCCAGGACCTGTTCATGGCCGGCAAGCGGGACGAGGCAATCGCTGCCGTACCCGACGACTTCGCCGACGAGATCAGCCTCGTCGGTCCGGCTTCCCGCATCCGGGAGCGCCTCGACGTCTGGCGCTCCAGCCCGGTCACCACGCTGCTCATCTCGGGCCGTGACGCCGCCCAGCTCAAGCAGGTCGCCGATCTCGTCCTCTCCTAACCCCCTCTGTTCTCGGTCCCCAAACTGCACGTTTTGAGCGTTTTCGGGACCGAGAACGCAGGTGGTGAATTGTTCTCGGTCCCCAAACTGCACGTTTTGAGAGTTTTCGGGACCGAGAACGTGGGTTACCGGAGGGCGCTACTGCGCGGTAACGTCGGGGCGTACGGGCGTCATCGGGGATGGCGCCACCCTCGAGGAGCAGCAATGTCCAAGCAGATCCCGTTCGTCGACTACCTCGTGCTGGGCGACAAGCCGCACCTCGTCGCCAACGAGTGCACGGGCTGCGGTGCCCGCTTCTTCGACCGCCGCAATGCCTGCGCCGCATGCTTCGGCACCTCGTTCAAGAAGGTCGACATCGGCACCGAGGGCATCGTGCGTGCCTTCAGCATCGTCACCTTCGCTGCCCCTGGCGTGAAGGTCCCCTTCGTGTCGGCCATCGTCGACTGCAACGGCACGAGCGTGCGCTGCACCCTCACCAACGTTGAGCCCTCGCCCGAGCAGGTCTCACTCGGCATGAAGGTACGTCTGGCACTCGTCCCGGTGGGCACCGACGACGAGGGCACCGAGGCCGTCAACTACGGCTTCGAGCCCGCCTGATCGATTACTCGAATACCGCAACGAACTACACACACCACCGAACACCGCACTCACGACAGGAGCACGTCATGGCCAGCGACGACATCTGGATCCTCGGAATCAAAATGACCAAGTTCGGCAAGCACCCCGACAAGGACGTTGTCGACCTTGCTGCTGAGGCCGCCATGGCAGCGCTTGCCGACGGTGGCGTCACGATGAAGGACATGGGCATCCTGGCCGCAGGCAACCTGATGGGTGGCGGCGGTGTGGGTCAGCAGATCCAGAAGCAGATCGGCCAGACCGGAATCCCCGTGTACAACGTGTCGAACGCATGCGCTACCGGCGCCACCGCGCTGCGCACGGCCATCATGGCCGTGAAGGCCGGCGAGGTGGACATGGGTCTGGCCGTCGGTGTGGAGAAGCTTGCCGGCGCAGGTCTGCTCGGTGCGGGCGGTCGCCCGAAGAGCGACAAGAACGTCTACGAGCCCAAGGGGCGCTATGGCGCCGTAGGTTCGGTGGACGGTCGCATCGGCACCGACTCGATGCCCGGTGTGTTTGCCCAGGTGGGCATGGAGTACGGCCACAAGTACGGCGGCACCTCGTTCGAGTTGTTCGCAAAGATCGCCGAGAAGAACCATGCTCACTCGACGCTCAACCCGCTGGCCGCGTACACCAAGCGCATGACGCTCGAGGAGATCATGAACGACGTCATGATCGCCTACCCCAACACCCGCTCGATGTGTTCCGCCAACTGTGACGGTGCCGCAGCGGCAGTGGTGGTCAGCGGAGCGAAGCTGAAGACGCTGTCGCTCGAGCAGCAGCGCCGTGCGATCAAGGTGAAGGCATCGGTGCTCACCACGGACCCGTGGCAGGAAGCCTGTCAGGTGTTGCCCGATGTGAACACGCTCACGAAGAACGCAGCGAAGATCGCCTACGAGCAGGCCGGTGTGGGCCCGCAGGACCTCAACCTCGTGGAACTGCACGACTGCTTCGCAACTGCCGAACTGGTGCACTACGACAACCTCGGACTCTGCGAGGAGGGCGGCGCTGCCGACTTCTTCATGTCGGGCGCAACGTGGCGTGACGGAAAGACCCCGGTGAACGTGTCCGGCGGCCTGGAGTCCAAGGGTCACCCCATTGCTGCCACCGGCATCGCCAACATCTGGGAGGTTTGCCACCACCTGCGAGGCGAGGCCGGCGACCGTCAGATCGAGGGCGCGAAGGTGGGTCTCGCCCACGTCATCGGCCTCGGCTCGGCGTGCGGCATCCACATCCTCGAGAAGTCGGGTCTCTGAGCACTCCCATGACGCTCACTACCTCATCGCCGGTCGTCGCTGATCCCGAGGCGGTTCGCCGTGAGGTCAGTACTTGGCTCGCTGAACACTGGAGGCCCGAGTACGCCGAACGCGGCGCGGACCCGAAGGTGTGGCTGGCCAAGGTGGTGGACAGCGGATGGGCTGCACCGACGTGGCCCACGGAATGGTTCGGGCGCGGCCTCGACGCCGAGTCGAGCAAGGCCGTTGCCGAGGAGTTCCGGCGCGTCGGTGCGCCGGGCACGAGTCAGGACCAGTACAACCTCTGGGCCGGCACCGTGCTGCACTACGGGCAGGACGAACTGAAGCACAAGGTGCTGCGGCGCCTTCTCATGGACGACCTCGCCATGTGCCTGCTGTACAGCGAGCCCGGCGCAGGGTCCGACCTTGCCAGCATCGCCACACGAGCCGACCGCGATGGTGACGAGTTCATCGTGAGCGGGCAGAAGGTGTGGACGTCGAGTGGACGTGCCGCGGAGTACGCGCTGCTCATCACCCGCACCGACTGGGATCAACCCAAACACCGCGGCATCACGTTCTTCTTCTTCCCGATGCGCCAGCCAGGTGTCGAGGTTCGCCCTCTGCGTCAGGCAACCGGCGATGCGCGCTTCAACGAGGTGTTCATCACCGATGCGCGCGTGCCTGCGTCCAACATGCTCGGCGACCTCAACCGCGGCTGGTGGGTACTGCAAACGGCGCTGATGTACGAGCGTGCCGTCATGGGCGGACCGATCGGTCGTCGCAAAGGTCAGCCCGACACCGACGAGTCGCGTGATCCCGAATCGGAAGCAAGTGCACCCGCTCCCGATCTGTCGCTCGTGGAACTTGCGCAGAAGGTCGGCAAGAACAACGACCCGGTCATTCGCCAGGAACTAACAAATCTGCACTGCCTGCGCCTGGTCAACGAGTGGACCGGCAAGCGTGCAGCCGCGCAGTTGAAGAAGGACTCGTCGTCCCCGCTTGCCTCGCTCGGCAAACTGGCGATGGCGAACATCCTGCACATCGCCGGACGCCTGCAGGTGCAACTGCTCGGTCCGGAGGGAACGCTCACCGCGAAGGAATCAGTCGACAGTGGTGACGCGAACTACTCGATGCACAACGCGTTCTTCTTCTCCATCGGCGGCGGCACGGACCAGATCCAGCGCAACATCATCGGTGAGCGCATCCTCGGTCTGCCCAAGGAGCCAGAGGTGGACAAGGAACTCCCGTTCCGCCAGGTGCGACGCTCATAACAGTCACCGACAAATCGAGTGCTCGGCATACCGGGTGTCACCTACGCTGCGCACATGAGTACGGGCACATCAATCGTTCTGGGCACGTGCCATCACGACTGTCCTGATTCCTGTGGCTGGGTGGTGACGGTAGACAACGGTGTAGCCACGAAGCTTCGCGGCAACCCATCTCACCCGTACTCGCGCGGCGAACTGTGCCCGAAGGTCAATCGCTTCCTCGACCGCGTGTACAGCCCGGAGCGCATCCTGCACCCGCTGAAGCGCGTCGGCGCCAAGGGTTCCGGCACGTTCGAACAGATCACCTGGGACGAGGCGCTCAGCACCATCGCTGCACGTGTGCACGGCGCAGTTGCTCAGCACGGCCCTGCCACCGTCGTACCGATGTCGAGCGCTGGGAACCAGAGCGTGCTCGCAACCGTCACGCTCGGCGAGCGGTTCTTCAACCGTCTCGGGGCAACGAAGCTGACGGGCTCGGTGTGCGGTGCAGTGGCGCGTGAGGGTGTGAGCGCCACCTACGGCAACGGCAACGGCATCGACCCCATGGACATCCGGTTCAGCCGGCTCATCCTGCTCTGGGGAACGAACACGAAGCTAACCAACCGTCACCTCTGGCCATTCATCGAGGAAGCCCGATCCGCGGGCGCCCGGGTGGTCGTGATCGACCCCATCCGTACGGCGACTGCAGAGGACGCAGACTGGTTCGTCCAGCCCCTGCCGGGTACTGATGCAGCACTCGCCCTCGGCATGATGCACGTGCTCGTGCGCGATGGTCACGTGGATCGCGACTACGTCGATCGCTACACCTCCGGTTACGAGCAGTTGGCAGAGCGCGTCGCGCAGTGGACACCCGAGCGAGCCGCTTCGGTTACCGGCCTCGTCGCTGGCGACATCGAGGAACTGGCCACTGCATACGGCACCACGCAGCCGAGCGTGATCCGCACACTGATCGGGGCTGAGCACCGCGAGCACGGTGCGATGCTGTTCCGCACGCTTGCGTGCCTACCGCTGCTCACGGGCGCTTGGCGCTACCGGGGCGGTGGCCTCACGCGATCGTCGAGTGGCTGGTTCGGGGCAACCATCGATCGCGAGGGCCTCGGTGCTATCTCATCTGCCACGGCAAACCGGACGGCACGCCGCCTCCTCAACACCAATCACGTCGGCCGTGCACTCAACGACCCGCAGCCCGACCCACCGATCACCGTGCTCTTCGCATGGAACGGCAATCCATTGGCTACCCAGCCGAACAGTGAGGCCATGCGGCGCGGGCTCGAGCGAGACGATCTGTTCACCGTCGTGCACGAGCAGTTCCTCACCGACACGGCCCGGTACGCCGACATTGTGCTTCCTGCCACCACGCAGATCGAGCAGGTGGACGTGGTGCCCGCATGGGGCCACCTGTACCTCGGCGCAAACCACGCCGCCATCGCACCGCTCGGCGAGAGTGTCGGAAACACCGAACTCTTCCGCCGTCTGTCACGGGCGATGGGCTTCACGGAACCGGAACTCTTCGCAACCGACGACGAACTCATCGGTCAAACGCTGCGGCACCTCTCCCCCGAGCGCCGCACCGCGCTCGACCGGGACGGGTACGTGCGTCTTGATCTCCCAGAGGAGTTGC
>CANIBN010000172.1 GCA_947465505.1 Acidimicrobiales bacterium | reverse complement strand
CGTTGGCCGGACCCACGTCTGGGCAGCCTTTGACACCCTCGAGAACCTGAAGAAGGGCGGTCGCATCGGTGGCGCAAAGGCCTTCTTGGCCTCGGCACTCGCCATCAAGCCGATCATCGTCTGTCGGGACGGCGTGGTGCACGAGGGTGGCAAACAGCGCACCCGGGCCAAGGCACTGGCCTTCCTCGTGGACAAGGTGCGCGAACACCGCAACGTCACCCGCGTGGCGGTCGCTCACGCTGACTGCTCCGATGTTGATGCATTCGTCGAGATGCTGCGCCCGTACTCACCCGGCGAGATCCTCGTGGGCGACATCGGCGCAGTGATCGGAACACACGCCGGACGCGGCACGATGGCAGTGGTGTTCCAGACCGCAGAGTGACCGCGCGAACACGGGATGCCATTATTTCGCTGGTTGGGACAACTAGCGTCTGGCAACGGTGGTTCAACCGTCCGAATCAGAGACCGTTCTAGCGGGGCGCTATCGCGTTGATCGCAAACTCGCGAACGGCGGCATGGCAGAGGTGTGGCTTGCCACCGACCTCTTCCTCGACCGTGTCGTCGCGGTCAAGGTGCTCAAGCAGCAACTCGCTTCGGACCCCACCGCAATCGAGCGATTTCGTCGTGAGGCGCGGATCGTCGCCCAGCTCGAGCACCCCAACATCGTGTCGATCTACGACAGCGTGGAGCACGACGGGCGCCAGGCAGTGGTCATGCCGTTCGTGCCCGGCAAGAGCCTGCGCGATCTCCTCGACGAGAAGAAACATCTGTCGCCCGAGCAGACGCTGAACATCGCAGCGAGTGTGGCTGGTGCGCTCGACGCCGCGCACAATGCCAAAGAGCCGATCATCCATCGCGATGTGAAGCCGGCAAACATCCTCATCACACCGGACAACCACGTACTGCTCACCGATTTCGGTATCGCCAAGGTGCTCACGACCAACACCGGTCAGGACCTCACCAGCGAGAACATCATGATGGGTACGGCCAAGTACCTCTCGCCCGAGCAGGTACGCGGCCACGAACTCGACGGTCGTGCAGACCTCTATTCGCTCGGTCTCGTGCTCTACGAATGCCTTGCCGGCAAGGTGCCGTTCAAGGGGAACACCGATGCGGAGACGGCGCTCGCGCGTATCCAACGAGACCCGACACCGCTCGGGAAGCTGCGCCCTCAGCTGCATCCCGGACTCCTGCACCTTGTCAAGCGGCTCCTCGCCCGCGACCCCGCCAATCGGCCGGCATCGGGGGCCGAAGTGGTGTCCATGGTGGAGCAGATCCGCAACAACGAGTTCACCAGCACCACCTGGCCCCGTCTCGACTCGTCGGGCGCACCCCGCCCCGACACACGCGGCGGATCACATGGTCCCGGTACCACCCGACCCACCACCGACCGGTCGCCCACGCCGCCGAACGGCACACGCCCACGCCAGACCACGAACCGCCAGCTCCAGCAGCGCCGCAGCACACCCACACTCATCATCGCCGGGCTCCTGGTCGCAGCGCTCGCTCTTGGTGGAGTGCTCTGGGCCACCCTCCGCAACGGCTCCAAGGACGGCTCGCCCGAGAACACGGCCATCACCAGCAACGGACAGACTGGCGCCACAATCACCACCCCGGATGGCCAGCCGGTGCCATTCACGGACAGCAAAGTGACGGCTCTCACCAGTTTTGACCCCAAGGGTGACGGCACGGAGAACGAGACCAAGGTGCGCTTGGCCCGAGACGGCAAGACCGGAACTGCTTGGGTTACCAGCTGCTACCAGAACCAATACTTCGGGGCCAAGCAGGGTGTCGGCCTCATCGTCAAGCTGAGCGGCGCTGCGCAGGGATTGCTCAGTCTCACCTTCCCGAGTTCGCCGTGGAACGTCGATATCTACGCATCATCGAGCCCAGCCGCAAACCTCGAGGACTGGGGTTCACCCATCTCGCAGAACGCAAGCCAGAAGACCAACAAGGCATCGATCGTGCTGAATCAACCCGGTCACTACTTGCTCCTCATGCTGCGCGAAGTAGCCCGGGACAAGGGCTGTAGTTCGGCCAATCCGTTCCGCGGCGGGTTCTCCGAGATCTCCTTCGGACCCGCCCAGGGCTGACTTCCGGCATGGCAACCGACGCCGGCGCCATGAGCAACGCCGATGACCGAGCACTCGTTGCTGCTGCACAGTCGGGCGATCGACGCGCCCTTGACCAGTTGCTCCGCCGTCACTACGACCGGGTGTACGCCGTGTGCCGTCGCATCCTGCACCACGATGCCGACGCCGCAGACGCAACACAGGATGCCCTGCTTGCTGCAGTGCGCGCCCTCGGTTCGTTCGACGGCAACGCTGCGTTCGGCACGTGGATGTACCGCATCGCCACCAATACCTGCCTGGACCAACTGAGGCGTCGCAAACGCCGTCCCACCGCGCCGCTCGACGAGACGGTCATGCTGTCTGACCTCGTGGAGACCCGACCGTTCGACTCGACGGTGGTTGACCAGATGGCGGTTCAGGCTGCCCTCGAGCGCCTGCCGGAGGATTTCCGGCTAGCCGTCGTGCTGCGGGACGTCGCTGACCTGGACTACGACACCATCGCCGACACGCTCGGCGTGCCGATCGGGACGGTTCGGTCACGTATTGCCCGGGGCCGCGCCATCCTTGCCAAAGAACTTGGGAACCAAATCGGTACCTCCGAACATCCAACCAATCAGCCATGACCGAGCGCCCCACCGACCCCGCAGGCCTGCCGGCCGATTCCTTCGATCACGAGGTGATCGAGGTTGCGAGCGCACTCGTCGATGGCGTTGCCACCCCTGTTGAGCAGGAACGATTCAGCTCCAATCCCCAGGTGAGCGCCGTGTCCACCACGTTTGGCTCCCTCCGCGGCCATCTCGCTCACCCCGAACCCGCCCCCGCTGCCCAGCGCGAGGCGCACCTCGCTGCGGCCCTCGACGCCTTCTCGGCGCTGTCCCAACCCGTCTCGCTCGACGCCGCACGAGCCCGTCGTGCACGGCGTCTGATGCCCGCGCTGGCTGCGGCTGCTGCGTTGGCTGTGGTGGGTGTGGTCATCGGCTCCATGGCTGGACGATCGGGCAGTCGAGAGCAGGCAGCCGTTGAGCGCACGGTGACATCCGATGTGTCCACGGCCCGCACCCGACCCAAGGAGCAGGCCGGTGCTCCCGAGGTGTCCTCGTCCGACCTCGCCAACGCCTCCACCGACACGCGCCCCATGGCTGCAGCAGTTGCTGCAAGTGGCGACGCTGTGGTGGCAACCGACACCCCCTCCACCGAACCCACCGGTGAGGGTGGCGACGCAGTCGGCCAACCGATCTATGCCGCCAGCACCCCGCGACAGCTGCTGGGCATCGCACAAGAGGTAGCCGACCGACAGGTTGCAGGCGCCGGCGCGCGTCTCACCAATCCGTGTCCCAACATTGCAGGCGAGGTCGGTGCAGAACTGCTCTGGATCAACCAGCCCGCACTGCTCCTGCTGTCCCCCAACGCACAGCGTCCCACCGATGCCGTGGTGGTGAATCCGAGCACGTGTGCCGTCGAGGCAACCGTGACTCTCGGTGCCTGACAGCACGCACGGTTAGGCTGGCCGTATGGCCTTCAATCCGCTCAGCCCCGAGTGGCCCAAGCAGGCGGCCGACTTCGTCGATCGCATCGTGCAGGTTGTTCGTCGCAACCTCACCACCCGCGCGGTCAAGGCAACCAATGGCGTCGTGTTCGGGTTGCTCGCAGCATTCGCTGGGCTTGTTGCGCTCGTGCTCTCGGTGATCGCCGCGATGCGCGGTGTGCAGACGTATCTCATCTGGGACATGGGCACGGTCGCCGCATGGATCGTGGGCATGCTCGCCGTTGTCGGCGCGCTGGTCGTCATTGTCGGGCTTATCCGTTCGAAGAAACTCTGGATGCTTGGTGGCGCAGTCCTGCTCGGATTCGCTGGTGCTCGATGGGCGATCTTCGCGGGTGATGCCAGCATCGACCACAACACCTCGGTATGGATTGCCGATCTGATTGTCGGCGGATTATTCGTGGTGCTCGGAGCGTTGCTCATGGCCAAGCGCCATACCCCCACAGAGAGCTGAGTCATGTCTGTCCGCAATGTCATCATCATCGGTTCTGGCCCTGCGGGCCTTACTGCAGCCATCTACACCGCGCGCGCCAACCTCGAGCCTCTGGTGATCGAGGGCGAGCCGTCGTCCACCACCGATCAGCCGGGTGGACAGTTGATGCTCACCACCGACATCGAGAACTTCCCCGGCTGGCCCACTGGCATCACCGGGCCCGAACTCATGCAGAACATGCGCGAGCAGGCAGGCCGCTTCGGCGCCGAGTACCTCACCGAGAAGGTGACACGTGTGGACTTCTCCTCGCGTCCGTTCCGCGTGTGGGTGCGAGACACCGAGTACCAGGCTCACTCCATCATCGTGTCCACTGGAGCGCGATCGCTCATGCTCGGTCTCGAGGCAGAGCAGCGCCTGATCTCGCACGGCCTCTCCACGTGTGCAACGTGTGACGGCTTCTTCTTCCGGGGCCACGAGATTGCAGTGGTTGGAGGCGGCGACTCCGCAGTGGAAGAGGCAACGTTCCTCACGAAATTCGCGAGCAAGGTCACGCTCATTCACCGTCGCGACACGTTGCGTGCCTCGAAGATCATGCGCGACCGCGCGGCAGCCAACCCGAAGATCGAGATGCTGTGGAACCACACGGTGGTCGACCTGCTCGGCGATGAAAAGCTCGAGGGCATCGTTGCCGAGCACACCGAGACCGGTGAGCGCCAGACGCTTCCCGTCACTGGACTGTTCCTCGCCATCGGTCACCGGCCGAACACGGATTTGTTCAGCGGCATCCTCGACACCGACGAGAACGGGTACCTCGTTACTCAGCCGAACTCGTCCTACACCAACATCGAGGGCGTGTTTGCCTGCGGAGACGTGCAGGACCACACCTACCGGCAAGCCATCACGGCCGCCGGGTCGGGCTGCATGGCCGCGATCGACGCTGAGCGTTGGCTCGAGACCCAGCACGCCTCCTGACACGGCGCTAAATCCGACTGAGACGGTCGGGAATGTTTGTCCCTCGTCCGTCGTTGACCTGACTAACCTGACGATTCCAACACGAAAGGAATTCCCGACATGGCTGAAGGAATCCTCAATCTCTCGACTGCCACCTTCGACGAAACGGTGAACTCTTCGGACAAGCCGGTCCTCGT
>CANIBN010000171.1 GCA_947465505.1 Acidimicrobiales bacterium | reverse complement strand
TATCCCGATGTGCACGGGTGTCGATCTGGTGCAGGCCGCACCGCAGGACTTCCTTGCTCACCCTGGCAACTGGATGCAGTGGTTGTCCGACTGGGGCGCCACCGTCACGGCCGGGCCGAACTTTGCGTGGGTACTCGCTACTCGGGCGCTGAAGCGCATGCAGGGTCTCGATCTCTCGCCGATGCGCGTCGCCCTGTCGGGTGCCGAGCCTGTCGACCCGTCGGCGGTGGAGGCCTTTGTGGATGAGGCGTCCCGGTTCGGGTTCCCAGCGGGCGCGGTGTTCCCTGCGTTCGGCATGGCAGAGGTAGCAATTGCGGGTGCGTTCCCGTCCCCCATGCGTGGTCTCGTCTGCGATGCGGTCGACCGGGTGGTGCTCGAGCGGGATCGGGTCGCCCAACCCGTTGCCGATGGCGCCGCGTACGACGACACCGTGCGCAGGCTCGCGCTGCTCGGTCCCGCGGTGCCCGGTCTGGAGTTCCGTGTGGTGAACCCCGAGACCGACGAGGACCTGCCCGACCGCAAGGTGGGCGAACTGCTCATTCGTGGCACCTCGGTGACGCCGGGCTACTACAAGCATCCGGAGGCAACCGCGGCCTCGTTTCGGAATGGTTGGCTTGCCACCGGCGACCTTGCCTACCTGCTCAACGGTGAACTGGTGCTCTGCGGGCGCATCAAGGACGTCATCATCGTCGGCGGTCGCAACATCTTCCCCGAGGACATCGAGCGCGCCGTAGGCGACCTCGATGGAGTACGCGCCGGCAACGTGATCGCGTTCGGCATCGACGGTTACAAGGGCAAGGAGACCGTCATCGTGGTCGCCGAGGTGAAGCCCACCGAGACGTCCGGCGACCTCGATGCCATCCGACATCGCATCCACACGCGTGCACTCGACGTGTCGGGACTGCCGCCGCGAGACGTCATCCTGGTGCGGCCGGGCACGCTGCCAAAGACGTCAAGCGGGAAACTGCAGCGCGCCAAGTGTCGCGAGCAGTACGTGGGCGAGGAACTCGAACCCGCTACCAGCTGACACTCGGAGCAGATTGCGCCGGTCTTTTCCTGTTCTCGGATCTGCCTCACTGCGGGCTACCCGGGCTGCTGCACCGAGAATCCATCGCACGCTCGGATTCTCAGTTCCGCAGCTTGTCCGGGAGCGCCCTGTTCGCCAGACCGAGAACGAACTTCGGTGCGTCTACGGCCGAAGCTCTCAGTGAGAGAGATCGTCGAGGACGCGCTGCCAGCGCTCCGGATCGCTCTTGTACGGCGCGTAGAACGAGATGCGGCTGATGACGTCGTCGTAGCGGCGCTTCAGTTCCGGAGCGACCTGCTCGGGCTCGCCCACCACAGCGAAGGTGTTCAGGATCTCGTCGGTGATGAGGTTGCCCATCTCCACCCACTTGCCGGCCTTCGACATGGTGTTCAGTTCGTCCTGGAGGCCACCCCATCCGTGGAGGTCGAGCACGCCTCGGTAGGCGGGTGTCGAGCCGTAGAACGCAATCTGCTGACGTGTGCCGGCCGCTGCCAGACGCATCTCTTCCTCGGTGGTGCCGGTCACGACGAACGACGGTCCGACGATCTCGAAACCTTCCATGGTCTTGCCGGCCTTGGCACGTCCACGGGCGAGAGCGGGGATCGTGACCTCGCGCAGGTAACGCTCGGTGGTGAAGCCGTGGCACAGGAATCCGTCGCACACCTCACCGGCTACCTCGGTCATCATCTCGCCGACACCAGCAAGGAACACCTTCGGCGGACCGTACGGAGCAAGCTCCTCGGGGTTCGGCGAGAAGAACGGGGTCATGAGGGTGTGCTTGTAGAAGTCGCCACGGAAGTCGAGCTTGTCGCCGGTCATCCACGAGTCCCAGATGGACCGCATTGCCTGGATCATCTCGCGCATGCGCGCTGCGGGCGAGCTCCACGGCATCGAGAAGCGCTTCTCGATGTGCGGCTTGATCTGGCTGCCGAGGCCGAGCATGAAGCGGCCCTTCGAGTACGCCTGGAGGTCCCACCCGATGTTCGCCAGGATCATCGGGTTGCGGGCGAACGCCACCGCAATGGACGTACCGAGCTGCAGCGTCTCGGTGTGTTCCGCCGCGAGCAGCAGCGGGAAGAACGGGTCGTGCGACGTCTCGGCCGTCCATGCTCCCGCGTAGCCCTTGTTCTCCAGATCCTGGGCCTGCCCGGGGGCGAGGTGCAGGTCGTTTCCGATTCCTCCGTCAACCTTCATGAGAAGGACCGTAGTCGCTCACCCCGTCAGGCGCTCAACTGTCCTGATCGCGGAGGAACTGTTCCACCTCGGCAACGAGTTCGTCGCCGTCGGGAATCTCGACCGGGATGGTGGCGTCCCACACTTCCTCAAGCTGGCGCAGCATCACCTGATGCTCGGGATTTCCCTCCACCAGTTCGTCGAGGCGGTGGCGCTGGGCGGCTGCCTGCGAGGTGAGGTGTGAGATGTCGAGCGACAGCCCGGCAGTCTCAGCAACGCCCTCCAGCAGTGCCGCAGCGGCAGCCGGGTACGCCGAGTTCGAGATGTAGTGGGGTACTTGTACCCAGAGCCCGATGGCCGGTACTCCCAACGCATGGAACGAGTGCTCGAGCACGGCTTCCACCCCGGCGGGCACGTCGACGGAGTTGCGCAGGTAGCGGACGGACTTGGCCACCTTCTCTGACGGTGTGGTGCACGAGAGCCGCGATGCCCGGGTGTGCGGTGTGGCGTAGGGGTAAGCGCCGAGCCCAACCATGATGCGGGCCCCGAGGCCAATGCACACCTGTGCAGCCAGTGCCGAGAAGCGTTGCCAGTTGTTGTCCGGCTCGAATCCCGTGAGCAGAAGAAAATCTCGTCCGCCGTCGTCTTTGCCGGTCTTCAGCTCGATCTGCGGCCAGATGAGCCGCTCGGAAATGCCCTCCCGTAACTGCATCACGGGGCGCCTTGCCCGGTAGTCGATGAAGACGTCGGAGTCGAACGTTGCGATCGTGCGCAGCGACCGCGACTGCTCGACTGACTGCGCGGCCGAGGCCGCTACACCCGCAGCATCGATCCAGCCCTGCAGTGCCACCAACAGGGGCGGTGCGTCGAGGATCGGCTGTTCGAGGAACGTGACTCCGTCGGACTGGTTCATCGGCGTTCCACGACTACTGCATCCGTCGGGCGTACTCGTGGGCCTGGGCTGCGGCGGCGTCGACCTGCAACTTGAACGGCAGCACCTCTTCGGGGGAGTGCTCACCGAGCGCGCCGCCGAGGTAGCGGGCGTAGACGCCCTCGAGGATGCAGGCAAGCTTCCAGTAGGCGAACCCGATGTAGAAGTCGATCTGCGAGACGTCGCGGCCCGACACCTCGGCATATCGCTGAACGGTCTCGGCGCGGTTCCAGAACCCCGGTGCGGTGGTGCCCGTAACCGCCCATGCGCTCTGGTCGTCATCTGGTCCGGTCCAGTACACCTGCAGCAGGCCGATGTCGGCGAGCGGATCGCCAAGCGTGCAGATCTCCCAGTCGAGCACTGCGATCACATCGCCCTGGGCGTTCACCATGCAGTTGTCGAGTCGGTAGTCGCCGTGGACGATGGTGGCCGGCCCCTGCTCGGGAATGCGGTTCACGAGAATCTCGTATGCGGCATCCACTGCGTCGAGTTCGCGGGTCTTCTGCTGGTTCCACTGCCCGTACCAGCGCTTCATCTGGCGAGCGATGTAGCCGTCGTGCTTGCCGAGTTCCTCGAGGCCGGCTGCCTTCAGGTCGACATCGTGGATCGCTGCCATGGTGTCCACGAGCGAACGAGACGCATTGGCCCGGGCCTCGGGCGTGAGCATCTGCAGAGCCTCGTCGCGGTTGTGCACCACGAGGCCGTCCACGAACGCCATCACGTAGAACGGCGCACCGTTCACCTCGACGTTGTCGCAGAAGCCCAGTGCGGGGGCCACGGGAACCGACGAACGGGAGAGGCCGGAGATGATGCGGTGCTCTCGGCCCATGTCGTGAGCGCTCGCCAGCACGTGGCCGAGGGGAGGACGCCGAAGCACGTACTTCGCGCCGTTTGCTCCGGTCACCCGGAAGGTGAGGTTGCTGTGCCCCCCGGCGATGACGTCGAAACGGAACGGGCCCTTGGCGCCGCTCACGTTGGATTCGAGCCAGTCGGTGACCTTGGGGACGTCGATGCCGGGTACTTCACTCATTGCGGGCGAGGGTAGTTCGGTGGAGGGCCCGGGGCAGTACCCGCAGGGCGATAGCGTCGGGGGTATGGCGATTGACGTCACCGACGAGACCTTCGAGACCGAGGTCATCGAGCGGTCCAAGACCACCCCTGTCCTCATCGACTTCTGGGCAGAGTGGTGCGGCCCGTGCCGTACGCTCGGCCCCATCCTCGAGAAGGTCTGCGATGCCACCAACGGGCAGGTCGTCCTCGCGAAGGTCGACGTGGACAAGAACCCGGCGCTGTCGCAGGCGCTGCAGATCCAGGGCATCCCGGCCGTCTTTATCGCCCAGGGCGGTCAGCTCTTCCAGGGTTTCACGGGTGCCTACCCCGAGCACATCATCCAGGAACTCGTGGACTCCCTCATGGCGCCGGCACCGGAAGACCCGATCGCCGAACTCATCGCTGCGGGAGACGAGGACAGCCTGCGCAAGGTCCTCGAGGTTGAGCCGGGCAATGCCGCAGCAATCTGCGCACTCGCCGACCTGCTCGTGCAGAACGGGAGCTCCGAGGAAGCGCTGCAACTCCTCGCGCGTATCCCCGAGGACGACCACACGATCCGCATCGCTGCTGCGGCTCGTCTCGCTCAGAAGCCGGCAGACAACTATGAGCAGGAACTCGACGCGCTCCTCGACCTGGTGAAGGCCGACGAGGAAGCACGCCAGAAGTTCATCGACATCCTTGCGGTGATGGGTCCGGAGGATCCGCGTACTGCGCGCTACCGCAAGTTGCTCACAGGCCGTCTCTACTGAGGCACGCCCCGCCCATGGCGCGTCGCACACGGCCCATCGCAGCGGTGGCCGCTTGCGTCGTCGTGGCGCCGTTGTTGGCGATTGCCCTCGCGTCCTGCGGCAGATCACCGTCGACCACGAGTACCTCTGTCGACGAGACATCCAGTACCGAATCTGCCTCGGGGCCGACCACCTCCGCAGTGGTGACCTCGTCTGAACCCAAGCCGTCTGACACCGGGGTGTCCGCCTCCACGGCCGCACCAGCGGGTACCCCTACCTCCGTCGAGTCCAGCGACCTGCTTGTCGCTGCGCTTCCTCGTCAGGCCGATCTTCCCGAGGGG
>CANIBN010000170.1 GCA_947465505.1 Acidimicrobiales bacterium | reverse complement strand
TGCTGGGTCGCAGCCTGCCAGTCCTCGAACGTGGCGTAATCCGCCGGGGGGACGCGTTTGTCAAAGATCGACTTCTGCAGTGCATGGTGCCGTTCGAGATGTATCCAGTCGAGATTCGGCCAGCGCCCAGGTTGCATGAACTCGGCGTTGGTCGGCACGGCTTGTGCGCCGAACTCGCTGACGAAGCGCACCATGCTCGGCAGCGTTGCGGCGAACTTCGGGAGGTCGCGCTCGTCGCCGTGGTACCAACCGAAATACAGGTGGCTGTCGGTGCCGTCGAGCATCGGGAGGTGGGGAAGAACGCCCGAGTGGGCGATGACCGGACGGCTGTCGTCATTTCGCTCGAGCGACCGCTTGATCCAGCGGTCGAGAACAGTCTTGTTCCACGTGGGCAACTGCTGGCCGGCGAACCATTTGGCGGCCAGCACGGGAATGCTCATCGGTTTGCCGGGTTCGATGTCGAGCTTGAACGGCTCGTTGTGGCCACACCACACGGCAATCGAGGGATGATGACCGAGTAGGTCGACTGCCTCGCGAGCCTGCGCCGTGGCCTGCTTGCGAACGCTCCGTGCGTAGCCCCACTGCAGTGGGAGATCCTGCCAGAGGAGCATCCCGAGTTCGTCTGCAGCGTCGTAGAACTCGGGACGCGTGATGTGGGCGTGAACGCGAAGCAGATCGAGCCCTGCGTCCTTCGCGAGCTCCACGTCCCTGCGTAGTTCTGCGGGGGATGCCTCACCGATCTGCATCCTGGTGGGGCCGTGGTTAGCGCCCTTGATGAAGAGGCGCTCGCCATTGACAGATAGTTGCCATCGGTCGAGGGCGACCTGTCGAATACCGGTGCGTCGTAGCACGCTGTCGCTCGGTTGGTCGTGGTGCTCGAGGAACACCTCGACCGTGACGCTGGTGAGGGGCTGCTCGCCCATAGACCAGGGCCACCAGAGCCGGGGATTGTCGACGCCAAAGGTCCACTCGACTTCATTGGCGCCGCGGGCGAGTGGCTGCACGTGTTCGCGCTGCGTGTAGCCGTCCACGGTGGTGCGGATGCGGACGGAGCGCGATTCGTCACTGTCGAGGCGGGCGTGCAGCAGGAGGTTCGCACGATCGGCATTCGCATCCCGGCAGAGCACCCGCAGGCGGTCTATGCGGACCGGACCGGTTGTCTCGAGCCTCACGGGGCGCCAGATGCCGCCCGGGTTCCAGTCGGGGTCGAGTGCATCCCAGTGCTGAAAGACGCCGGTGAGGTTTCGTTTCGCGGCCTTGTTCCGCTGTGGCGCGCAGTTCACCTCGACGGCGAGTGCATGCTCGGAGCCGAGACGCGCGATGGAGGTGATGTCGAATGCGTGTGGGAAGAAGTAGCCCTCAGGGTCGCCGAGGTAGACGCCGTCGAACCATACGTCGGCCTGGTAGAACAGGCCGTCGAACACGAGCCACTGGCGCTCGCCCGGGGCGGCGGCGGAAACGTCGACCGGCCGTCGGAACAACACCGGACCGTCGGATGCAGAGAAGTCAGGCGTGCTGCGCCAGTGACCGGGCACCGTGATCGGGGTCCACGACGAGTCGTCGAAGTCAGGTCCGATTCCGTTCCGTCGCAGTTCGTCATCGGCGAGCGTTGCCCGCCAGCTACCCGAGAGATCCACTCAGCGCTTGCCTCCGGGGGTCCACTGTACGGGCATCGAGTGGACGCCGGCGATGAAGTTCGATGCCATGTACTCGGCCTCGCCCGATGGACGGAGATCGGGCATGCGGGTGAGCAGCTGGCGGAACATCGCATCGATCTCGATTCGGGCAACGTGCATTCCGAGGCACAGGTGCGGGCCACCGCCTCCGAAGGCCATGTGAGGGTTCGGGTTGCGCCCGACGTTGAAGGCGTTCGGGTTCTCGAACACCTCTTCGTCGCGGTTCGCCGACCCGTACAGGATGACCACCTTGTCGCCGCGCTTCATGGTGACATCACGCATCTCGGTGTCTTCCATCACGGTGCGACGGAAGTAGATGACGGGCGTGGTGAAGCGGAGCATTTCCTCGATTGCGCTTCCCATCAGGCCGTCGAGGTCGCCGGCGAGCCGAGCCTTCTGGTCGGGGTGCTCGAACAGCAGTTGCATCCCCGATGCAACCAGGTTGCGTGTGGTGTCGCCGCCGGCATTCACAAGGAGCAGGAAGAACCACTGGAACTCCTCGTCCGTGAGATGTACGCCGTCCACCTCGGCCTGCACGAGGGCTGTGCCGATGTCCTCGCCGGGATTGCGGCGTTTCTCCTGGGCGACACCCGCGGCGTAGCCGAGCATCTCTCCGATGGCCGCCATCTTCATCTCCGGGGTGGCCACGGTGAGGTCGGTGGTGTGCATGATCTCGGTGAGTTCGTAGAGGCGCTCGCCGTCCGAACGAGGGATGCCCATGAACTCGGCGATGAGGCCGCTGGGGAGGCGGCCAGCCATCTCGGAGATGAAGTCGCACTGTCCCTTGTCGATGACGTCGTCAACGATCTCTGCAGCGAGCGCGTGGACGCGCGGGACGAGGCCCTGCGCCGCCTTCGGCGTGAATCCACGAGACACGAGCAACTTGAAGCGATCGTGCTGCGGCGGGTCCATGTTGAGCATCATGAGGCGCTGAGCAGCGAGGGAAGCATCGTCGATCTCTTCCATCATCACGCCGCGCTCGAACGACGAGAACCGTTGTGGCTGACGCGAGACGGTGCGTACGTCGGACCACTTCGAACACACCCAGAACCCGGGGCCATCATCCTCCGGGTGCCACGCGACAGGTGCCTCCCTGCGGAGCCGTTCGTATGCCGCCCACGGGTGACCGGTGGCGTACGTGGAAGCGGCCTTCAGGTCGACCCAGTCGATGGTGTTGGTCACCACACACCTCCATCGACGCGAAGCCACTCACCGGTGGTGAAACTGGAGGCGCCGCTGGCGAGATACAGCGCTGCGCCGACGATCTCTTCGGGCTGGCCACCTCGCTGCAGGCCGATCGTGGCCTTGGCATTCTTGTTGAACGTCTCCATGTCCCATGCCTTGGCGATGTCGGTGAGGAACGGCCCCGGAACAATGCAGTTCACGCGAACCTTTGGGGCAAACGCCTGGGCAAACGACAGCGTGAGACTGTTCACCCCGGCCTTTGCAGCTCCGTAGGGCGCCTCGCCCTTGGATGCCTTCAGCGAGGCGGTTGACGACACGAAGATCACCGAGCCTCCGTTGCCCTCCGCCATCTTGGTGCCCACGATGGACGTAAGCCGGAAGGGGCCCTTGAGGTTCACGTCGAGCACCTTGTCGTAGAGCTCCTCGGTGATGCCGTCGAGCGACTCGTAGAGAGGCGACATTCCGGCATTGTTGACGAGTACATCGACCCGACCGAACTCGTCGTATGCGGCCTTGGCCAGTGCCTCGGCACCGCTCCAGGACGCGGCGTGGTAGGCGACGGCGAGCGCCTTGCGACCACGCTGGCGTACTTCGTCGGCGACGACCTCGCAGTTCTCCAGTTTGCGGCTGGCGATGATGACGTCGGCGCCGTGGTCGGCAAACGCCAGTGCCATCTGGCGCCCGAGGCCGCGGCTGCCGCCGGTGACGAGGGCAACCTTGCCGGTCAGGTCGAAGAGATTCGTGGTGCTCATCCCCTGATTCTTGCCCATTGACCGGTGTACGTGCACGGCCGCCGCGCCTCCTTACCCCCCTCTTGCGTACGGCAGAGTAGGCTGGTTCCGGCGCTGCGAACGCAGCCTGTTGTCGAGGAGCAAGGTGGCTCGTTCCGAACTGCAAGGGCGCGTGAAGCGCAAGACGTTTCGCCGAGCACTTTGTGCTGTATTCGGCCTGATGGCCGCGTCGTTTGCCGTCACTGGAGCGCTGCTCGCTGATCCCGCAGCAGCCGCCGACGGTTCCCGTGACCTCACGTTCACCACGAACACGGGGACCGGGTTCAACGCGATTGTGTACGCACTCGCGCTGCAGGCCGACGGCAAGATTCTTGCCGGTGGTGACTTCACCCAGTTCAACGGTGTGAATGCCTCATACATCATTCGGCTCAACGCAGACGGAACACGGGACACCTCGTTCACCGCCAGCGTGAACAACTACGTGAATGCGATCGCCGTGCAGTCCGACGGCAAGATCGTTATCGGCGGCGGCTTCACCTCGCTAAACAGCGCGGCCGTGAAGTACATCGCTCGACTGAACGCTGACGGCACCCCTGATACGGCCTTCACCGCGGCGGTGGGCTCCGGGTTTAGTGGTGACGTCAACGCCCTCGCCGTGCAGTCCGACGGCAAGATCGTGGCCGGTGGCTTCTTCACGCAGTTTCAGGGAGCGGGTCCTGCATATGTCACCCGTCTCAACGCAGACGGCTCGAAGGATTCGACCTTTGCAACCAAACTCGGTGCAGGCTTCAATCTTGACGTCTACACGCTGGCCCTGCAGTCCACGGGCAAGATCATCGTCGGTGGCGGCTTCTCGCAAGTGTCGGGCACGAACGCAAAGGGCATTGCGCGCCTCGCTGCGGACGGAACGGTGGATACTGCATTTGCGTCCGCTGTCGGATCGGGCCTCGATGGCTACGTGTATTCGGTAGGCGTGCAGTCCGACGACAAGGTCGTGCTTGGAGGTGCGTTCACCACGCTTAAGGGTGCAGCCGTCGGCTACGTCGCACGACTGGGGGGCGATGGAACGCCAGACACCGCATTCACCACGAACGCAGGCGTTGGCTTCGGTGGTGACGTGTTCAGCGTCGACGTCCAGTCCGACAACAAGGTGTTGATCGGTGGATACTTCACCACCTTCAATGGGGGAGCGTCCGGTCACCTCACCAGACTTGCCGCCGACGGATCGCCGGACACCACGTTCGCCACGAACATCGGTGTTGGCTTCAACTCTGACGTGTACGCACTTCAGGTGCAGACCGACGGAAAGGTGATTGCGGGCGGCGGGTTCACCCAGTTCAACGGCGGGAACACCGCTCGAATTGCGAGGCTGGACGGATCCGCTCCGCCGGTAGACCCAGGCGTCGGCGGTGCCACCGGTGCGACCGGCGCGACCGGCGCGCGTGGCGCCACAGGGGCGGGCACGACCGGTGCAACGGGGGTAAGGGGTGCGACGGGCGTTCAGGGTGCCACAGGGTTGACCGGCGCCACCGGTCTGCAGGGCCCGACTGGCCCGCAGGGTGCGACCGGCGCAACAGGGGCGAAGGGCGCAACCGGCGTACAGGGAGCAACGGGCGCGCAGGGTGCTACCGGTTCGGTGGGTCTGCAGGGCCCGATTGGTCCGAAGGGCGACACCGGTTCCACGGGTGTTGCGGGAGCG
>CANIBN010000169.1 GCA_947465505.1 Acidimicrobiales bacterium | reverse complement strand
TAGACCTTCACGGGATCTCGGTCGATGTTCTGTGAGCAGGTCACAGAACATCGACCGAGATCTCTGTGTGATCAGGCCTCGAGCACCGAGCCGCCGTCGACGTTGATCGCCTGGCCGCTGATCCAGCGCGCCTGTTCGCTGCACAGGAAGGCCACCATCCACGCGATGTCGATGGGCTCGCCCGCGCGACCGAGCGAGGACCGGTCGACGAGTGCGTCCCAGCCCTCCTGCCCCTTGAGGTCGTCCATGCGAGCGGTGTCGATGAGGCCGGGGCAGATGGCGTTTACGCGGATGTTGTCCGGGCCGAGTTCGCGGCACATCACCTTGGTGATTGCCTGCATTGCCGCCTTGCTCGATGCGTAGGCCGCGGTGTTCGCGCCGAACACCTTGCCCGCGATAGAAGAGATGTTGACGATGGAGCCGCCGTTGCCCGCTGCGACCATCTGCCGGGCGAACGCACGAGAGACGAGGAACACCGAGTCGTTGTTGGTGTTCATCACGGTGTGCCATGCTTCGAGCGGAAGGTCCGCAACTGCCTGACGGTCGTCTCCACGGTTGGCTGCGGCATTGTTCACGAGGATCGTGGCCGGCCCGAAAGTGGCGGCTGTGAAATCGGCCAGTCGCTGTGCTTCAGATTCGACAGCAAGGTCACCCTCGAAGGCCGCTGCCTTGCCGCCGGCGGCCTGGATCTCCTCGACGACGGAGTGGATGCCTTTCCAGCCGGAACGGGCCTCATCCTCGGGCAGGCGCGAACTCTTGCGGCCGGTGACCACCACCGAGCAACCGGACTGCGCGAGCACCACTGCGGTGTCGCGACCGATTCCACGCGCACGAGCGGCTCCCGTTACCACGGCAACACGTCCATGAAGACCTGTGAGTTCCATGACTTCCCCCTGTACCTCTGGCCCGGCGTGAGCGTCGTGACCTGCTTCCCCGGTGCGGAGCGTAGACGCAAGGAGGGCCGGGTGTCTTTGCCCGTCTGTCTGGCGGGCATACTGAGTGGGTCAGGTTGCGGGTTTGCCCGCCCGGACTGGGCCGCTGGCGCAATGGCAGCGCATCGGACTTTTAATCCGCGGGTTCTGGGTTCGAGTCCCAGGCGGCCCACCGCAGGAACTCACACGGTGGCGAGTTCTGGCTCACGTGCCGCCCGTGCGGTGCTCCGCTGATACCGCCAAGCCTTCGCGGCGATCATCAGTGCACAGGGCACGAGGATGAAGTTCGGGAAGCACACCAGCAGGTCGTCGATGCTGATGCCGTAGAGGGTCCACGCGAGCCCGTTGATCGTCATCAGCCCGTACATGCCGATGGAGATACCCGAGAGGTTGGCGTAACGGAGCACGTACACGGCCTGCGGGATGATGGAGGTAGCGCCGATGACGATGGCGAACCAGCCCGTGATGGCGGGCGAGATGATGGACATGCCGATGCCGAACGCTGCGAACCCAGCCAGCACGGCAAGCAGTTGCCACAGCGGCATCTTGCGGTGGCGCACCAGCGCAGCGGTGACGAGGATCATCGCCGTGAGCACGAACGTGTTGGCGATCATCATCGGGGTGATGGTCTTGACGTACGCGTAGACGGTCCACAGCACGCAGCCCGACAGGCCGTGCAGCTGGCCGCGCGGCGAGATGCCCTCCACCGACTTCACTCGGTAGACGCGGAGCACCTGGGGCCACGCGAAGGAAATGCCCAGCACGAGGCAGATGGCACCGAGGATCGAGCTGAGACTCACCGGCGCAGGCTACGGCAGATGAGGCGGCGGGCGTGCGTTGCCCTACGCACGGATGTCGAGGAGTGCTGCAAGCGTTTCGCGGATCTGGGCAAGTGCAACCGAGCCCACCGACCCGAGCGTTGCGACGAGCCGCTGAGGTGACACGGCCCGGATGTGCTGGCACTGTGCCACCGAGCGCAGTTCGAGACCGTTCAGCGCGTCAGGCTCCAGTTCCACCTCCGAGCGATATCCGCGAACGGTGGTGCTCAGTGGGACGACATGGACGATGGACGGTCCCTGCTCAAGAATCTGTTGGGCGGTGACAACCACCGCTGGTCGGTGAAAGCCTGCCTCCCGGCCGTCGGGTGCGCCGAGGTCTAGATGGACGACGTCACCCGAGGTCAGCATCGAGCCACGCCGATTCGTCGTCACGAAGCGGGGAGCGCAACTGTGCCCCGATCTGTGCCTGGCGCAGCGAGCGCACAGCGAGGGCGACCGTGTGACCGACTGTCTCGCCGAGGTCGTTGGCGAGACGTTTCAGTTCCTCGTGCGTTGCGACATCGATCCGAACGCTCGTGCTGTGCATGCAAATCAGCATACAACTCGCCCTCGGGGTTGTCTGTTGAGAATGATTCTTGTTACGGTTGAGGTGTGGGAATCATTCTCAACAACGGAAGGGTCGCAGCCCGCAGGACACTGCGGCCACGAGTCGCCTGCACGCTGGGCGTGATCACTCTGGTACTCACTGGGGTGGCTTGCTCGTCGTCGCAAGTGCAGAACGATCGGCTCGCCGTGCTGGCGTCGTTCTATCCCCTCGAATTCGTTGTCGAGCGGGTGGGGGGCAACAGCGTGGAGGTCACGAACCTCACGCCCCCGGGCGCGGAACCCCACGATCTGGAACTCGGCGCAAACGATCTCGTCGAGGTCCGCGAAGCGGACCTGGTGGTGTACCTCCGGGGTATCTCCGCTGCCGTGGACGACGCCGTCAACACGGCCGCAGGCACACGCTGGTTCGACGTGACCGCGTTGGCGCGCCTCGCGGAAGAGGACATCCACTTCTGGCTCGATCCGTTGCGCCTCGCCGACGTGGCCGACGGTGTGGCGCAGCGTCTTGCCGAGCTCGACCCGCCGGGTGCCGGAGCATTCCGTGCAAATGCTGCTGCGCTGCGGGCGGACCTCACGGCGCTCGACGCGGAGTTCATGAGTGGACTCGCCTCCTGCGCCCGACGCGACCTCGTGACGAGCCATGCCGCGTTCGGCTACCTCGCGACGCGCTACGGAATGCGCCAAGAGAGCGTCAGCGGGCTGTCTCCAGAAGGGGAACCGACGGCGGCAGCGCTCGCGAAGGTTGCAGACTTCGTCCGGGTCGAAGGCGTCACCACGATCTATACCGAGACACTGTTGAGCAGTGCGGCGGCCCGCGCGGTGGCGAGTGAGACCGGTGCCCGCGTTGCCGTGCTCGATCCCCTCGAGGGACTGGCCGAGGGAGCGGTGGCCGACTACCTCACGGTGATGCGCACCAACCTCGGCGTGCTGCGGGCTGGACAGGGGTGCACATGAGCGACACCGGGCGGAAGAGCCACGAACACCCGGACCACAGCGGGCACGCGCACAGCCGGGCGCACGCGTGCCAGCCACTGGGTGACGTCGTCATCTCGGTGGAAGGCGGCCGCTTCGGGTACGGCGGGCACGCCTCGGCAAGCGTTGCGAGGCTCGAGATCCGCTCCGGGGAGGTGATCGCGTTGCTGGGTGCCAACGGATCGGGCAAGACCACGCTGATGAAGGGTTTCCTCGGACTGGTCGACCGAATCGAGGGCAAGGTGGAACTGTTTGGCGAGCCGGTGGAACGCCTGCAGGACCGTTCCGCGATCGGCTACCTCCCGCAGCGGCAGAGCGCTGCCGGCCCGATCCCGGTGACCGTCAACGAACTCGTCCGCTCCGGTCGGCTCACGCGACGCAACCCGCTCGGCCTCGGTCGCGACGACGGGGCGGTGCAGGCCGCGATCTCCGTGGTCGGCCTCGCAGCGTCTGCCCGCAAGCGCGTCTCCACGCTGTCGGGCGGTCAGCAGCGCAGGGCACTTCTCGCCCGGGCGCTCGTCGGGGGCAGTCAGTTGCTCCTGCTCGACGAACCGTTCGCCGGCGTCGATCAGGCGAACCAAGAGGCGATCGCGGACGCACTCGACGGCCTGCTGCACGAGGGGCTCACGCTGGTCGTCGTGCTGCACGAACTCGGCCCGCTCGAGCCACTCATCACGCGTGTCGTCGTGATGGACAACGGGACCATTCGTTTCGACGGGCCGATCGAGCAGGCGCCCCCAGAACTGCTGCACATGGGGCACGACCACGATCCGCACGGCGGGCCGGAGCCCACCCAGGGAATCGGGCTGGTGGGCTGACATGAGTGCAGTGCTGCTCGCCAATGCGATTACCGCCGTCTTCAGGTACGACTTCCTGCAGCGCGCCCTTGTTGCGGCCGTGCTCGTGGGGATCACCGCGCCAGCAGTCGGCATCTTCCTCGTGCAGCGCAGGCTGGCCCTCATCGGTGACGGACTCGGCCACGTCGCTGTCACCGGTGTCGCGCTCGGTCTCGTTGTTCACCGGACTCCGGTACTGATCGCCGTCATCGTGGCGGTGCTCGGTGCCGTTGCGATCGAGATCGTCCGTGCCGCCAGCGACACCACGGGCGAGATCGCCCTCGCAGTGCTCTTCTACGGGGGCATCGCCGGGGGCGTCGTGCTCGTCAGCAAGGCCCCGTCGGGATCGAGGAACCTCACGCAGTACCTCTTCGGCAGCATTACCACTACCTCGAACGGTGATCTCGTGGTGTTCGCCGTCCTCGCGGCAGTCGTGCTCGGCGTGGTGCTGCTGCTCGGCCCGGTGCTGTTCGCCGTGAGCAACGACGAGGAGTTCGCACGGGCACTCGGCATCCCGGTCATCGGGATCAACATCTTGCTCGCGACGCTGACGGCCCTGACGGTCGTTGTGTCGATGCGCGTGGTCGGCGTGCTGCTGGTGAGTGCACTCATGGTCGTGCCGGTAGCCACCGCCCAGTTGTTCGCCGGAAGCTTCCGAAGCACGTGCCTCTACGCCGTCGTCGTTGCCGTGCTGTCCGCCGTGGTCGGCATCATCGTGTCCTACGCCGCAGACTTGCCATCTGGTGGCACCATCGTGTTGGTGGCGATTGGATTCTTTGCGCTGTCGCTCGTGGGCTCGAGTCTTCAGCGTCTGGCACACCGAACCGCCGGGCAGGGAGCTCGGTAGCGTCATGGCAACAATGAATGCTGCTGCAGACCTCCACCATCAAGTGGATGAGCGTCTGCGCGCTCGGGACCAGCGCTACACCGAGAGCCGTCGACAGATCGTCGAAGCCCTCTCGGCGACGGCCGGGCCGGTCACGCTCCCGACGCTCCTCGAGCAGGCGCCATCACTCGCGCAGAGTTCGGCCTACCGGAACCTTGCGGTGCTGGAAGAGGTCGGCATCGTGCGACGCCTCGTGCACGGTGCGGATCATGCGTTCTACGAACTGGCCGAGGACCTCACCGGTCATCATCACCACCTCGTCTGCGAGCGCTGCGGATCGGTGCAGGACGTCACGTTGAGCGCCCGACTCGAGCAGTCACTCGACAGCGCCATCGACGACCTCGCGAAGGCCCAGGGGTTCGCACCGCGGCATCACACCATCGATATCCACGGGCTCTGCAGCGTGTGCATCGCCGAATCCACCCACTAACCCCCTGCCCCTCCCCGACCCCTCGGAGTTTCGGGCTTATTT
>CANIBN010000168.1 GCA_947465505.1 Acidimicrobiales bacterium | reverse complement strand
GCGCGCAGGGTGCTACCGGTTCGGTGGGTCTGCAGGGCCCGATTGGTCCGAAGGGCGACACCGGCTCCACAGGTGTCGCGGGAGCGACTGGCGCAACGGGCGCGGGTGCTACGGGCGATCGTGGTGCTACCGGTGCGCAGGGAGCAACGGGCGCGCAGGGTGCTACCGGTTCGGTGGGTCTGCAGGGCCCGATTGGTCCGAAGGGCGACACCGGCTCCACAGGTGTCGCGGGGGCGACTGGCGCAACGGGCGCGGGTGCCACGGGAGTGAGGGGTGCTACGGGTGATCGTGGTGCTACCGGTGCGCAGGGAGCAACGGGTGCCGGTGCGACAGGAGTGCGTGGCGCAACGGGTATACAAGGCGCTACCGGGGTGAAGGGTTCTACCGGGCCGGCAGGCGCAACCGGGATTCGAGGCGCAACCGGAATCACCGGCCTGCAGGGTCCCACCGGACCGGCCGGTGCTACGGGTGCTACGGGCGTTACTGGTGCACTGCTCGTTACGGCGGGCGTTGCGGGCCTGAACAACAACACGCTCTACGCGGCGCCAGGTGTCATCGCCTCCACGGCAAACACGCTCACCAACGTTCCCATCGCAGGCGGATCGGTCGGGGCGCTCTTCGTCCGATCGTCGGTCGCAATCAGTGGCAGCGTGACCGCCTTCAAGAATGGCGTGGCCACGACGGTGACTTGCACGCTGTCGAATGCAACCTCGTGCAGTTTTACGGGCACGCCAGTGGTCTTTGCGGCAGGCGACACGCTCGCCTTCCGCTTCACGAGCACGACAGCAACTGCCGCCTCGGTCGTGCTCAGCGTAAAGATCGGCTAACCCCGAAAGCACACGGCATCGGTAGCGCTCGGCCCTGAGTGCTACGCCCTACCGGGCGACCAGCGAAAGCACGAAGTCGTACTGCGCCTGCGTGACGGACATGACGCTGAGCCGGTTGCCTGTTCGGGTGAGGGCGAAGTCGCCGAGTTCGTCGGAGTGAGCCTTCAGTTCGGTGAGGCTCACCGTTTGCTTGAACTTCTTCACGAACCCGATGTCGACGAGCGACCATCGAGGATCCTCGGGCTTTGACGCCGGGTCGTAGTGCTTGTCGGACGGGTCGAATTGGGTGGGGTCGACGTAGGCGAGTTTCACGACCTTGGCGAGTCCCACGACGCCCGGCACATCGCAGTTCGAGTGGTAGAAGAGCACCTGATCGCCGAGGGCCATCGATCGCATGAAGTTGCGCGCCTGGTAGTTGCGCACTCCGTCCCACATCGTCTTCTTGTCCCGTTTGAGGTCGTCGATCGAGTAGGCGTTCGGTTCGCTCTTCATCAGCCAGGTTGCCACCTCCCCACGCTAGTCCCCGTGGCGATACCGCTCTCTCCCTGCACCCGGTCTGCGAGGATCGGGGGATGGACGACATCCAGAAGATGCTCATCGAGCGCGAGTGCGAGCGGCTCATCAACCAGTACTGCTTATTCGTGGATTTCGGAGAGGCAAGCCGGATTGCCGACTTGTTCACCGAGGATGGTTGGTGGGAGAACGACTCCATCCGGATGGTTGGCCAGGACGGCATCCGTCGGGAGTTCGGGAAGCGACAGGACGTCACGCGACGAACGTCGCGACACCTGTGCATGAACGTGCTCATCGACGTTCTCGACGACGATCGGGCGACGGGTGTGTGCTACCTCGTGAATTATCGACATGATTCGTCAACGGGTGTCGCCGAGATGCCCGCACCCGCAGACACGCCGAAATTCGTCGGTGAGTATCGGGACAGCTTCGTGCGAACGGCCGATGGATGGCGCTTTGCGACGCGACGGTGCGACATCACGTTCCTGCGCGTGCGCACCAAGGACTAGGGGGCGCGCCACCCGTGGATACTCGGGCGGTGGAGCAGTCGCCGCCCAGCCTTTGTAACAGCAACTCGTTGGCTGGAGTAGATGCCACGATGCCCGGAGAACACGAAGGCCATCACGCACACCACGGCGAACGGAACCGTTGCGCCACCTCCGAAGATCTCGATGCCGAGGATGGTGCAGGCAAGCGGCGTGTTGGAAGCCCCAGCGAACACCGCAACGAACCCGAGGCCCGCGAGCAGCGCGGGGTCGATGTTCAACGGGGTCGCCAGCGCCACGCCGAGCGTTGCGCCGATGCCGAACAACGGTGTGACCTCTCCACCCGGGAAGAGCGTGCCGATCGAGATCGCTGTGAACAGGATCTTCAGAGCAAACACGGCGAACGAGAGCCGATCGCCTGCGAGGGCGCGGTCGATCAGGCCGAGCGACATCCCGAGATAGTCGTGGCCCACCCAGGCGGTGAGACCCATGAGGGCCAGGCCTCCGATGAAGGTACGCAGCGGCGGGAAGAGGACGAACCGTGCCATGACCGACTTGATGCGGTCGGTGAGCTCAATGAACGCAGCACCAGCAAGGCCGAAGGCTGCGCCTGCCAGCAGCAGTTTGAGGATCAGCCACGTGTCGATGCTCGGGTCGAGCGGCACTCGAATGCTGTGTTCGTATCCGAGCCCACGAACGATGAGGTCGCCAACGATGGAGGCACTCAGGGCCGGGACGATTGCTTCGTAACGGACGCGTCCGAGCGATTGCACTTCGAGCGCAAAGACTGCTCCAGCGACAGGCACGCCGAAGACCGCGCCGAATCCGCCGGCGAGGGCAGCGATGAGCAGCGTTCGGCGATCCTCGGTCTTCAGGCGAATGAGGCGAGCAAACGCGTCGGTAAGGCTGCCGGACATCTGGAGCGCGGTGCCCTCGCGGCCCACGGATGCGCCAAAGAGTTGGGACCCCCAAGTGCCGAGCAGGATCATCGGGGCCATGCGACGTGGCACCCACTCGGTTGGCTCGTGGATCTGTTCGATCAGCAAAGGACTGCCACCACGCGCCCGGCCGCCGAAGTAGTGGTACATCCCACCGAGGATGAGGCCGGCGATGGGAAGCATGAAGTACATGCGGTCGTGTTCGAGGCGGAAGTCGGTGATGTGGTCGAGCACGGTGAGGAACACCCAGCCCGACAGCCCTGCGAGTCCGCCGGAGATCGAGCCGAGGATGATCCATCGGACGAGCGACGCTGCGATCAGCGCGTGCTCGCGGTTCTGACGGATGAGCGCCGTGCGCCAGGCGGGCGGGTGCGACGACTCGTTGCTCACCGGGACATTCTCCGTCATCCGAGGGCCAGGGCCGGGAATTCCCTGCTTGCGACCCGTCCCGGACCACGCAACACCCCATCCCTAGGATGAACCGAGCCATGAGTAGTGCATCGCCCACCGAGGGGTTGAACCCCGACCAACTCGACGCCGTCGTTCACGCTGGCGGGCCGTTGCTCGTCATCGCCGGTGCTGGCTCGGGCAAGACGAGGGTGCTCACCAACCGCATCGCGCACCTCATCGGCCACCACCAGGTGCACCCGATGCGCATCCTTGCCATCACGTTCACGAACAAGGCCGCCGACGAGATGAAGCGCCGTGTTGAGGCGTTGGTGGGCCCGGTAGCCCGACAGATGTGGGTGAGCACGTTCCACTCGGCGTGTGTGCGCTTCCTGCGGCGAGACGCCGAGCGCATTGGGTTCCCGAAGTCGTTCAGCATCTACGACCAGGCCGACGCCAACCGACTGGTCGGCTACGTCATCCGAGACCTCGGCCTCGACGCCAAGCGCTTTCCTGCCAGAGGGGTGCACGCACAGATCAGTGCGTTCAAGAACGACCTTGTCTCGGCCGGTCAGGCGGCCGACCGTGCCGCCAACATCTTCGAGCGCAAGATTGCCGAGGTGTATCGGGAGTACGAGGCGCGCCTGCTGAAGGCCGGTGCCATGGATTTCGACGACCTGCTGGTGAACACCGTGCGACTGTTCCGTACCGCACCAGATGTGCTCGAGTACTACCGGGACCGCTTCCTCCACGTGCTCGTCGACGAGTATCAGGACACCAACTCTGCGCAGAACGAGATCGTCGTGCTCCTCGGCGAGAAGCACCGCAACGTCATGGTCGTCGGGGACAGCGATCAATCGATCTACCGCTTTCGAGGCGCGGACATCCGCAACATCATGCAGTTCGACACGGCGTACCCCGACGCCGTCACGGTTGTGCTCGACCAGAACTACCGCAGCACCCAAACCATTCTCGACGCCGCGAACTCCGTCATCGACAAGAACCTCGGGCGCACACCGAAGCAACTCTGGAGCGAGAAGGGCGGCGGTGAACAGATCGTTCGCTACCACGCCCAGGACGAGCAGGACGAAGCGCAGTGGGTTGCACGCATGTGCACCAGTTACACGAGCGCCGACCGCTATCGCTGGGGCGACATCGCCGTCTTCTACCGCACCAATGCGCAGAGTCGTGTGGTGGAAGAAGCATTCATGCGTATGGGCGTTCCGTACAAGGTGGTGGGGGGCACACGCTTCTACGACCGCAAGGAGATCAAGGACGCCATCGCCTACCTGAAGGCCGTGGTGAACCCTGCCGACGAGGTGAGCATCAAGCGGGTCATCAACGAGCCCAAGCGTGGGGTGGGTGACACGTCCATCGCGAAGCTCGATGCCTGGGCCAACTCCACCGGGCAGACATTCTCTGCAGCGCTCCGCCGGGCCGACGAAACCGGTGTGGGTGGTGCCGCGCTGCGCGGCATCGGTGCCTTTGTCGAGTTGGTCGATGCGCTGGAGGGTTACGTCGCCGACGGTCCTGCCGTGGTACTCGGTGAGGCCATCGAGCGCAGCGGCCTCATCGCTCAGTTCGAGGCCGAGAACACCGTCGAGGCACATGGACGCATTGAGAACCTCTCCGAACTCATCGGTTCTGCCGAGAAGTTCGAGACGGTCGATGAGTTCCTCGAACAGGTATCGCTGGTCTCCGACACCGACCAGATCAGCGGCGACGACAGCAAGGTCGTGCTCATGACCCTCCACAGCGCAAAGGGTCTCGAGTACCCCATCGTGTTCCTCGTCGGTATGGAGGAAGGCATCTTCCCGCACGTGCGGGCGCTCACCGAGCCCGACGAGATGGAGGAGGAGCGCCGCCTCGCCTATGTGGGCATCACTCGCGCCGAGGAAAAACTGCATCTCTCGCATGCCTGGAGTCGGAACCTCTTTGGTTCCACGCACTACAACCCGCCGTCTCGATTCGTCGAGGAGATCCCGGGGGACCTCCTGCTGTCCTCCGGTTCGCCCAAGACGTATGGACGACCGAGCGACCGAGGCGATCGGTACGACGACGACTGGGGTGATCGGTCCTACAGCGGTCGGCGCTGGGACCGTGACGACGACCCCGACCGCGCCGCTCACCGCGAACGCGTGGTCGATGCTGCAATCTCGGCCGGTCAGCGTGCAGCCACTCCCACGCCCACCAACGCGCACGAGAGCGGTTTCCGGGTGGGCGAGGACGTTCGCCACCCCAAGTACGGCGAGGGCGTCATCATCGAACTGCGCGGCTCGGGCGAAAAGACCGAAGCGACAATTCGTTTCCCCGGCGTGGGCTCGAAGACCTTCGTGCTCGCGTGGACGCCCATCCAAAAGGCCTAACCCCCCCCACGTTCTCGGTCCCGAAAGTGCTCGTT
>CANIBN010000167.1 GCA_947465505.1 Acidimicrobiales bacterium | reverse complement strand
CCGCTGCCCATTTCCTGCCCGTCGGGAATGCCGCGCCGCCACGGCCGACGAGCCGAGAGGCGCTGATTTCCGCGATGACTCCCTCGGAACCCAGATCGAGCGCGCGCTGAAGCGCCGCGTATCCACCGCTGGCCAGATATGAAGCGAGTGTGGTTGGTGTGCCGATCCTGCGCAGGAGCACCAGCGTTTCGTCGCCCTGCTGGGGCACCGAACCACGCACAGGTGATGTGGACTCGACCAAGTGCTCGACCACGCGTCCGGACCGGACCGTGAGCGAGGCGGGTGCCTGCTCGCAGAGGCCGAGGCACGGCGCAGGGACGACGTGCGACCCGGCTCCCGCTTGCTGCGCTGCACTCGGAGAGTTGGAGCGACGGGAACACGCGAGGTCCTCGCACGCGTACGTGGTTGCAGGTGGAACCGGGGTTACCGGGATCATCGAATAGAAGGTCGCGACTCCGTATGCCTCGGCGGGGGGCACGTCGAGCCGTCGACAGATCTCGGCAAGGCCACCCTCGCTCACGAAGCCAACGCGATCGACGAGCGCGTGGAGTGCGGGCAGCAGCAGGTGCCGTACTGAGGCAGCGCGTTGGATACCGCCCATCTCACGCGTCCAGCCTTCGACCTCGACGTGCTGGCCGAGGACGGCTTCGAGGGCTTCGACCTCGAAGGACGAGGCAACAGCGTCGGGCAGGCGAAGGTCCATGAGTTAGGAGTGCGAGGGTACCCGGGTAACCCGTTCAACACGGACTGCCGTCGCCTTGAACTCGGCGACGCCGGAACGAGGGTCGCTGGCATCGCTGACGAGGACGTTGACGTCGAGTACGTCGGGAGCATGGATACTCATGAACATGAGGCCCGGTCGCAGAGCGGGGTCGATGTGCAGCGGACCCTCGACAAATCCGCGGCGTGATGTCACACGCACGCGGTCGCCCTCGTCGAGAC
This sequence comes from Acidimicrobiales bacterium, assembly GCA_947465505.1. Classification (GTDB taxonomy): domain Bacteria; phylum Actinomycetota; class Acidimicrobiia; order Acidimicrobiales; family Ilumatobacteraceae; genus WLJO01. The sequence goes on along the minus strand of CANIBN010000167.1, from coordinate 4,611 downwards.
CAAGACCCGAAGCGTCATCGGCGCTCATGTCGACCGTCTCGCCGGCGTGCAAGGGCGTGCTGAAGGCACCTGACTGGACACCGGTGTTGTACGAGTCGAGTCGGCGCCCGGTGGTGAGCCTGAGCGGGAACTCGCTCGACAGTTCGTCGAGTGGAGCCTTCCATTCCACGCTACTGAAGGGCGCTCGCCGACCGCGGTCTGCAGGATCCTCAGCCCAGAGTCGCGCATGGAGGTATGGCGGCTCCTCGCGGTCGAGCGACGGGCATGGCCACTGGAGCCCGCCCACGGCGCCTAGTCGCTCGTAGGTCATGCCGTGATGATCGGGGGAGACGGAGCGCAGTTCGTCCCACACCTGCTCGGCAGTCTGCGCCGGCCACTCCTTGCCAAGTGCCTGCGCGAGCGCCGTGATGATGGCCAGGTCGTCGCGTGCTTCGCCCGGTGGATCGAGAGCCTTGCGAACGCGTTGCACGCGTCGCTCAGAATTCGTGACGGTCCCCTCGGCCTCGCACCAGGAAGCGCTTGCTGGAAGCACGACGTCGGCTAGCTGCGCTGTTCTCGTGAGGAAGAGGTCCTGAACCACGAGGTGCTCGAGGCCTTCGAGGAGGTCGACCACGTGCGACGAATTCGGCTCGGACTGCGTTGGATTCTCGCCGACGATGTACGCAGCGCGGAGCTCCTTGCGTTCCATGGCCTCGAACATCGAGGTGAGGTGCATGCCGTTCTGTTCGGGGATGTTCGCCTCCCACACCCGGTTGAGCAGGGCGCGAGCGTCGGCGTCCTCGACGTCGCGGAAGCCGGGCAAACGATTGGGGAGCGCTCCCATGTCGCCGCCGCCCTGCACATTGTTCTGTCCGCGCAGCGGCTGCACACCGGAGAAGGGCCGTCCGACGTGTCCGGTGAGGATGGCGAGGTTGATGAGGGCGAGCACGTTGTCGACACCGGTGATGTGCTCGGTGATACCGAGGGTCCAGCCGAGTTGTGCGTGCGGTGCCGTTGCGTAGGCGTGTGCGAGATCGCGGATGGCCTCGGCAGAAACTCCGGTAACGGCTTCGGCGCGCTCGAGCGTCCACGGGTCTACGCACGCCTCGTATTCGTCGAAGTTCGTGGTGGCGCGCTCCACGAACTCACGGTGATGCAAGTTGTTTGCGATGATCTCCCGAGCGACAGCATGTGCAAGAGCAATGTCGGTGCCCACGTTGAGGCCCAGCCAGCGGTCTGCGAAGCGAGCCGTGGCGGTTCGTCGTGGGTCAACCACGTAGAGACGGGCACCACGGTGCAATGCCTTCAGGACGTGATGGAAGAAGATCGGGTGCGCTTCACGCGCGTTCGATCCCCAGAGCACGATGACGTCGGTGTGCTCCACCTCGACGTACGAGGAGGTGCCACCGCTTGCTCCGAAGGCTGTGATCAGACCGATCACCGAGGGAGCGTGTCAAGTTCGGTTGCAGGAATCGATGTTGTTCGTGCCCAACACCGATCGGGCGAACTTCCCGAGCAGATAGTTCACCTCGTTCGTGGACTTCGAGCACGAGAACACACCAACGGTGCGCGCGGGGTCCGCTCCGGGGGCGTCAAGGACCCGTCGGAAGCCGCCCGCAGCCCGATCGATGGCCTCGTCCCAGGACGCGGGTCGCAGAACACCGTTGTCCCGCACCATCGGCGTGGTGAGACGCGGATAGTTCTCGGTGCGCTCTCGACGTCCCATGGTGGCCTCCGTGATCCCGACTCAGGTCGGGAACGCTCCCTGCATCCGTGCCGCCGCAAGCGTGTTCTCCAGCAGACAGGCGATAGTCATCGGTCCGGTTCCTCCGGGCATCGGAGTGATGGCTCCGGCCACGGCCTGAACCGAATCAAAGTCAACGTCACCGACGATGCCTGCCTCGGTGCGGGAGATCCCGACATCGATGACCGCAGCACCGGGTTTCACGTGCGCTGCGGTAATCATTCGTGCGGAACCGGCTGCAGCCACCACGATGTCGGCCTCTCGGCAGACCGCAACGAGGTCTGGTGTTCGCGAGTGGGCAAGCGTGACGGTGGCATCGACACCCTTGCGGCCGAGCAGCAACACCATCGGCAAGCCAACGAGCGTGGAACGGCCGATCACCACGGCACGCTTGCCGGCGGTGGCTACGCCGTATCGCTCGAGGAGTCGCATCACGCCGAGTGGCGTGCAGCCGACGTGACCGACCTGACCGCGGACGAGGCGGCCCATGGAACGCTCGGTGAGTCCGTCGACATCTTTCTCCGGCGGTATGAGTGCGAGAACCGACTCAGCGTCGAGGCCGTCGGGCAGCGGGAGCTGGCAGAGGATGCCATGCACCGACGGGTCGGCAGCGAGTTCGGCGACGGCAGCCTCCACCTCGGCCTGGGTGGCAGAGGCCGGCAGCACGACGCCACGGGACACCATGCCTGCCTCGGTGGCCTTCTTGTGCTTGTTGCGGACGTAGATCTGGCTCGGGCCGTCGTCACCCACGAGCACCGTTGCAAGGCACACGGGGGGCGAACCGGCAGCCTCGATGGTGCGACGGAGGTCGGCAACGATCTCGTCGCGGAGGCGGTTGCCGTCCATCAGCACTGCACCACCTGTGGTGCGCTCCACGGGGAGCGACGACGAACCTGAACTCATCCCTCCATTCTGCCGGACACGCGTGTGAGACAGTCAGGTATTGGCGACCTCCGCTCTTCGTCGCTGAAGGTGGGTGAGACTGTGCTCATGGCCTTTCCCACCGATCTCGACATTGCGCGCGCCGCCCGGTTGGCCCCGCTCTCCGACATTGCCGCATCGATGGGACTGCCGGAGGAGCTGCTCGATCCGAGGGGTGACGGCGTAGCGAAGATTCGTCTCTCGGCGATTGACGCCCTCGCCGACAGGCCCCGGGCGAAGTACGTACTCGTCACGGCGATCACCCCGACACCCCTCGGCGAGGGCAAGACCACCACAGCGGTCGGTCTCGGGCAGGCGATGCGGCATATCGGTCGACGGGCAACGCTCACCCTGCGTCAACCGTCGATGGGGCCGACCTTTGGGATCAAGGGTGGCGCGGCCGGCGGCGGCTACAGCCAGGTGGTGCCGATGGAATCGCTGAACTTGCATCTCACTGGCGACTTTCACGCGGTGACGGCGGCACACAATCTGCTCGCAGCAATGCTCGACAATCACCTCTTTCACGGCAACGAACTCGGGCTCGACCTCGACAACATCACCTGGCGCCGGGTTCTGGATGTCAACGATCGATCGCTGCGCAATATCACCATCGGGCAGGGCGGGGCGCAGGACGGAGTCGTGCGACAGACCGGCTTCGACATCACCGCCGCGTCCGAGGTCATGGCGATCCTTGCGCTCGCGACGTCCGTCAACGACCTGCGCGCGCGTTTGGGGCGCATCGTGGTCGGCTACACCGACGCTGGCGAACCCGTCACGGCTGAACAACTACACGGTGCCGGTTCGATGGCGGTCATCATGAAGGACGCACTCGCCCCGAACCTGTTGCAGACGATTGAGAACACGCCGGTCATCGTTCATGCCGGACCGTTCGGCAACATCGCAACCGGCAACTCGTCGATCATCGCAGACCTGATCGGCATCCGCACGGGCGACTACCTCATCACCGAGGCGGGATTTGGCGCCGACATGGGTGCCGAGCGCTTCTTCAACATCAAGTGCCGCGTGTCGGGTCTGCACCCAGACGCTGCTGTGCTCGTGGCAACGGTGCGCGCACTCAAGGTGCACTCGGGCAAGTTCAAGGTGGTTGCCGGAAAGCCGTTGCCGCCCGAGTTGCTGGCCGAGAATCCCGATGATGTTCGCGCGGGAGCGGCGAACCTCATCAAGCAGATCGAGAACGTGAAAATCCATGGAGTGTCGCCCGTCGTCGCCATCAATGCCTTCCCGACGGATCACGCAAGCGAGCACCAGGTGATCCGCGAGATCGCTGAGTCGGTCGGAGCCCGCGTTGCGGTCACGACGCACTTTGCCGATGGTGGTCGCGGTGCAGTGGATCTTGCACGCGCCGTCGAGGAGGCATGCAACGAGCGCACACACTTCCGGCTGCTTTACCCAGACGAGTTCACGTTGCGCCAGAAGATCGAGCGGGTTGCGACCGCGATCTATGGCGCCGCTGGGGTCGACTATTCGTCCGTCGCCGAGGAACAACTCGACAACTACGAGCGCAATGGCTTCGGTCACTTGCCGGTGTGCATGGCCAAAACCCATCTCTCGATCTCCGGCGATCCGGCGCTGCGAGGTGCCCCGACGGGCCACACGCTGAGCGTGCGGGAGGTACGAGCCTCGGTAGGTGCTGGCTTCGTCTATCCCATCTGTGGCGACATGCGCACGATGCCGGGCCTTGGCAAGCAACCCGCGGCGGCAATCATCGACCTGCTCGAGAACGGCGACATCATTAACCTCAGTTGATGGTCGCCCATAGCCGCCGCTTCGCTTTGGCATAGGGCTCGTGTTCGCTGCTGCTGGCGCAGCGACGCTCACGTTTTGATGGTCGCCCATAGCCGCCGCTTCGCTTCGGCATAGGGCTCGTGTTCGCTGCTGCTGGCGCAGCGACGCTCACGTTTTGATGGGCGCCCATAGCCGCCGCTTCGCTTCGGCATAGGGCTCGT
>CANIBN010000166.1 GCA_947465505.1 Acidimicrobiales bacterium | reverse complement strand
GCGCGACAGTGGTTTTCCCCGTGCCCGGGTTGCCGGTGAAGACGAGGTGAGGTGTCGCCAGTGCTGGCTTCAGTCCGTGCTTCTTGCGCTCCTGCTCAACACGCTGCTGAGCGGTGAGACTGCGCACCATCTCTTTCACCGATGAAAGCCCGACGAGCGCATCGAGTTGATAGAGCGTGGAGTTCTTCGGCTGCTCGCGCACCAACTTGACGAGCTTGCGGACACGGCTGTTCCTGAGCGATCGGATCATCAGGTAGCAGCGCTTGCTGCCCACTCGCATCGTCTCGAGCACGGTGTCGAGTGTTGTGCGGGTGAGTCCGTCGAGCACGAGTGCATGGTGGATGGTGGCGCGGTAGTACTCGACGCCGTCCTCGATGCGATAGTCGACCTCGATCGTGCCGAAGAGCAGGCGTGGGTTGTAGGCGTTGGCCCACTCCTGCAGTTCCGCCACGTTGATGCTCTCCGAGCGGGCCTGCAAGACCTCCAGCTCGACGAAGAGGATCTCGGTGCCGTTTGTGCGCTCGGTGATCCAGAGCCGCGCCGTGAAGTCGGGGTAGGCGTTGTGCCCGGTCTCGGGGAGGTTCACCACCGTCGGATCGTTCTCGGAGGCGGAGCCGGGGCTGACGAGTTCGCCGACCCCCTGGATGAGTTCGCTGAGTTGGTCGGCGTTCATCGACAGACCCCCGAGAGTTCGGGTCGACGGGTGGGTGTGGTGGGCAATGGGTTCTCCTTGGTTGGTGAGTGGGTGGTTGTTGATGTTGTGGTCATGTGGGCGCCCATTATGCTCTTTTTAAGAGTAGGTACTACCTTTTCATCGGTCCTGCTCAGAGGGGGTATCGATGAATGAGGCCGCGGTAACGGTCGAGGTGGAGGTGATCTACCTGAACCTCTACAAAGGGCGCCTCGTGGCCTCCTGTCTCCGCACCTCGGAGTCCGGCGGGCTCAAGACGCTGCAGGAGCCACTGCGTGGCGCCGAGCACCCGACGCAGGGAGCACGCCGGTTGCTCGAGGAGGTAGCCGGACCAACGGCGGTGCCCCACGAACCCGAAATGGTCGGTGTGTACCGATACAAGGACCGGTTGCGGCACGGACCGATCCTCACGCTCAGCTACGTCGTGCTCGGTCGGCCACTTGGTCTGACCGGGACATGGCGGCAGTGGTACGACTTGGACGACCCCGACCTCTTCGTCGAGAACGACGTGCGTCATGGCGACACGATCCGTGAGGCCCGCAGGGCGGCGCGACGGCTGTTGGAGACGAAGCCCGTGGCGATCGGCATGCTCGAGCATCCCGATCAGCCCTTCAAGATCGACCAGTTGAAAGAGGTCTACGAACGGGTTCGCGGCCGCAGGGTGCGGATCGACCAGACGAACTTCCGCCGCAAGGTTGAGGCTGCCCGCAACTTCGTGGTGGAGTTGCACGACTCCGAGGCGGAGTCGCTTGGCGAGGCGCGTCCCGGCCGGCAGCCCAAGTGGTATCGAGCGGGCACCGCAACGGAACTCAACCCGCCGATCCGTTTCGATCCGCCGTCGAAGCAACGTCGCTGACGACGTTGACGACCTTGGCACGTCAGTCGTACGACGGGCAGTCGCCCTCGTCGCTGTGCTGTGTGGCGGTATATCCGCAGTTCTGGCACACGTCGTCGGTGTTGTCGAGCTCATCCTCGAGGTCGGCAAACTCACGTCGAGCTCGCCGCTCGGCCTTCTTCTTGCCGTGCCGGTACCAGAGATACGCGCCGACGAGCCCCACGTCAGCGGCACCCCTGAGCTACGGCAAGCGGGCGGCGGATGGGTGGGCAGGGCGGTGTCATTCGGATGTATAACGCACGCAGTGGCTCGAAACGTTATCCGGCCTGCTCAGGGGAGGAAAAGCAATGTGGGTATTCACCGAGACCGGGTTCGTGAGTGCGGTCGCCCGGCGCGACGATCCCGATCACCTGGTGGTGCGGGCGCGTGACCGGATCTCGCTCGAGCCACTGGCAGCGCTTGGCAGTGACGAGATCGTGCTCGGCGCCGGCTCTGACTATCCGTACCGAACAATCTGTCGCCGGGAAACCTACTCCCGATGGGTGGCGGAGCAGATCGAGCAGATCGATTACCGGAACTTCAAGAACCGTGTGTACGACACCCGTGGTGACGACTTCGCCCACGCGCTCATGGGTGTGTGGACAGCGATGCTCGAGGCAACCGACGACGAAGCCGCGGTTGGTGACCTGGGTCAGGCAATGGTCAGTTCCGCAACGATCAGATCGAGCGAGAGCCCGACATTCTCGAGGTACGCAGTGTTGGGGCCGAACACCCAAACTGCTTGTGAAGGAACCGGCTAGACCGTCTAAAGGAACAGGAGAGGCGTGACCAGCGGGTTGTGCCAATCCGCCTTGGGGAGTGTTCGCCAACTGGCTTCAGCATGAGCGGACAACTTTTCCGCAATACCCCTCGCGCCAACGAACGACTGCACGTCCTTGACTCGGTCGGCACGCAGCACGATCGAGTCCTTCACCTGAGCAAACCCACCACGGACCTCGCCGTACCGGATCCAGCGAAATGGGATGCGGCTGCCGTGGATGAGAAACACGTCGTACCGGTTGTCATCGGTCACTTCGAAGAGAATTCGATTCCCGACGTTCAGCCTTACTTGACTTCCCTGCTCAACACAGACGGTGACACCCCAATGTGTACCCAACTGGTCTTGACGGAGTCCGGCCGCTGACACCACTGCTCGGCAGGCGGTCATGGCGTCATTTGCAGACTGAAGTGCTCGGAATTGGTCGAACTTTCGCCGCTGAGTCGAGGAAACCGGAGATTCGCTCATTTCCAGAAGGTACCCGATTCCTGTAAGGAGATTTAGAGACCAACGCGCGTCTGTCCGCCGGGCTCCGAAGGCCGGGGGAGCAGCAGGGAAGGCACAAACCCCTGCTCACGGATTAGGCACCCCTCTACCCATTATCGATCCACCACGTCGCAGACCGAGACGTTCCACGGTCGCCTTGCCCCCACTTCTGAACTAGAAAGGAGAAGCCGTTCGGAACAATGGGGCAAAGATGACTCAGCAGCAACCACTCGACCGAGCCAATCAAGACCCGGTCAAATCGCCAACGAGTCACCTTCTGACGCCGTCAAAGATCACGGCCTGGCTCGATTGCGGGCACTACCTCACGCTGCGCCGATTGGTCGATGCGGGCGTGCTGCAGCCCACGAACTATGCGTTTGGGGAGTTTGCCCGCCTCATTGCGGACAAGGGCATTGAGCACGAGCGGGCCTATCTCGCGTTACTCGTGGCGAGTGGGCTTGACGTGGTCGAGGCGCCTGGCAGAGCGAGCGGAGAGTCGTTCGAGCAGTGGGCCACACGAAGTCGCGATCTGCTCTCGGCCGGCCACGACGTCGTATACCAACTCCCGCTCGTCCACGATGGAGTTCGCGGCATCGCGGACTTCCTCCAGAAGGTAAATCGACCGTCGCAACTCGGTCCGTTCAGCTATGAACCGGTCGACGCAAAGCTTGTTCGTACCGAGGCAAAGCCGGGTCATGTTCTCCAGCTCTGCTTCTACGCCGAGGCGTTGGCGGCACTTCAGGGAATCACACCCGAGTTCGTCCATCTCCACCTCGGCTCGGGCGACACCGAGAGGATTCGGCTGTCAACGGTTGACGCGTACTGGCGTCGCCTGCGCACGCAACTGGCCTCCGTTGTACGCGGACTAGGCGCTGCTGGACAGGACGAAGACGCGACAGTCCCGCGGCCTTGCTCCCACTGCGATTTCTGTGAGTTCGCCGATCACTGTGACTCGGTATGGAGGGGACAGGACTCCCTGCACTACACCGCGGGAATCCGCGCGAACGAGCAAGAGGCACTGAAAGCAGCGGGTATCAGCACGATGGCTGCACTCGCAGGCGTGGACATCGAGATGCCGGGCCTGAGAGCCGAACGGGTCTCCATCCTGAGTCGTCAGGCGAGGCTGCAGCGTGCTGCGGTTCCAGACGCACCTCCCCCAACTGCACCCCTGGACCGGGGTGACGAGACCGATCCGGTCCGATCTCGTCTCCCTAGGCCCGACGCCGGCGACATCATCCTCGACTATGAGGGACACCCCTTCTGGACCCCTGCCCGCGGCCTGTTCTTCCTCTTTGGATATCTCATGCGTGACCCAGCGACAGGTGTATGGACGTATCACGCTCGATGGGCGCACGACACGGACGAAGAGGCGCAACAGACCGCAGACCTCATTGACTTCATCGAGCAGCGCCGCACGGCCCATCCGGGCATGCACGTCTACCACTACAACCACACCGAGCGATCCTCGCTGGAGAACCTCGCGAAGGAACACGGCACGGGGGAACAGCGCCTCGCTGCCCTCGTACAGTCCGGTGTGTTCGTGGACGTCCTCGACGTGGTTCGCCAGGTGCTTCTGGTCGGCGCAGAGTCCTACAGCCTCAAAGTGCTGGAGCGCGTGGCGGGGTACGAGCGGAGTCACGAGATCAATCAGGGCGCTGGAGCTGTGATCGCCTACGACCGCTGGTGCACCAACGGCGACCCAGCAGACCTCGTTCAGATCGCGAAGTACAACGAGGACGACGTTCGGGCGACTCTGGCCGTGCGGGACTGGTTGCTAGCCGGCCCGCTGCAGGACGAGGACGCGCGGGTCGATCCAGGTGTCGAGGAGTACGAGGAACCGCCGCTTGATGCGCTTGTTGCCGGGCTGATGGCGACCGGCGAGGACTGGAAGGAACTCCTCGCTCATCTACTTGGGTACTGGACCCGCGAACGACGCACCTACTTCACCCAGCGTGTCGTCATGCTGGACGGGGATCGCGACGATCACCTGCAGCACCCAGAGGTAATCGGTGGGCTCACCTTCGTCGGCATGGTCGGCAAGGTGGGAAAGCAGGTCTACGACCGGGCAGAGTTCGCGTTTCCCAAGCAGGTTCTTGATGCTCGCGTACTCGGGGCCAAGGGAGGCGCTTACGCGTTCCCCCTGAGTGATGGCGGGTATCGCCGGATAAGTGCAGACCTCGATATCGCCGCACGGCGCCTGTCGGTGACGTGGAAGGAGAGCCTCGCCGAAAGCGGCATCTATCCCGATGCGGTGGTGTTCACGAGTTTCGTCGAGCCCGGGGCGAAGCAAACCGAGTTGGCGGCCTTTGCTCAACGCGTACTTGATGGCACGCCGCACCCGGGTGATGCGACCCGTGTTGCGCTGCTCCAGCGCTCACTGCCGCGCTTTGCGCCGACGGGGGATCACGTGAATCCCATCGTGCCCGGCGTAGCGGAACTGTCGGCGCTCGCCGCTTCCCTGATGGAGAGCACGCTCGCCATCCAAGGGCCTCCCGGGACGGGCAAGACCTACACGGGGGTGCGCCTTGCGCTGGCACTCATCGATGCGGGCAAGGGCGTAGGGCTGACCGCATTCAGCCACGAGGCGATCAATAATTTCCTGCGAGCGCTGCTCGAGGCTAGGCCCACGGTGCGCGTCCTGCGAGGGGGCTCTGCGCCGAAGGATGCCTCGAAGCGATTGCCCAACACCGTCTACAGCGCCGACCGCAAGAAATGGGACAAGGGAACCTTCGACATCATTGCCAGCACGACCTGGATGTTTGCCGGCGAGACGTTCACCGTTGATGCGCCGATTGACGTGCTTATGG
>CANIBN010000165.1 GCA_947465505.1 Acidimicrobiales bacterium | reverse complement strand
TCGGCCACCTCAGGCTCGACCACCACGACTACTGCTCCGGCAAACCCACCGCTGTGCACCGTGTCGCACACGGTGTATTACCCCGACGCCGGCAGCACCAAGCAGAAGGTTGAGCAGGCACTCGCCAAGGGACTCGCAGGTGTCGTGTTCTTTGCCCTCGGCTACGAGGAGGCCAAGCACTTCCAGTCGCTGCGACCTGCCGCTCTCGGAGTGCCGCACGCAAAGGGCATCGATCCGATCGGTTCGTGGACGATCACCGCGAGTGGCCCGGAAACTGTCGACCTCACGGGGTGGGCGCTCGACCCCGAAACCAGCCTGCCCATCGTGGTGCGAGTGCTGGTGGACGGACGGGAGTCAAAGCGTTTCCTCGCAAATGCGGAACGTGCGGCCGTCGGCACCACGTATCCGGGCAACGGGCCTTTCCACGGCGGCGACTTCGAGGTATCCGTACGTGGAGGACGGCATCGCATCTGCGTGCAGGCACTCGGCGTGGGGGCAGGGCGTTCAATCCGAACGCTGAAGTGCCGCACCGTACGCGTTGCTGCTCCGCCAACCACCACAAGCACCACAAGCACCACGACGACCTCAACCACAACGACGACTACAACCGCCAGCACTGTGGCGTAACGGTTCAGCGCGGCGCGTACAGCGCCAGTTCCTCAGCAAGCAGTCGTCCACTCGGCGTGAGGAAACCCGTCACGAATTTCGCTCGGGTGACGTCAAAGCCCCAGTTGCGCGCAGGTGTGCTCGCAGGCCCAACCGGACCACCGTTCACCACGAGCACTTCATCCTCGTCGCGTTCCTCGATGGGGATCGAACCACCATCTGGACACGCTCGGTCAAAGGTCGACCACGGAAGCGCCACATAGAACGGCACACCTGCCACCGATGCGGCGTAGGCCTTGAGACTCGTGCCGATCTTGTTGGCGGTGTCGCCGTTGGCCGCGACACGGTCAGCGCCGACGATCACAAGGTCGACCATGCCGTTCATGAGGAGATGCCCTGCCGCATTGTCGACGACGAGGGTGTGTGGCACCCCGGCATCACCAAGCTCCCAGGCGGTGAGTGCAGCACCTTGGTTGCGCGGACGAGTCTCGCTCACCCACACGTGGACATCAATCCCCTCCTTGCGAGCGAGATACACCGGCGATGTTGCGGTACCGAGTTCGATACATGCCAGCCGGCCGGCATTGCAGTGTGTCATCACCTGCACCGGACGATCAGTGCGTGCTGCGATGTCTCGAATGAGGTCGAGTCCGGACACACCGATGTGTCGACACTGCTCCACGTCGTCGTCGGCGAGGGTTACCGCGAATGCCCGGAGCGCAGCTTCACGCTCGCTGTCGGCCAGGTGCCGCACCAGGTCAAGACATCGATCAAGCGCCCAACGAAGGTTCACTGCGGTGGGTCGTGTCGCTGCCAACAGGTCAGCGGCCTGGTGCAGCGAACCAAGCGCCGTATCGCGACGTGCGGCGAGGGCCATGCCGTAGGCGGCCGACACACCGATGAGCGGGGCTCCACGCACCGTCATGTCTGCGATGCCAGCAGCGACGTCCTCGACACAGATCCACCGATCGTGAACGAGCGCATGGGGAAGGCGACGCTGGTCGATAACGACAGCCGCCGCATCCGCGTCATCGTGTTCCCACCAAATCGTTCGCCTCGGAGCGCCTGTCACGCCTCGACTGTAGAACGATCCACATGGCACCGCGGATCCCCAGGTCACCAACTGCGATTGCGCTGTTGTTCGTTCTCGTTTCCACGCTCACCGCCTGTGGAACGACCGGCGTGGGCCTCCCGACCGACACCGGCCCGACCGTGCTCGAGCCCAATGCCGTGGTGATCCGAGCGGTCGACGGCGACACGGTCGACCTGCGTGTCGGCAAGCGCCGTGAGCGTGTGCGACTCATCGGCATCAACACCCCCGAGACCGTCGATCCGCGAAAGCCCATCGAATGTTTCGGCCCAGAAGCAAAGCAGGAGACCAAGCACCTGCTCCCGAGCGGCACGCAGGTGCGCGTGGAGCGAGACCTCGAACCCCGTGACGACTACGGCCGCCTGCTCGTCTACGTGTACCGGGCATCCGATGGGCTGTTTGTCAATCTGGAACTCGTGAACTCAGGTCTCGCCGTCCCACTACGCATCGCCCCCAACACGGCCCACGCCGCCGAGTTCGCTGCCGCAGCAACGGCGGCCGAACGGGCGTCACTCGGGCTGTGGTCCGCGTGCCCGCGGTAGGCGTGCCGATAGCGTCAGGGGCGTGACCACGCTCGCCGAACGCCTGGGGTACGCGGCAGACGCCAAACTCGTCATCATCAGTTGCGACGATCTCGGTTCGTCCCATGCTGCAAACATCGGCGTCTATTCGGCACTCCGGGATGGCGCCGCTTCGTGCGCGTCGCTCATGGTGCCGGCGCCGTGGGCACACCACGCCGCGTCGATGTACCGCGGTGACGACCTCGGCGTACACCTCACCCTCAACTCCGAGCATCCGCTCTATCAGTGGGGGCCCATCACACATGCTCCGTCGCTGCTGTCGGGCGGTGGTGGTTTCCCGGCGAGCATCGACGACCTGTGGGAGCACGCCGATGCCGACGAGGTTCGGCGAGAGTGCCGTGCCCAGATCGAACGGGCCATCGTGTGGGGCATCGACGTCACCCACCTCGCTCCGCACCTCAGCGCCATCACGCTGCGGCCCGAGTTCTTCGACGTGTACCTCGATCTCGCAGTCGAGTTCCGGTTGCCGATTCGCCTTCCCTCCACGGTGCCCGTCGACCGGGCGGGATTCCCGTTCCGCCAGCTCGCTGCGGAAGAGGGGATCGTCTTTCCCGATCACTTCGATCACGACTGGCGCCCCGGCAGCCGCGAGCGTGTGTTCGAGGCCCTCTCGTCGCTTGAGCCAGGCGTCACCGAGATTCACGTGCAGCCCACCATCGACACTCCCGAAGTCCGAGCCATCTCCGACGACGCCGAAGAATGGATCGACGACTACCGGCTCATGGTGGACCACGCCGCCGAGGTGCGCGAAGCCGTGGCTGCGGCAGGCGCCACGGTCATTGGCTACCGCGCCTTGCGCAACGCCATGCGCGCCCCCTAACCCCATTTGTTCTCGGTCCCCAAACTGCACGTTTTGAGCGTTTTCGAGACCGAGAAGCATTCACCTCGGTTGTTCTCGGTCCCCAAACTGCACGTTTTGAGCGTTTTCGAGACCGAGAACGTGGGTGGTGGAGCGAGGTGGTGGAGCGGCGGGTTAGCGGATGGCGAGACGACGGAGGGTGTCGGCCGCAGCGCCGGACTTGAACACCTCGAACAACAACCCGGTGTTGCCCTCGGCTTTCAGCTTTCCCGACATGAACGCGACCTGAGGCTCAAGCGCAGTGTCACCAGCAGCCACCGACACCACGAGCGCAGCGTCGTCGGGGCCCTCTACGGCTTCGTCCTTCTTGCCGAATGACACTCGGTACTGAACGGTCGAATCGCTCATCGCTGCACACGCTCTCTGATACCGGCAAAGAGGTCGTCCTCGAGCACGCCATCGGGCGGCATACCCACGTGGGATCGGGCAAGCACCCAGTCCTCCCACGGGTAGACAGCGGCGAGTTCGTCGTCGCTGAGCCCGAACCACCATGCCTCGTTGGGATCAACCTGCGTGGCATGCGCCCGAAGGGCACCGGATCGTGCCCAGAGATACTCCGCAATGTGCAACTTGGTGGTGATGCGGTGGTCGTGACCCGGGCGGTCGAGCCATGCCTGTTCGAACGGTGAGGAACCCCGCAGTCGCAGCAGTTCCTCGTGCACCGCAACGAGCCTGGCCTTTGACCACACGGTGTAGTACAGCTTGAGCGGCGTCCACGGCTCGCCCGCTTCCGGGTACCACGCTGGATCGCCTGCGCGCTCGAACGCGAGCACCGACACCTCGTGCACCTTCACATGATCCGGATGCGGGTAGCCGCGCTGGTCGTCGGAATAGGTGAGGATCACGTGCGGACGCTCGCGGCGCAACACGCTCACCAATCGTCCAGCGGCCTCGTCGAGGTCTGCACCGTGGAAGCACTCGGGATGCTCGTTCGACGGCGCATCCTTCATCCCCGAGTCCCGGTACTCGAGCATCACTACCTCGTCGAAACCGATGATTCGAGCCGACTCAGCCAGTTCGAGCGGGCGCAGTGCGGCCAGCAGGGCCTTCTCGTCGTGGTCAGCGACCCCGTGGAACGGCCCGCCAGGCTCTCGGAGCGAGGGATTCTGCAGGTCACCCTCCTCGCCGCCGGTGCAGCAGACGAGGACAGTGCGCGCTCCCTCGGCCTTGTAGCGGGCCATGGTGGGAGCACCCTTGGAGGCCTCGTCATCGGGGTGGGCGTGCACCGTCAGGATGCACAGTGGCGCCTCGTGCGACATCATCGTGAGGCTAGCGGCAGCACCGACACCGTTCGCCCACGACAACGCAATAGTGTCGGGACCCATGCGTCGCCGTCTCGCCCTACTCGCTCTTGCCGCATGCACGGTTCTCGCCAGTTGCGCCAATGACGGTCGCTCACTGGCCCCCGAGAACGGCGGCACGAAGTCCATCATCAAGGACACCACCACCTCCGTCGACGACGCCATCGACGAATTCACCGACGAGACGCTTCCGGGCGACGAGGGAAGCGATGGCACCGATCTCCTCGACGACGCAGCGGCCGAGGCACAGGAAGAAGCCGAGGGCGAGAACGGAATGACCGCCACACTGCCGTTCCGCGAGGGTGAGGCGATCCCGGCCACGTTCACCTGCGACGGGAAGAACGTTGCGCCGGCCATCAGCTGGACAAACCTTCCCGAAGGCACGGTGGAGATCGCCATCCAAGTGATCGATCTCGAGGCCGAGGACTACACGCACTGGGTCATCACGGGCCTCAAGCCGAGCGCAGGGGGCATTGCAGAGGGCGTCATCCCCGTTGGCGCTGTGCAGGCCAAGAACAGCAAGGGAACGATCGGCTACGACGGCCCTTGCCCACCGAAGGGTTCGCTGCACAACTATCTCTACGAGGTAGACGCGCTCGATTCGAACGTCACCATCACGAGTGGCACCGACCCCAACACCGCGCTCCAGGCAATCGGAGCCGCCACCATTCAGTCCGCCAGCGTCAGCGGAACCTACAAGCGCTAACGCTCTCGAGAGAGCACACCCACCCCGGAAGATCTCGGTCGATTTCTTGTGACCTGTTCACGAGAAATCGACCGAGATCCTGAGGAACTGGGTCAGGCGTCGACGCCTTCGAGGTACTCGGCGAACTTCTCGATCGCAGCCCTGCGGCGTGTCGGGACGTGCTCGCTCGGCACCTCGTGCGGACGGTAGTCCTTGAGGACCTGACGGGCCACGGTGACCTTGTGCACCTCATCCGGGCCGTCGTAGATGCGTGCAGCGCGTGCGTGCCGGTACATCGACTCGAGCGGTAGGTCGGTGGTGTAACCAAGCGAACCGTGAACCTGGATCGCACGGTCGATCACGTTGTAGAGCACCTTGGCGCCCCAGAACTTGATGACTCCGATCTCGATGCGGGCATCGCTGTAGTGCTTGCCGGCCTCGTGCAACTTGTCCATCTTCCACGCTGCCTGCAGCGTGAGCAGGCGAGCGGCTTGGCGCTCTGCATAGCTCTCGGCGATGTAGTCCTGAATCATCTGCTTCTCGGC